>JBHPHI010000006.1:0-41500 GCA_042569595.1 Patescibacteria group bacterium
AAGTGCTCAAGAAGCGCAAATTCAAGCATCAATAGACCAGGCAGATTTTTTCAAACCTTCTTAGAAAGTCGATCATTTTTAGTGCATTGGTGGTAACTTTCATGTTGAATGGAACGAATATTTCGTTACCTTCTTTAGTCGGGACTATGGCAGAAAAATTAAATAATGGCTTGAAACCAATTTCTTCTTGCAGTGCCTCAACTTCTCTGACCATGTCGACAATATTGTCCTGGTTGGGAAGTGATTTTTCTATGGTTTCAATCATCTCTTGATTGTTTTTGAAAAAATCTGCCTGGTCTATTGATGCTTGAATTTGCGCTTCTTGAGCACTTATTTGCTGTCTGGTGGTTGTGATGTTTTTTAAGATTTTGTTGGAAAAAAATATTCCAAATACAAGAGCTGTGATTGAAATTATTGTTAGCATGGCAGTGATTATTTGAAATTTTTTTACTTGTTCTTGGATGTTTGAATTTTTGTTTTGACTCATTTTGTAGGTGGTTTAATAGTAAATTTTATGGAGAAATTTGCATTTTCTTTACTGGTTAATACACCCAAAGGTAGGCTAACTTTGTGAAATATTTCTGATGACTCTAGATCATTCTTGAATTGAATTAGATCCTCCCTATTCGCAGATACACCAAACATTTGAAATGTGTTTGTGGAAATTTCAAATGTAGCACTTTCCACCTTTATGGTTTCTGGCACTAAAGAAAGCGCCTCAACCAACTCTTCCTGCGGACCTATTTTCTCTGGAAAAAGTTTATTTACTCTATTTGCTTTTTTGATGATGTTGGCTGTATTAATTACTTTTTGATCAAGAGGTGGTTGTGAGGCCAAGCTAGAAATAGCTTGATTTTTGAGAAGTGTTAAATATGAAGTATTTCCAATAGCAAGAAGGGTTAAAATTATAAAAATTACAGTGAGTATTTTTGATGTTTTTTTATAGATAGATAGCAGGTGGTGACCCTGATACCATTCTTGAAGGTCTTGAGGGATAAGGTTTATTGAAATTTCACTTTCTGGAGACAAAGCTTGCGATGAGGCTGCTGCATACGCTTGATGAAATGATGGGGTTATATTTTTTATGTCTAATACTGAAACCTTTAGATTTACCTTATTTGCAAGACTGCTTGCAAGTTCGTTGCTTGCTTTATTGCCTGAAATATAAAGCTCCATTCCAGATGGATCTTTCTTTTTTTTGGTCTGATAGTAATGCGATAGTGACTGAATTGCGAAAGTTAATGTGTCTGTTACATCTTGTTGATTGTTGTGCGGATTGGTTGTTGTTAGAAGTGAAATTCCGTTTTCAATCAAACTTGCTGATGAGCCATTTTGATCTACTTCCAATAAACCCACTAAGGGTTTGTTTTCTAAGGTGACTACTCTTGAAAGGGCAGAAACTGCGGGCTCTATGTTGACTGGAAAAAGACCAACCTTGGATAGGGATAGTCTGATGGTGTCAATAATTTTTTTGGGAACTGCTATAACAAGTGCGGTTATTGTTTTGTCGTCTTGATGAAGTAATTTCCAGTCTGTATAAACCTCATCTTCAGCAAAGGGAAAGATGTCTTTTACTTGCCAAGAAATGGCTTCATTGAATTCCTCTAGTTTTACTTTTGGCAAAGAAAATTCTCTAGAATATGCCAAAGACTCTGGGATTACTACTGATACGTAGGGCGTAGAAAAACTTCCTTGATCTTTAACATTTTTAAACCCCTCTTCAAGAGCTTTTGGATCAGCTATTTCGTTGCTGATTGTGTTGTTCTTTAGAGGATGTTGCGCATAAGAAGAAATACTACCATCTTTTTTTAGGCTGACGGCCTTTATTGATGATCGATCTATACTAATTCCAAAATAAGTCGTGGTGTCTACAAATGATTTGGGCAGGATCATAATTATCCAACAAAATAATCCGTTAGTTGCTAACGGTCTGATTTCATATTAACATCTGGCTTTTCAACATGAAAGATTGATGATTATTTTGATAAGATTGATCTGTGAATAAATCTGCCCGCGGTTTTACATTGATTGAAACTTTAATAGCTAGTTTTTTGTTGTTTCTGCTTTTTGCTGGAGTAATACTTATTTTGCAACTAGTGCTACGTACCGTAGGTGAGTCTAGAGTAAAACTTGTAGCGTCCTCTTTGGCTCAGGAGAAGCTGGAAATCGCAAAAAATCTGAGTTATTCGAATGTAGGAACTGTGGGCGGAATTCCTGACGGGAGTCTTCTTCAGGAAGAAGAGGTAAGCATAAATGGTCAAGACTTTCAGGTTAGCACTAGTGTTACATATATTGATGATGAGTTTGATGGAACATCCCCAACAGATTCGATTGCAACAGATTATAAGCGTGTTAGGGTTTCTGTGGATTGGGAGGGGGCTTTTACCCCAAAAAACCCTCTAGTTTTTTTGACTGATATTGCCCCGCAAGGACTAGAGTCTGGAAGTAATGCTGGCACCTTATCTGTTCAAGTTATTGATGCTTTAGGACAACCTGTCTCCAGCGCGGATGTTTCAATTGAGGCTGACAGTACCGTGCCTCCTGTTGATTTGGATACGTTAACAGATAGTAATGGAATGGTCGTTCTTCCTGGGGCTCCAATATGTGTTGATTGCTATGAAGTTTCTGTTACTAAGTCAGGATACAGCGCAGATAGAACATATAGCACTTCTGAGGTGACAAATCCCTTAAAACCTCACTTGTCTATTTTGGATGGACAGTTAACACACATTTCTTTTGCAATTGATCAACTTTCAAACTTAACGGTAACTGCCACCAGATCAAGATCGGCGGGTTATGGAGCGTTTCCTGGGGTGCAGTTTGTTTTAAAGGGATCTAAAACAATTGGAACAGATGCTTTGGATGATCCTGTATATAAATATGAGGATACTCACGTAACCGGTGGATTTGGCCAAGTAACAGTTTCTGGACTTGAGTGGGATACTTATGATTTATTCTTTCCGTCTGGATCGTCTATTGATATTGCTGGGACAAAACCCTTAGTGCCTTTCGGGCTGTCCCCAAATGTTTCTGGTAATGCAACTGTTGTGGCCGACACAAACTCCACGCACTCCGTTTTAGTTGCTGTTGCTGACTCTTCTCTTGAGCTTTTGGAAAATGCAAATATTTCTTTGCTTGATGGAGGAGCTCCTGTGGCAACAAAATCTGCGGGGGCAGCTGGATATGGCGATGAGGGACAAGCCTATTTTGGTGGGTTGTCTCAATCAAATTATGACTTATTGGTTACTCTTACTAATTATGAGGATGCAACTGGGTCTGTCTCGGTAAATGGTGATATGAATGAATTAATACTTTTGACGGAAAATTGATATGAAAAAAGGATTTACATTGGTTGAAATAATGGTGACGACTGTTATTGTTGGGATCGTTGTGATTGGGCTGGTTAAGTTTTCACAAACTTTTTTCAGTGGATATGAGTTTTCATTTCAAGAAACTCAAGCCATCAGTGAGGCTCAACAATCAATTATTCAAATGGAGAGAGAGTTAAGAGAAATGAGAGACGGCGAAGAGGGGTCATACCCACTTTCTGTAGCCAATGATACTGAGGTGGTTTTTTTCAGTGATGTAAATGATGATGGTGGTGCTGAGCGGGTTCGTTATTATTTAGTTGGTTCAGATTTAGTAAAACAAGTCTTTGAGTTTGATCCTGACTCAAGTAACTATGCTTGTGTGGGGGGTTGTGACATCTGCCATAATCCAGGACCAGGCGAGGGCACTATCTCTATTCCTGATTCATCCTGGCCAGCTCATAGAGCTCATGGTGATTATATGGGCGCTTGTCAGCCAGGCGGAGGTGGAGGGGGCGGAGGCTCTTCAAGTGCATGGGAAAAAACTGTTGCTTCTTATATCCAAAATACGTCTGATCCAATTTTTTACTACTACAATAGTGATTGGCCATCTGATGTAGTTAATAATCCCCTAGCTGCTGAGAATAGACTGCTTGATACTCGTCTTATGAGTGTGGGAGTGAGAGTAAATGTGAATCCGAATATAAATCCAAATGATTTTTCTGTATCAACATTTATACACTTAAGAAACTTGAAAGATAACTTATGAAACACAACAGGGGCAGCGCAACAATAATGGTAATGATTGTGGCGATGGTGTTTAGTATTATGCTTGGCGGCCTTGTTTTGTTTGGAACTACTCAATTTAATGCAACTATTCGAGGGTCTGCTCATAAAAAGGCATTAATGTTGGCCGAAGCTGGAATTCAGTATTACAGATGGCACCTAGCTCATGATCCAGATGATTTTCAAGATGGCACCGGAGCTCCTGGGCCATATATACACAATTATTCTGACCCTCAAGGAGGGGTTGAGGGAACCTTTGCTCTTTCTATAACAGAGCCGGGAGCTGGATCGACAATTGTTGAAATCATATCAACCGGTCAAGATGATGCTTCTGGAGTGAAAAGAACCATAAAGACTTTGTTTGGTAAGCCTTCGTTGGCAGAGTATGCGTATTTACACAACTCTAATGCTTGGTTTGGAACTGGAACGACTGTAAATGGGAAAGTTATGTCAAATGGTGGAATTAGGCAGGATGGAGTAAACACCTCCACTATCCAAAGCGCAAAAGAAACTTACACCTGTGGAAGTGAAACTGGCTGCAGCCCATCTGAGACAAAAAGCGGGATCTGGGGAAGTGGGGGTCCCGACAACCTGTGGGAATATCCAGTGTCACCTGTTGATTTTGATGGAATAAGTGTTGATTTTAGTGAGATAAAAACTGCTGCTCAGAATGAGGGTACATATTTTGGACCATCGGGAAATCAAGGTTATCATTTTGAGTTTAAAGATGATGGAACTGTAGATGTTTTTAGAGTAAATAATACTGGCTGGCGAAGAGGCTATTCTGATGAGGAGGGTTGTGAAAGACTGTATGAAAGAATTTCAAATGAATCTTTGGTTGGAAATTATTCTCTTGCAAGCAAGCACATCTTTTTTGCTGAGGACACAGTTTGGGTAAATGGGATTGTTTCTGGGAGAGCAACTGTTGTGGCCGCAAGATTCCCTCTCGACACAAATGAAACTGACATATGGATACATGACAATTTAGTATATGACGCTAAAGATGGAACAAATGCTTTGGGAGTGATATCTGAAGATGATATATTCTTTGCATTGGATTTACCTCAAATATTGGAGGTAGATGCAGCCTTGCTTGCTCAGGGGGGGAGGGTTTTTAGGCACCACTACTCAACTTCTGGATGTGGGAATTATGGAAATGCAGTGAGAGATCAATTGGTAATTTATGGTTCTGTAATAAGCAACCAAAAGGCTGCCTGGAACTGGGGAAGTGGCCCGAGCTCTGGATTTACTGAAAGAAATATTACTTATGATAGTAATTTTTATTTAGCTCCCCCGCCCTATTTTCCAACTGGCGATGTATATGAGTTTCTAAGTTGGGAAGAGGTGAGCAACCCCTAGTTTACTCCTTGAAGATTGCCGACGACTGAGTATAGAGGACTAATAATGGATAATATTATTCCTCCAACTCCAACACCGACGACAAGCATAAGCATTGGTTCCAAAAGGGTGGTTGCTTTTTTGACAGATTCTTCTACTTCTTGCGCATAATATTTTGATAGATCTTGGAGATTATTGTCTAGTGACCCTGATTTTTCTCCTGCAGCAATCATTTGAGTCAGAATGACTGGAAAACCATCTATTGTTTTAAAGGCTGTTGATAAATTTTTACCTTGCTTTATTTGATCACCAATTCTTTTGTTTAGCCCTTGAAATTTTCTATATGACATTGTGGAAAGAGAAATATCCAAAGCCTCAGTAATGGGGACTGCACTTTTTACTAATGTGGAAAAAATTCTGGTAAACCTAGCTAAATCTACTTGCTTGAGAATACTTTTTATAAATGGAAGGGGGGAAATTAATCCTAAAATACTTTGTTTTCCTTTGTCGCTTTTTAAGAAGATAAAAGCTGTAGCTATAAAAACGATGGTGGCTGCAATTAGGGGTAGGGTATATTTTGATGCTGTCATGCTGGTTTGAAATAAAAATTGAGTGAAGGCGGGTAATGGAATCTTCATGCTTAAGAACACTTTGGCAATTTGAGGAAGAATGAAGAAAAACATTAAGATAGCAATGGCCAACATGGCAATAAACACAATGGCTGGATACATCATCGCGCCTTTTATTTTTTGCGATAGTTCATAGTCTGCTCTCAGCTCTTCTTCTAAATACTTAAAGGTTTCCGATAAGCCACCACTCACTTCTCCTGCTCTTGTTAAGGTGATGAATACCTTATTGAAAATTTCTGGATATCTGGCAAATACACTTGAAAGTTGTTGTCCCTGATCTAAGCTGTAACTTATGTCTGAGAGTAATTTTTTCATCACAGGATGTTTAGTTTCTTCTTGCAAGATTGTCATTCCTTCAGTTAAAGATATTCCTGATCCCAGCATTGTAGACATGTGTCTGACAAAATTTATTTTTTCAATAGGGGGTATTTTGCCTGTTGCAGTCTTACTTTTAACGTCTTTTTGAACTGAGATTGGTTTTAATCCTTTTTTTCCAAGCGTTTCTGCTGCTTCTTTTTGGTTATTTGCAGATATTCTTCCAGTTTCTATTTTGTTGGTTTTGTTGACTGCTTTATATTTGAAGGCGGGCATAGTTTATTCCCTAGTTACTCTGAGGATTTCCTCTATCGTAGTAGCTCCGGCGCTGGCTTTGTTTAGACCATCCATAGTGAGGGTTATCATTCCATCTTTTATTGCTTGTTCTTTTATTTTTTCCTCGGGAGTTCTTTTTATAATGAGATCTCTTATGTTTTGGCCAACCTCCAAAACTTCATACACACCAATTCTTCCCTTATATCCAGTTGATCCACACTCTTCACAGCCATTTCCTTTGAAAAATTCAGGAATATTGTCTTTTGATACCCCAAAAGAGCGAGCAATAAATTCCTTGATCTCTTCGGAGGGTTCGTATCTTTCTATGCAGGCCTGACATATTTTTCTTACCAACCTTTGAGCAATAATCACATTGATGGTTGATGCTAAAAGAAAGCCTTCTGCTCCCATATCCAAAAACCTGGGAATTGCGCCAGAGGCACTATTTGTGTGGAGGGTGGATAGCACTAAGTGACCTGTGAGGGAGGCATGAATGGATATTTCTGCGGTTTCATTGTCTCTGATTTCCCCTATCATGATTACGTCTGGATCGTGTCTTAATAAAGATCTTAGTCCTGAGGCAAAATTTAAACCAGCGCTTTGATTCACTTGAGTTTGATTGATTCTTCTAATGCTGTATTCTATTGGGTCTTCAACTGTGCAAAGCTTTACCTCTGGAACGTTGAGGATGTTTAAGATGCTATATAGGGTGGTGGTTTTTCCTGATCCGGTAGGTCCCGTTACAAGTATCATTCCGTGCGGTTTTTTGATGTTTTTTCTAATCCCTTCAAGCTGCTTGCCACTTATTCCCAACTCCTCCAAACTAAGGGGTCTTGTCGACTCTGGCAATAAACGCATAACAATGTTTTCCCCAAAAAATGCCGGGAGAACAGACACCCTTAAAGAGATAAAGTCTTGGTTGATTTGAAATTTAAACCTTCCATCTTGAGGAGTTCTGTGTTCGTCAATCTTTAGAGAAGATAGAATTTTTATTCTAGCAACAATAGCGGCGTGAATTTGAGGAGGCAAAGTAAGAATGTCTCTTAGTATTCCATCGATTCTAAATCGAACTAAAACTGAGTCTTCTAAAGACTCAAGGTGGATATCAGAGGCTCCCTCTGCTTGAGCATATTCCAAAATTGTATCCAAAATTTTTATCACAGGAAGTTCTTCTGCCGCTTTTTCTGCTTCCTCTATGCTGACTGTTTTAGACTTTTCTATGTTTTCGTCAATTATTTTTTTGAAAGCTGATTTTATGTTTTTCTTGTATTGCCCTAACACTTTTGAAAAGTCTGGAGCGGTCATAAAATATGGCCGAACCTGAAGATTTGTTTGTCTTTTGGCAAATTCAAGAGCCTCAATATCGTGAGGGTCTTCCATTGCTAAATGAAGCATACCCTCATCTTTGGAAAAGGGAACCATGTGAAAAGAGGTGGCTGCTTGTTCTGGAATTGACTGGAGAACCTCCAGTGGAATTACTTTGTTTTTGAGAGGAACATAAGGAACTTTATAGTGTTCGGCTATTAGCTTTCCTAGCATGTCCTCTGTTATTAAGCCTCTGAAAATTAGAATGTCTGAGATTGATTTTCCAAGATCATCAGCTGTTTTTTTGGCAGAGTCGAAATCTTCTTGCTTGATAAATCCGGAATCAATAAGAATCTTTTTTAAGGTTTCGGGCAGGATCATGTTTTTTAGTAATTAATGATTTGCAACTATAATTTGAGTCACGTCAGCACCTTCCTTTTCCTGGAAGGTTAATAAGATAATATCACTTGAGAAAAGTGAAGTGTAGGTGGATTTAGCTGCCTAGAATGCTGTTTATAGTTTCAACTAGTTGGGTTGGAGTAACATCAATTTTGTTTATTGTCTGCCTTACCCCTTGTGATTTTAAATATTCCTCTTGTTCTGGTCTAATTAAAGATGAAAAAACTATAACAGGAATGGATTTTAGTTTTTCGTCCTTCTTAATGTTTTCTAGAAATTTAAATCCATTTACTTTTGGCATCATAAGATCCAACACTATTAAGTTTGCCGGAAATTTTTGTAAATCTTTTTCTGCCTCTTCTCCATTTGCTGATATTTGAACTACGTGTTGATCTTTTTCTAATCGCGTCTTATAAAGTTTTAATAAGACTGGATCGTCATCAACTATTATTATGTTTGCCATATCTTTCTCCGTTTATATTATCTTGTTTTTGTGCAGATGCTTCAAGTTTTATTTAATTAGGTTAAAGCCTGTTAATAATACACCAATAGCTAGACAATAGTATCCGAAATAATGAAGTTTTTTGTTTTGTATGATTTTTTCCAAAATTTTTAATGAAATCATTCCAGTCACAAGAGCTGAAAAGAATCCTGCTGCTTGGCTTGCGTTAATTGAAATAGAAGAAAATTCTAACACCTCTAGAATTAAGGCGCCCAAAATTGCTGGTATTGCAAGAATGAAAGAAAATTCAAAAGAATCTTTTTTTGATAGATTATTTTTTAATCCTGCAAACACTGTGCTTCCAGACCTTGATATTCCAGGAATTAAAGCTAATGATTGAAACAATCCAATAATAAGAGCCTTTTTGGGTGAATTTCCTTCAGTGGTTTTATTATTTATTAATTTTTTCGTTGAGGCCATGATTGTTCCCGTGTAGATTAGCCCAAAACCAACTATCCAAAGCGAAGAAAAAATTGATTCAATAATTGGTTTGATTGCAAGCCCAACAACCACAGCAGGAATTGTTCCAATAATAATTAGCCCTATTGTTTTTTTATCAATTTTTAAGATTGATTTTCGAAAATATATAAGTACTGCAAAAAGCGTGGCTATATGCACTAATACGTCAAAAAAAATAGGCGGCTCTTTGATGCCTAAAATTATTTGAAAAATGACTAAATGACCAGAACTGCTCACTGGGAGAAATTCGGTCACGCCCTGGATAATTCCCAGGGCGATTCCGGTTAAAATTGACATTTACTTTAATTCTTTCTTTAGGTTTTTGTACCACTCGTTAAGAATTTTGGATACAAGATCTTTTGATCCTAATCCGAATGCTAGACCTAAACCAATAGATAGCATTGCTACTAAACCAATGAATAGGGTATTGATGAATCTTTCAGCTATACCTAACTCACTAACTGCAGCTAGTGATGCAAATACTACAACCACATACCCTGCAACTTTTCCTAGCAATCTTCCTGTGGCGAGAGCGGCGGTGCCTACAGTGCCTTTGACCACACTTTCAACCCAACCTGCAATAAGAACACCGACTGCTAACACAAGTGAGGCTGAGATTACTTTTGGAATATACCAAAGGATATTGCTTAAAAACTCTGATACTGTAACTAAACCTAAAATATTTATCGAAGCGATAAAAAATACTAAGATTGTTAACCAGCGAAGAATTTCTCCTAAAACCTCTTCTATTTTGTGCTTAACATCGGCTTTGTTTAAAAATTTTGTGACAGCGGTATTTTTTACAAGTTTAGTTAGATTGATTAGTTCTAGTGATTTAATAACTAACTTCTTAATCCATTTGCCAAGCATAAAACCAACTGCAAGGATAATTATGGCTCCAAAAAATACGGGTAAAAAATTTAACACTTGAGTGAGTATGGCTGTTGCTGATGTGGTGATGGCTTTTTGAAAACTGTTTACTGTTTCTTGATACAACTTACTCACCTCCTCTCTACTTTCATTATTAGTAGAGAGTAACATAATGTCAATTTTTGTTTGGAGGCCCGTAAGCCAGATTCTGTTTTATGCAACCATCTGTCTATGCCCCTTCTTTATGACCTTCAACAAAAGTTGATCGCTAGAGTAACTCAAAGGTCAAATTCGAGGGTTGCAGCAGGGAGGATTGCCCGTTTCACCTCCACGAAATGTGGAGCTCGTCTCTGTTGCTCTAACTGGCAGTTACCTGCTCTCACTTACGTGAGACACCCCACTCTAAGCTGTCTGGACTTTCCTCTCTGCAAAGCAGAGCGGTTGCTCAGCCTCCAAACAGTTGAATCTTAACACAATTTTGCCCGTACAAGAAGGAAAGTTATTATATTTTTTTGATTTTGATGTATTCCTGAAGACTCACTTTTAGCACTAGAAATGCGGGAATTGAAAGAGCTGCGCCGCCGACGCCACCCAATCTAAATCCAACAAGAACAGTGACTATAGTGACTATTGGATTCATGCCGGCTGCTTTTCTCATAATATATGGAACTATGAAGTTGTTTTCTAGTTGCTGAACAAGGACATACAAAGCCGTAACTGCTAGAGCCATTGTTGGTGAAGCTGTAAGGAATGCAATGATGATAGCTGGGATCGCAGAAAGAGTGGGCCCAATGTTTGGAAGCACCTCAAAAAGACCAGCAATAATTGCCAGTGGTACTGCAAAGCTAACGTTTAAAAGTTTTAAGCCTAAGAAAGTCAGGATTCCAACAATTAACATGAGTAAGAATTCTCCTCTTACCCATCCCCCAATTTGCTCTTCTATTCTGTTTACAAAATCTTCAGCCTCTTTTTCTGTTTTATTTTCTCCAAATATCCAAACTAGATTTTTATGAAGATACCTTCTTTCTTTAAGAAGATAAAAAGACATAACCATAACGGTTAAGATCACCGCAACAACTGTGAAAGCAGACCCAATCAACTCAAAAACCTTGGGAATACTGTTTAGTTGAGAAGCAATAACGTTTAAGTCTTGAAGATTGATATTTAAGTTTTTGATGTTTTCAGATATTTCTGGTGGGATTGGGATTTGAGAAATTAGCTTGGCCGTTTGACTAACTAAAGGAGGAACTATGCCAGCAATTGCGCTGATAATTCCAGTCAACATGAGGAGATAGACAACTGGAATGCTGAGACTTCTGGAAATTTTGTGTTTTTCAAGTTTAGTTACGAGTGGATTAATAGCTGTTGTAAGAAGAAAGGCAATGAAAAGCAAAAGCAGTACATCCTTAATAAGGTATATCAGATACAACATGAGTAAGAAAACTACTGTAAAGATTATTGTTCTGTGGGAAATTTCTATTTTTGCTGTCTTGTTTTTCATGGCTCAAGCGTACCAGTTTTTGATCATTTGAACAATAGATTTTTGTGAATTTTCGTCTTTGGCGTCAAACCAAAATATTTCTTTTTGCTTTTTAAACCATGTTTTTTGTCTATTGGCGTATTGTTGTTCTGCTGTCGTCCATTTTTTTATGGCTTCTTCTTTTGTTGTTTCACCTTTTTTGTATTCAAACCAATGCTTGTATCCCATGGAGCTTGAGGCTTGTGTGTTTGGAAGAAGTTTTTTGCTAGAGCTTAGGTCCTCAAACTCCTTTTCAAATCCATCTTCTAATCTTTTTAAAACTCTTTTTTTTATTGAGATGTTGATTTCATTTTTTGCAACATTTAGTCCAATCCATAAACTATTATATTTTTCCGATGCAGATTTTTCTTTTGTTGTATCTGACAATTTTATTTCTATGGCACGAATAAGTCTTCTTGGATTATTTACGTCGGAATTGTTCATTTGATTGAAGCGTTCTTTATTTAAGTTTTTTAGTCTTTCTTGAAGCTCGTTTGTGGTTAGTTTGTTTAGTTTTTGTCTTAGTGTTTTGTTTTGGGTTACTCTCAGGGAGTTCGGTGGATTTTCTATGCACTTTAAATAGAATCCTGAGCCTCCGACAATTATTGGAAGCTTGTTTCTGCTGTGAATATCTTTTATTAATGAGTCTGCAAATTTTTTGTAGTGCGAGACGCTGTATTCTTGACTGGGGTCAGCAAGGTCATAGCCCCATATTTTAGTTTTTTTTATCTGATAGTATGTTAAGTTTTGGGAAGAAGTTTTTTTTGAGGCCTTTTTGGGAATATCTTTTCCAGATCCTATATCCATGTCTTTGTAAATTTGTTTGGAGTCTGCAGAAATCAATTCTGCACCAAATTTTGTGGCTAATTTTATTCCTAAGGAAGTTTTTCCTGTTGCTGTAGAGCCAACAATGTATAAAATTTTTTTCATTAGACGACTATTGGTCTTTGATTCAAATTATCTTTATTGATAATTTTATCTAAAATTTCCCACCTTCTCTTTTTTTCTGCGGGCGATATTAAATCTTCATGTATTTTCCAGGCTGCAGTTCCAGGTCTTGGAGAATATTGAGCAACAAATCCTACTTTCCAATCCATTTGCTTGGATAAATCAACTGTTTGTTGAAAGTCTTTCTCTGTTTCTCCTGGGAATCCAACTATTATGTCTGTACCTATGATGATATCGGGAATTTTTTTTCTGAGCTTACTTACAAGCTTCACATAATCTTGTTTTGTATATCCCCTATTCATTGAATTTAATACACTGTTGCTGCCGCTTTGAATCGGAAGGTGGATATATCTGTCGATTTTTTTATTTTTTGCAATTTCATCTATGAGTTCATCATGAAAATCCCAAGGGTTGCTTGTCAAAAACCTTATTATTTTAATTTGATCGTGACTGCTTATTTCTTGAATTAACCTAACAAATGGAGGAGTGCCATCGGATTTGAAATATTGACTTTGATTTGTCGGGATGTCTTTTGTGCTAAGTTTGTTGGTTTTGTTCATTAATAATTTTCTGAGCCCAATACCTACTTTTTCTAGCCCCCATGAATTTACGTTCATGCCAAGAAGAGTAATTTCTGAATAGCCTTTTTGCACCAAAGACTCAACTTCTGAAAGAATTGATTCCATGGATCTTGATTGCTCTCTGCCTCGTGAATAAGGAACTATGCAATAAGTACAAAATGAATTGCAACCCGTAGAGATAGGAATCCACGCATGTTTTTTATCTCTTCTTACTGCAGATTGATTGAAACCGACTTCATTGACTGGAAGAATTTCGTCAACTGAGGGTAAAAGCTCTAAAAGTTTTTTCTTCCCATGATGAGTCATGCATCCTGTGAGAATGATTTTGGGTTTGTTTTTTTTTGTTTTTTCAAAATGCTTTACAACGTTGTTCAAAAAACCCCTTGCCCTATCTTCTGCTCTTTGCCTAACTGCGCAAGTATTGACCACTATTTCATCTGCTTTTTGCCAATCTTTTACTTCTTTGCAACCTCTTGCAAGATAATCTCCCTCAATTCTTTCTGAGTCAGATTTATTTTGCTGACATCCGAATGTTTTTATAAAATATTTTTTCGTCATAATTGCCTTTAGAAAGATATTCTACCAGAGAAAACTAGCTTGATGCTGATGAGTATTTAGATAAAGCTATCTGCCAAAATTTATAGCTTGCTAGGAAAAAAATTGTTCCAACTGTAGCTGCCGTTATTAGGTTTTGCAGTGTAAGCAACCCCATCATAGCTTTGGCTGGAAAAGTAAATATTATTCCTACTGGAACAACAAAAGTGAGAAGGGCTTTGATTCCATCGGTGTAAATATCAATTGGAAATCTTGCCATAAGAGAAAGATCTCTATATATCCACATGGTGTGGTCAACTTCTGTGGTTAGGACTCCGAGTGCTGCGACTGCTATATGAATGGCTGTAATAATAACCATTCCTATTATGCTAGCTGCAAAGAAGTACAGCGCTGAGGTGAGGTCCATATTTATAGACTGACGAACAAGTGCTGCAATAACGATAAACAATAAAGGAATGTCCAATAAGTCAGTTTGTCGGGTTAGGGCCTGAAACAAAGGATTTATTGGCTTTACTAATCTAAAATCAAACTCGCCAGAAATTACTTGCTGTCGGAACCAATAAATTCCTCGGAAAAAAAACTGTCCGAACAGATCAAATAAGTTAAACACTAAAAAGAAGGTGAGTAGCGTGTCGTACGAGTAGCCTGCTATCGTTTCAATGCTTCCTCCTAAGATGAAAAGAAAGTATATAAAGAATCCAAACCTTAAGAATTTTCCAAACATAAATGTTAATGAGGCAGTTCTGGTAGACAAAGCTGTACTAAGTGACAGCTTTGATGAAGTGAGCCAAACCAACCAATACTTTCTAAGTTTCTTTATCATCTCCCGTAAGCTCCGTATACTTTGAGACCTTTTTTCCAAATAATTTTTGCAAATATGTTAAGGCCAACTATCCAGCCCATCATAATGACAGCTGAAGAAACTACCTGCTGAGCCTCAAGCCTGCCTAAATACGTTTGAAGGGGAATGAAAGCAAAATATGTGGGAGGTAAATATTTAATAAGGTTATAAATATTTTGTGGAAGAATATCTAAAGGAAACAGGCCGCCTGCTAAAAATTCTAATACTGTAAATATTAAAAATCTTTGTGGCCAGCCATTGGCTTCTGCGTACCAAAAAGTTGTCATGCTAACAATAAAAGAAAAGAAAAAATACAAAAGCATTGCTAGTAAAGAAATTCCGATGAACCCCAAAATATAAAATGGGTCTGTTTGAATGAAGATGGGCGGCTTGAAAATTAAGATGACTATAATCATTTCCGCGATGCTAAAAATAATGTTTAAAAATTTGTCGGAAAAGTCTCTAAAAAGCCAGTATCTAAAGTAATTTAAGGGTTTGACTAGGTAGTTACTCAAGTCTCCGTTAGCAATCTCTGATTGAGCATTGATGCTTTGAGAACTAAACACTAAAGCCCTGATAAAGGATGAGCCGATAACGTAAGTTAAAAGAATGGATTGCTCATAACCAAATGGTGTTTGGTTTTGTTTGGTGATGGTAAGCCAAAGGAAATAAATGGCGATGAGCTGAATAAACATTCGCACGCGCCACATGACAAAGTTAAGCCTGTAGACAAAACCGTTGGCCCAGGTAATTTTGGTGGCTGCTATGTACTTTGAAAGCATTAGCTAAAGTTATTTATTTTTTCTCATTTTGCCAGTGAAGACCTCACGAATGATAGCTTCAATTGACGGCTCTTCTATGACAACATCTGCCACTGGGAGTTTTTGCAAGGCCTTTGCAGCCACTTGTGGAGCTTTTTCTCTTGGAACGTTGATTCTTGCTTTTGGATATTTAAACTCTCTAACGTCACCATATGCATCTAGTTGTTTTTTGGTTACCTTTTCAGAATCTGAAAAGACAAGTTTTATGATTTTGTTTCTGGCATATTTATCTATAACGTCTTGCAGTTTTCCGTCATACAAAATTTGACCTTGATCGATAACAATTACTCTTTTGCACAATTCTTTTACGTCATCCATGTAGTGACTTGTGAGTAGAATTGTTGAGTTAAATTCTTTGTTGTAGTCTCTTACAAAATCTCTCATGGTTTTTTGCATGACCACATCCAAGCCAATTGTGGGCTCGTCTAGAAAGAGAACTTTTGGACTATGAAGAAGAGCGGCTATAAGTTCACATTTCATTCTTTGACCTAAAGAAAGCTTTCTTACCTGAATATTTAAAATATCTTTTACGTCTAATAGATCAACAAGTTTGCCTAGAGTTTTTTTGTATTGTTTTTCTGGAACTTCATAAATTTCTTTATTTAGGATAAATGTTTCTATAGCTGGCAAATCCCACCAAAGTTGATTTTTTTGACCCATGACTAAAGAAAATTGTTTCTGAAATTCTGGTTTTCTATCCCAAGGATTATATCCAAGAACTGAGACCTCTCCGTCTGTGGGATATAGTAGTCCTGATAAACATTTTAAGGTGGTGGTTTTTCCGGCTCCATTTGGTCCGATAAATCCAATCAACTCTCCCTCATTTATTTCAAAAGAAATGTCATCAACAGCTTTAACCTGACGATATTTTCTTGAAAACAACGACTTAACCGTTCCCCTCATTCCAGGTTCTTTTTCGTGAACTTTGTAGTATTTTTTTAGATTTTTTACTTTTATGGTTTTCATAGGTCTCTATTCTAACAAATTATTAATTATGAGCTAGCACTGGAGTAACGCTTCAATCCTTGCTTTAAAATATAATTACTCAGAAACAAAGCTCCGAAGCTGAAGAAAAACAGATAAATAATGGAGTTCCAGTTAATTTGATTGAAAATGATTGAAGTGGGCACGCTTGAAGCTAAAGCAACTGGAATGACATACGTTAGAGAAATTTTAACTATTCCTTTATATGCGTCTATGGGAACTCTGGCCATATCTAAACTGTTCGGAATTAGATAGATTAAGTTGCTTAATTTATCAAACCAAAATGACACAGAAATACTCATAAAATATAGTGCGTACAACATGATTCCCACCAAAACATATGCCAAAAAGGCTATGAAAATATTCTGAAGGGATATAGTTGCTCCGGTTAATCCCAAACCGTAATTGATGGTGGCTATTCCCACTATTAGAGAAGTGATGTGTTGGATTCCAAAACCTCTGAATGATAGTGCATATTGTGTGTTTATTGGCTTGACTATGTCTTTGTCAATTTCTCCATGAACTATTTGGTCTGGCAAATACTTCAGTGAATAAAAGAAAAATCCCCAAGTAAGAAATTCGATCAAAAAAACAAATCCTTGCAATACATACATTTGCCCCTTATCCCATCCAGCAATAGAGCTGACGTTTGAAAAAAGTAATTCGTAAAATATAAAAGTAAAAGCCACCCAACCGGTAGTTACTAAGGCCCAAGCAAGAAACTCTTGCTTGTAGGACATGCGACTCATGATGCTTAGTTTTATTATTCTCAATGATAAAGATAAATATTTTTTCATAATTAGTTTCCTACAGCTGTATATTTTTTTTCAGCTTTTTTCCATAAGAGCTTCATTGCTGCAAATAAAATTAGTATCCATAGAATTTCCTGAACAATTAGTGATGGAATAGTTCTGTAATCAATTTTATCTAAATATATTTCAATAGGTATAAATCTTAAAAATCTAAAAGGTAAAAAGTCTGCTACTTTTTGAAAGGAAAGTGGGTAAACAGAGAGAGGTAAGATGGCTCCACTTAACATTTCTATAGACATCCATTTTAAGTGACTAAGTGATTTTGCTTGCTCAAAATAAAAAGCACCAATCACTACAAACAGGCTCAAGATGCTGTCCATGATGAAGCCTAGACCGATGAAAGGTAGCATTAAAAGTAGATTACTTATCTTTGGGAGAAGAAACCAGTTTTTTCCAAAATATAAAATTGCCAAAATTAATGGAAGATTTACTATTAGAAATGCAATCATTTTCCAACCAATTTCTCCCAATATTAAGGTTCTTTTGTATGAAATTGGTCTAGTAAAGTACTGAGATACTCTTCCAGCATTTATGTCCTCGACTGCGTCTTCTTCAAAATGAGCGCTTATATTTGTGGCGATGAGATAAGAAAGGATGTAGTAAGTAATTAGACTTTTTAGACTGAAACCTTCAAGTTGTTGGCCATAGTTGTATACTCCCAACCAAAGAAAAATTGTAGAAATAATAGGAAAAATTTCCACAACAAACCAGACAAACATGCGCATTCTATATTCAAAAGCGCTTTGCCATGTAGTTGTGATTATGGTTGTGTACTTTCTTATTTGTTTTTTCATACAATACTAAAAAGCCCCGCTTGTGCGGGGCCTTTATCGTTTAATGCTTTAATTACCACACAAGTTTTTTGAGAGGCTTGCCTACTCTGAAGTTTACTACTCTGTGAGATCTGATGGTTTGGCGCTTGTCTTCTTTGCCAAACGGAACAACCTCTTTATCTGCAACTTTACTGACGTAAAATGTGCCGAATCCAGATAGAACAACCTTGTCTCCCTTTTTTAAACTGCGTTTTAGCTCACCAAGAAATACTTCGACGGCTTCTGTAGCTGCCTTCTTGGTTAAATGTCCTTTCTTCGCAACGACATCAATAAGCTCTGATTTAGTCATGTGACTCCTTCAACTTTTTACTGATATATCCACTCTATTATAGTCAGAAATACTAATCAAGTAGTAGTTTCTAGACTATTTGGCTACCTGTGAAGCTCTAGTCTCACGAATCACGTTGACTGTAACTGTTCCCGGGTATGTCATTTCGTTTTTGATTCGATCTCTTATATCGGAGGCTAGTTTTACAGCCTGATCGTCTGTACATTTTTGTGGATTGACAATGACTCTTACCTCTCTGCCAGCCTGTAAAGCGAAAGATTCTTTTACGCCATCGAAGCTGGTTGATATTTCCTCAAGCTTGCTCAGTCTTTTTACATACTCTTCGTAGTTTTCGTATCTAGCTCCTGGTCTGGCTCCAGATATGGCATCTGCAACGTATACAAGAATAGATTCGTTACTACTAAATGGCTCATCTTCGTGGTGTTGAGCAACTGCATCAACTACTTCCTGAGACATTTTATATTTTTTGAGTAAGTTCACGCCCAACTCGACGTGACTGCCTTCTTCTTCTGGAGCAACTTTTCCAATATCGTGTAGTAAACAGCCCAATCTGACTGTATCTACGTTTGCGCCAACTTCTTGAGCTAGAGCTATACCGATCTTGGTTTCTTCAAGGGTATGAGCAATCATGTTCTGACCATATGAGGACCTGTATTTAAATCTACCCAGCATAGCTATTAACTCGCTTGGAAGATTGTAGGCTCCTACTGCGTGACACAGTTTTTTGCCTTCCTCAAACATAATTTTTTCTATGTCTTTGGTAGTTTTCTTGACTACCTCTTCAACTCTAGTTGGTTGAATCCTGCCATCTCGAAGCAGCTTGATAAGTGATTGTTTAGCAATCTCTCTTCGAACTGAGTCGAAACTTGAAATTCTGACCTCGCCTGGGGTTTCATCTAGATCAACATCTACACCGGTAGCTTTTTCAAAAGCCCGGATATTTCTGCCGTCTTTTCCAATAATTCTGCCTTTTGCATCGTCATCGGAAAGTTTGACTGTAGAAACGGTGTATTCTGCAACATAATCTGTTGCGCCGTGCTTCATGGCGTCTATAAGAATTTCCTGAGCTTTTTCATCAGCTTCTTCCTTGGCTTTTTCTTCTGCATCTCTTACCATGTTGGCAATTTGAGAAGAAAGTCTTTTTTCGTAAGCTGAAAGAATTTGTTTCTTTGCTTCATCTCTTGAGAGAGAGGCAATTTCTTCAAGTTTCTCAAGTAGATGTTGCCTTAGAGTATCCACCTCTTTTTTGGTTTTGGTAGCATCGTCTTCAAGTTTGTTTATAAATCTTTCTTTTTCCTGAAGAACGGCTTTTTCTTTTTCTATGCCGTGACGCTTTTGATCGAACTCAGATTGCAACTTTTGCAATCTAGCTCGATATTTTTGTACATCTTCTTCTGCTTTTTGACGAATTTTGAGAGCTTGGTCTTTGGCTTCGATAATTACTTCTCTAGCCCTGGCTTCTGCTTCTCTTAAAGCATTTTGATCGACCACTACCTTTTGCTTTGGCTGGGGTTGTGGTTTGTGTTTCTTTTGTGGTTTTGGTTTTTTGACAGCCTTTTTCTTGGGTTTAATTGGTGTTTTTTTGTCCCTTTGAAAAACTGTGCTTAATGTTTTAAATAATGACATTTTTCCTCCTTAATCTAACTTTAAACAGCCACAAAACGCTGTTTATTATTTGTTTTTATTACTGCAAGAAAGATACGAAAAGACCAACGCTTGTGTTGGTTATGAAGAC
The DNA here is from genome assembly GCA_042569595.1 of Patescibacteria group bacterium. Classification (GTDB taxonomy): domain Bacteria; phylum Patescibacteriota; class Microgenomatia; order UBA1400; family 2-01-FULL-45-11; genus JBHPHI01. The sequence continues at coordinate 20,106 of JBHPHI010000006.1, forward strand.
CTAGGGGTATTGGTTATAAATTGATTCATAAACTAAGGATCTTAATAATTTCGGTATATATTTTCTTGGCTTTTAGTATTCTACTCTTGATGTGCAAGAGCGTCAATGACGGCTTTATTTGTTGGATTTGTATATCCCCACGAATAAAGAAGTTGGTATATTTTTTGTTTTTGTTTGAAGTGGGATAATTTACCCCACAGCCTTTCTTTTTTCTTAATTACTGACAATGCAGATTCTAGCCATTGGTTGTCATCGATTTTGCTTAATTTTTTGTTTATTGTGTCTTTTTCCACCCCTTTGTTCAATAAATCAAAGTAGATTTTTTTGGGACCTTTGCCTTTTTTCATTCTCGAGGAAATGAACTGATCTACAAAATCTCCATCATCTATAAACCCTAACTCGTCAAGTCTGGTGATAATGTTTTCTGATTCTTCATCTGTAGCTTTTTTTTTGGACAAGTAATCAACTAACTCTTTTTTTGTTCTGGATCTGTATGAAAGATAGTTTAAAACTTTATTAAAAAGCTTTTCATTTACATCTGACACGTTAATCTTCCGATTTCTCTCCTACTTCTTTAGGTACATCGGCTCCGCTTTTTACTTCTTTCCAAACAAGTTTTTCTATTTCTTTGGATAGTTTTTTATCTTCATCAAGGACAGTTTTTGCTCCTTCTCTGCCTTGAGAAATAACTTCGCCTTTGTACTTATAAAAGCTTCCGGCTTTTTCTAGGACGTTGAATTCTACTCCTACGTCTACTAAGTTTCCGGATTTGCTGATTCCACCTACATTCATGATGTCAAATTCTGCCATTCTGAATGGGGGAGCTACTTTGTTTTTGACAACCTTAGCTCTGTGCTGACTACCGATGATTTTGTCTCCATCTTGGACATTGCCTATTTTTCGCATATCTATACGGACAGAGGAATAAAACTTTAGAGCCCTACCACCAGATGTGGTTTCTGGGTTACCAAACATAACACCAATTTTCATTCGAAGTTGATTGGTAAACACCACTGTGGTTTTGCTTTTGTTTATTACTCCAGCTAGCTTTCTCATGGCTTGACTCATCAGACGAGCCTGAAGCCCTATGATCGAATCACCCATTTCCCCTTCTATTTCCGCTTTTGGAACTAATGCTGCCACAGAATCGATGACTATAATGTCTACTCCGCCGGAGCGGATAAGGGTTTCTGTAATTTCTAGTGCCTGCTCGCCTGTGTCTGGTTGAGATATAAGTAGTTCGTCTAGATTTACCCCTATGCCTTCTGCTCGAATAGGATCCAAAGCATGCTCAGCATCTATAAAGGCTGCTGTTCCTCCCATTTCCTGGGCCTCAGCGATGGCGTGCAAACAAAGAGTGGTTTTTCCACTAGCCTCTGGGCCATAAACTTCGACAATTCTGCCTCTAGGTAGACCTCCAACGCCTAGCGCAAGATCTAAAGCGATAGATCCTGTAGGAATGACTTTAATCTGCTTGGAATTTTTCATGCCTTCTCCAAATTTCATAATGGAACCAGTCCCATATTGTTTGGTGATTTGATCCATTGCCATTTTAACGGCTTCGTATTTATGTTCTTGGTTTTTGTGGCTTGATACTTCTTTTTTCTCTTTCTTTTTTCTTGCCATACAGCTCCATTTAACTAACTAATTAACTTGTTTATGTTTCTCATTGAAGCACACAAAAGGGGGTGTGATCAATAACCAATTTACGGTTTTTGTTCGGTTTCTTAAAAATACTTCGAGGCACGCAATTTTTATTCGCGATTTGACAAAAAGGACAGACCAACCACTCCGAAGATGATAAGTGCGGCAGAAATCTGTTGCAGGGTAGTTAGTTTTTCTTTGTAGAATACTTTGCTATAAAGTAGGGCCACCAAAGGAACAGAGCCACTTACTGAAGACACTATGGCAACTTCTTTTGTGGAATATCCAAGATTCACAAACACACTTCCCAAGCCGCCAAATATTCCAATTGCCGCAATCCCTCTTATGTTGTCTTTGAATTCTTCTTTACTTACCCTTAATTTACCCTTGAGCCCTTGTTTTAAGATACTTATCGAGGGAGTTGTGACCTCCAAGACTGACGCGAATAAAAAAGCCCCCAAAACTGACGATGGAATACTAAATAGCGGGAAAGAAATTCCCCACACGAGTGCTGAAAGTAAGGCAAAAGACACTCCACTTTCTTTTTTAAATAATGCAGAAGTCTTGAAACTTTTAAAATCTATAGAGGATAGAAACACTCCTGTAAAAATAATGAATATGCTGATGATCTCCATCAATGAAGCATCATCTCCTAAAAATGTGTAACCTATCAACACTGCAATAAGTATGCGAGCACTGCTGATTGGGGAAATAACCCCCACAGAACCTCTTTTGTATCCCTCCAATAATAAGTAATAACCAAAATAACTAAGTGCTGATATTACAAACCCGATAAGGATGTATTGAAGATTAAAGTTGGCAGTGCTTCTGTACACATACAATGAGATTAGGGTTATTGGTATAGTAAAACCTCCCCTGTACAACATTAGGCTTGAGGATTCGATTTTTTCTGAGTATTTTTTTGATATCGCATTTTCAATTCCCCATAAGACCATTGTTGCAAGTGAAAAAATTGTTGCGAGTGCCTGAGTGCTCATTCGTAGATTTTATCAAATTACTGCTAAGTTCAGTTTTTGAGTGTTTGAAGCAAAAGTGTCGGCTCTGTTGGACGAGGTTGGAAATTTACTTTCTTTTGCTTTTGTTTAAATGTGGTTTATCAATTGAAAATACATCACTATTTACGTACCGAATTTCTTCAATTGTGTAGAAAGATCCAGGATTGAATTTTTTTACAATATTTAACCATTTTTTATAATTTTTTCTTTTGATAGTGCAATAGATGATTGCGATTTTGCCGCTGTTTCCCTCACCGTATGTGTGTGTAAAAGCTAATCCTTCTTTCCTAAATGTTTTTATCAGTTTTGTTGGATTTCTTTTAGTAACTATTCTTACCGCTACGGTTCCCATACTCAGTGACTCTTCAATTCTCATCCCAACGTAATTCCCTAGAGAAAAACCTAAAGCATAGGCAATCACATTTAATGGATTGTCAAGATTTTTCAAAGCGTATCCTGCTGTGTATAGCCATACTAATATTTCAGCTAACCCAACAAATGGGGCAATAGTTTTATATCCTTTTGTAACAAGATTAGTTCTTATTGTTGTGAGAGAAACATCTAAAATTCGCCCGAAAAATATTAAAATTGATGGCAAAATGGCTGAAATAAGTGAAGAGTTCATAAGCCATGATTATAGTCCGATTAACATATGAATCAATACTTAATTTAGACTGATAAATAGGTGAAATAATGTTTGTCAATTGATGGTCGGCTCTGTTGGACGAGGTTGGAAAAATAGAAATGAAATCTGTAGACTTAAAATATGCATAAAAAGAACAAAAAAATAAAAATACGGCTGAAAGCTTCAGTAATTAGTTTACATGTGCTCGTTCTTATCGGACTGGCATCTTTTTTCTATAAATCAAACATGATCAAATATATTGAATATTACAGAGACGGCCGATTGTCTATGTTTAATAAGTGTATATCAGGAAGTGGTGGATCAAACTCAGACAATCATAATATTTGTAAAATATCAGATAGCTATAAGTACGATAAACGAGATGATTTAGATTTCTTTTTATTCCCAGTTAAAAAAAGAAATGATTTTTACGAAATTGATAAACTTGATAGAAAAAACTACAAAATAAGATCAAATACTGGAGAATACGAATTTTTCTTTCGCCACAATCTGCAAAAGGTTTCAGGATATTCTTTTCTGCCAAATTGTAAGCTTGGATTAAATGATTATTGTGAGGTTTTGTATGTGACGGATTATTACTCTATACGTTTTAGCATGAGTGTATATGTGTGGAACAACCCAGATAAACTTTCTGTCAGAGAATATGATGAAATGATAACTAGAATTTTTAAGGTAGAAAATGAAAATAGCGATAAAAGGTATAAAACTGAATCTTGGTTAAGCAATATTTATGGGAAGTCATATGGTGAAATGATGGAAATGGAGATTGGTGGGGAAAAAGCTTTGTATGCTTGGGATGCTTGGGTGCCTGATTTTCCAGTAGAGTGTGGTCATGACTGTCCTGGAATAGAATACTACCTCACTCACAATGACAAGGCTTATAAAGTGCATTTTTATTTTGAAACTGGAGCTGATGAAAAATCTTTTGATGAAACGGTAGAGATAATAGAATCTTTTAAATTCTTTGATTGAATCATTTAATTCTTTGCACTGGACCAACGTCGTCCAGTTGACACTACTCATTTGTCGGCTCTATTGGACGAGGTTGGAAAACAACAACGAGAAATCTGAGCTGTTACAATGTTGTCATGCTGTTTTTATACCTAGTTATTTCATTTGGATTTTCATGGATATTGTGGGTACCCGAAGCATTGGTTGTAAATAACGTGTCAAGCAATTTTTTTATTATATTCTTATCTAAGCTTTCAAATTTTGGGGCGTGGGGTCCTTTTTTGGCTGCAATTGTTGTTTCATTAAAAAAAAGCCGAAAGGATGGTTTAAAAAAGCTATTCAAGCAAACCTTTTCTATGTCCTTTGATAAAAAATGGTATATTCCTACATTTTTATTGTTTCCACTCATCATCGGACTCCCCCTATTGCTTTTGAGAGTGTTTGGTCTACAAGTCCCAATCTCTGAAGCGCTTAACAACCCGTTTGTTCTACCAATCGCATTTTTGGTGATTTTATTTAATGCTGGTCCGTTACAAGAGGAGTATGGGTGGAGAGGTATTATGCAATTAGAGCTCCAGAAAAAGTACTCAGCACTCATTTCAAGCTTGTTGGTGGGTATTGTTTGGGGAATTTGGCACCTCCCGCTGTTTTTTATGCCTGATAAGGGTTTTTATTATGATAAACCCATCTGGGGATTAATCTTGTCTACTACACTTATTTCTGTTCTTTTCGGATGGATTTACAACAATACAAACCGAAACTTACTACTTATGCTCTTGTTTCATGCTTCATATAACTTTTCTCATTACGTATTCCCATCGTTGGAATCTGAAACAAGCAGCATGATATATATGCTGTCATTAATTTCTCTAGTAGCGATAGTGATTTTCAAGAATGGATTGAAGTTGTCTCGGACAAAAACAGATTTATAAATGGGAATAATAACGGTTGACAACCGATGTCGGCTCTGTTGGACGAAGTTGAAAAAAGTTATTTATTAAAATGAATTTAGGGTTATTTTTTGAAAGAATCGCTTACTATTCCACTGATAATAAACAGCAATGCTCCCAAAAAAACCGTAATAATAATACCAAAGCTTTTTGACAGTAAATCGTATGCTGCGCTCCCAATCAACACTCCCCCAATAGAAAATCCTAGAAGAGAAATAAGAGTTTTTCTACCAATAATCAATTCTCTTAATTCAGGCTCAATCTTTTTGCTTTCTTTAGCAATTTTTTCTGAAAGAGTAGGTTTTTTTAAATTAAACATAATAATAATTATTAAATAATATGCTAGATTTGCAACAAGTTAAAAGACATATCAGCAGTTATTAACAACTGGTAAGCGTGATGCTATAAAAAAGCGGCACCGTGAGGTGCCGCTTAGGCATTTAACAAGTTTTGCCCTTAATTACTTGCCTTTCTTTTTTCCACCTTTTTTTGTCATTTACCATCACCCCCTTTAACAACACAGTCTTTTCTAGACTCTTGTAGACTTACAATTTATTTGTGTTTTTTGCTTTTATGTTCTGTTTATTGTTCTGAATATAAAAATATATTTTTTCATTTAAGGAGGGGTGTGAGTGTCTTCTTTTATAGATGTTATGTTTGTAGTTGAATGTAGTTGTCATATCTATAAATTTATAATGTTGGGGTAATTAAGTCTTTGATCTTAATCACTCAATTTGTGTGATAATAAACACATTAAACATACATGAAGCTTGAGAAGTCAGAACTATCGGAAATATTTAAAAAATATAAGTCTAGGCTCTATAAAAAAGGCCAGATTTTGGTGTATTCCGGAGATTTGATTGAAGATATATTTTACATTTCTTCAGGTCAAGTGCGTCAGTATTTTGTTTCTAAGGATGGAGATGAGATTACTCTTTTTCTTCATTCTGTGGGATTTATATTTCCATTAGATTCTATTTTTCAGGTAGGAGTAAGTGAGTTTGATTATGAAGTGATGTCCGAGTCTTCAATACATAAGTGTTCAAGGGAATTTTTTGTTGAACAAGTTATTAGTAATTTAAATATGTGTTCGGAATGTTTAAGAAAGTCATTATATTACTCAAGTGTTGTTTCAAAAAAACTAAGCTATTCTATGATTGGGGATTCAAAAATTAGACTACTCTATGCAATAGATGTTTTAATTTCTCGTTTCGGAAAGGTGGTTGATAATAAGGTTGAGTTAACAATACCTATTACACAATCCGATCTTGCAGCTCACGCTGGTATGGCAAGAGAGACTGTTAGTAGAGAGGTATCTTTATTGGAAAAGGAATTGGTTATAAATTACGAAAAAAAATACTTAATAATAATTGACTATAGAAAATTCAAAGAGTTACTCAAGCTGTAATATTGAGCATCAGATAGTTTAATTGTTTTGGTTGAGTAGGGTGTCAATATGCGGTAACTAATATTTAATACGCTATCTATTATTAAATAGATTGATTAATGGGAATAATAATGCTTTACAAACGATGTCGGGGAGACAGGACTCGAACCTGCGACCTCACGCACCCCATGCGCGCGCGCTAGCCAAACTGCGCCACTCCCCGATATAGGGATTTTATCACGCTCGATTTAATTTACTCAGTAAGGGTACCAATTTCGAAGTTTGGCAAGAATCCCCTAGCTTTTTCTGAGTGGGGAGTGTTTGACCCCATTGGTCTTGTTTCGAAAAGCTCTGTGGCGTCTTTGCCGCAACCCTCATACACTGCTTCTTCGCCAGGATGTGTGGCATCAAATCCTGAAACATCATAGACTGTGCCCGCTATTGCAAACCAGCAGTCTTCTGGAGTAGCATGCTCTGCTATTTCTTCTAAGGCATAAGTTTCTTCTGCTGCTGCTTCGGCAGACTCTGTGGCTTCACTTTCTTCTACTACTGAAGTGTCTTGTTTTTCCATCACTTCTTCTGGTGCTGGTTGTGGTTGTTTGGATTGAGAATAAAAGTAATAACCCCCAAGAGCTAAAACTAAAAGCAGGATTTTAATATTTTTTGACATATCGTCTCCTTTTACTTGTTAGTTTTTCCACTCTACCACAATCTAGAAAATATTTGCGTGTTAGCGGGCAAAAATAGCTACATAAAACCCATCTCTTCCGGAAAGACAGGCGTGATTGTACTCTGTGCTGAGCTGGGCTTCTTTGTGGCCTTCGGTTGATGTGTCCCAACCCCATTCGATGACTTGATGGGGAAATTCTGCGGTGGGCCAGTAAGCCAAGTTTTCTGCAATAACATCAAACCCCGTGACGTCAAACAGATGACCCGACTCCCCGTCTCTTTGAAAACCTGCGTGAGCATCTAAAGGATATTTATCTTGGTTGTTGTATTCCTCTTTGGGTTTTTCGGCAAACATCTCTATGTGTTCATCTATTCTTTTTCCGGCGTATGAGCAAAGTTTTTCGGAGGGAAGTAAATCTGGTTTTTCGTGGGCGTGCCTATAATCTATCAATGCTTGCCAGAGCTCTTGTTCGGAAAAGTTTTTGGCCTTGGGGGCTGTGGTAGATTGTGGTGCTTGTTGTGGAATGGGGGTGGAGCTTGGGTTGGATTGAGTGGCTTGTTGGGTGGGTTGATCTTTTGTTCCGAGTAATACTAGAGCTAATTCTTTTTCCGCATGAACGCAAATGTTGGAGTAGTCACTTAAGATTGTTTGTTTTATGTCTACTGACTTCATCCAAGATTCTTGGCCCTCTATATTGTAGTTTCCTTCGGTAACTACATAGGCTGTTTTGGCGCAGTCAGAACAAAACTCTCTTAAGTCTTCTTTATCTAGGCTTCCTTTCTTTTTTAGCACCTCAAAAGCTGCCGGCGTATTTTGACAGAATGTTTCATCTGAAATAAATTCTTGTAAGCTGATGCTTTGGCGAGATTCCTGAATTTGTGCGATTATGTCGCTGACCACGAAGTGGCCGACTTCTTGAATAGGAATGTTGGTTGAGTTTTTGACTGTATTGAAAGATATGTCGATGATGGGTTTTAGCTTTGAAATTGGAATGTTTTTTTGAGGAACCAGTCCTGGAAGCACAAAAATAGCAGCTAAAAATAAGGTGTATAAAAATCGTAAAATTCTATGAGAATTACCCATAGAGAAATTGTACCCTAGGTTTACCTCTTTGGAGATTGTTTCTTTCTTCTGGCTTTTCCACCGGTCCCAGCTTTTCTGGTTTCCCTCATTCTAGAATCTCTAGTAAGAAGGCCGTACTTTTTGAGAACTGGTCTGTGGGTTTCTTCATCAAGTATTGCCAAAGCTCTGCTGATTCCGTGAACTACTGCTCCAAGTTGGCCGTATTTTCCAGAACCTTGAACTTTTACTGAGAAGCTGAGTTTTCCAAGAGTGTTGGTGACTTTGAGTGGTTGAAGATATGCAGCTTTGGATCTTTCGCTTGGGAAGTATTGTCCTGCTGGAACACCATTGACTATGAGATCTCCTTTTTTGGAATATAGTCTAACTCTGGCTGTAGCAGTTTTTCTGCGACCAACCGCATAGGTGTAGTCTTTTTTCTTGGTTTTTTTGACTTTAGTTTTGGTTTTTGTTTTTGTTTTTTCTGCCATGGGTTACTTCTCCGATTTTTCAAACTTATCTTTATATGGGTGTGCGTCTCCTACGAACACTTTGAGTCTTCTGAGTCTTGGTGTTCTTAGTTTATTTTTTGGCAGCATTCCGCTTACAGCTTTTTCTACAACTTTAGTGGGATCTTTTTCCATAATTCTGGAAAATGGAATTTCTCTGAAGCCTCCAGGAAACCCTGTGTGATGTCTGTAAATTTTGTTATCTGCCTTTTTTCTTGTAAGTTGAATGTGTTCTGCATTTATTGCAACAACATAATCTCCACCGTCCAAGTTTGGTGTGTAGTCGGGCTTATCTTTTCCGATAAGAAGCTTGGCCATTTGGGTGGCTGTTCTGCCTAAAACCTGATCTTTTAGGTCAACAAAATGCCAAACTCTTTTGATATCTTTTTGTTTTGTTACTTTTGTTTTCATGATTTATATCCTACTTTTCTTTTTTGGTGGTTTTTGATTTCTTGGCAGAATCATCGGTCTTTTTGGTTTCTTTTTTGGAAGCCTTTTTAGGTTTTTTTGTAGTTTCTTTTTTTGGAGAAACTATTTCTTTTTGATAATCAATTAAATCAACCCTGACCATCATGGCGTCATCGCCTTTTCTTTGGCCAGTCCTGGTGATTTTGATGTATCCGCTTGACCTTTTTGAAAGCTTTGGCACTACAACATCAATAAGATGATTTGCTGGTTTTCTCTTGCCTGTCACCTGAGCAATTTTTCTTCTTGCGGGCACTGTGCCCTTTTTTGCTTGGGTAATTAGCTTTTCTGCATAACCTCTAAGCGCTTTAGCTTTGGCTTCGGTTGTATTGATACTTCCATGTTCAAAGAGGTTCATGGATAAGTTTTTTAACAATGACCCTCTGTGTTTTTTGGACCGGTTTAGTTTTTTGCCTTTTGATCTGTGATTCATGGAATTTAGTCTTTTAATTCAACTCCAAATTTCTTAAGAGCGTCTGAAACTGTTGTTACAGATTTTTCTCCTAAGTTTTTAACCTTTGCAACTTCACTTCCCTCAGCTTCTGCTAAGTCTTTGACGGTTTTGTATCCACCTTTTCTAAGTGCGTTTGCAATTCTGGTTGGAATTCCTAATTCTTCAACTGTTAAATTCATGTTCTCGTTTTCGATAGAAGGAGCTTCAACCGGTTCTTCTTCTTCTATTACCACTGGCTCATAAACTTGTTTGAAGTGAGAGACTAGTGTTTTTGCAGCTGTATTTAAAACTTTAATAACATCAACTGTTCCGTCGGTCCAAATATCCATGACCAACTTGTCATAGTCTATTCTTCTACCAACACGAGTTGCTTCAACTTTGTAAGCTACTTTGGTAATAGGTGAGAAAAGAGCGTCTACTGGGATTTCTCCGAAAGACATCTCTTCTTCTGTTTTGGCCATTACGTAACCGCTGCCAGATTTTACAGTAATCTCTGCATCGAGTTTGGTTTTGGTTGTAGCTAAGTTGGCAATTACTAAGTCTTTGTTTGCAATTTCTACATTTGCAGGAACTTCAATATCACCAGCTTTTACTTCTCCCTTACCTTTTGCGCTTAACTTTATCGTGGCTTCATCATCATCTTTTAAGGAAAGTCTAACTTTCTTTAAGTTTAGGATGAATTCAACTATGTCTTCTCTCATGCCCTCTAAAGTGGTGAATTGGTGATTTACACCATCAATTTTCACTTTTGTGATAGCTGCACCTGGGATAGAACCTAACAAAACTCTTCGGAGAGAGTTTCCCATAGTGTGGCCATAGCCTTGATCTAGGGGTTCCATAGCTATTTTGTAGTAATTTCCAGCCTGTTCACCCGTAGGTGATTTGACCTTCTCCTCTTCGAGGATTTTGGTTGTAAAAATTGTTTGTTGCATGGGTTTTTCCTTTCTATTCGATTAGTTTCCCGTTTTAACAACCATGCTATCGGTTAAAACATCTGTGTCTATCGATATTTTTTAATCTCCTTTATCTTGAGTAATACTCAACAATAAGTTGTTCGTTAATCTCTAAATCTATATGCTCTCTGTCGGGTCTGGCTTTAACTCTTCCGACTGCAGCTTTTTTTTCTAGCCATGAAGGAGGTGTAAGTTTGGCTTCTGCTAATAGTTCTGCTGAGGCTGGGATTTTTTGGGCTTTATCTGAAAGAGAAATAGTTTCTCCAATTTTGACTTGATACGAAGGAATGTCGACTTTTTTGCCATCTATTTTGATGTGACCATGAGACACAAGTTGTCTGGCTGATCTTCTTGTGGGAGCAAAGTTTAGTCTGAAAACTACGTTATCTAGTCTATTTTCTAGAAGCTTTAGGAGCTCTTCACCAGTAGCTTCTGGGTTTTTAGTGGCTTTTTCGTAGTATTTCTTGAATTGTTTTTCCAAAACACCATAGGCCCATTTTACTTTTTGTTTTTCTTTTAGCTGTATACCGAAATCTGAAAGCTTTTTTCCACCTTTTCTTCCATGAGATCCTGGAGGAATATTTAGCCTTCTTGCGACTTTCATAGAATTGGTTTTGTGACCCAAATCAACGCCTGCGCGTCTGCTTAGTTTTTGAGTTGGTCCTGTTTGTCTTGCCATATTATTTTTTTCGATAAATTATTATCTATTGTGTTTTTTCTTTCTTGGTCTGGTTCCGTTGTGAGGAATAGGAGTAACGTCAGCTATCATAGCTATTTTGATGCCGCTCTCTCTTAAAACTCTCAAGGCTGCATCTCTACCTGGTCCTGGACCTTTGATGAATACTTCTAATTCTCTGATTCCAAATTCTTTAGCTTCATTTAAGACTCTGTCTAGAGAAACTGTGGCTGCATATGGAGTAGATTTTCGTGAGCCTGAAAATCCTGCTTTACCGGTTGAACCCCAACATAAGGTGTTACCTGCGGCATCCGTAATTGTGGCTAAGGTGTTGTTGAAAGTTGCAGTTACATACATTCTTCCCTGAGGAACTGCTTTTACGATTCGTCTCTTTTTGGTTTTATTGTTCTTATTTGGTTTTGCCATGCTATTTCCTTATGCAACTACTTTGTTGAGTCTTCCTTTGATAGAGCTCCGATGGTTTTTCTCTTGCCTCGCTTGGTACGAGCGTTTACCCTTGTTCTTTGCCCTCTAACTGGTAATCCCATTGTATGTCTAAGTCCTCTATAAGAACCGATCCTTTTGAGCCTATCTACGTTCTCTCTGATAGTCTTTCTAAGGTTACCTTCAGTGTTATAACGGTCTAATATTTTTGCGATTCTTGAAATTTCATCACCTGTAAGTTCTTTTGCTCTTTTGTTCTCATCTATATTTGCTTCTGTCAAAATGTTTTTTGAGTATTTCTTACCAATTCCATGAATATACGTAAGAGAAACAATTGTTCTCTTATTATCTGGTATGTCTACTCCTGATATGCGTGGCATATTTATCCCTGTCTTTGTTTATGTCTTGGATTGCTGCAAACGACATAAACTCTGCCTCTTCGGCGAATAATTTTACAATTAATGCAGCGTTTTTTAATACTAGCTTTTACTTTCATATTATTTCTTGGGGTTTTATTTCTCTCGATAAGTGATGCGGCCTTTATTTGGGTCATAGGGTGTTATATCAACCTTGACTTTGTCGCCTGGCATTACTCTAATTCGATATAGCCTCATTTTTCCTTTGAGTGTGCAAAGTATTTCTTTGTTTGCATACTCTTCTGGCGCATCTTTTTCGATAAGGACTCGAAAAGATGTATTTGGTAGGGCTTGTGTAACCTCCCCTGTAACTTCAATATTTTGTTGTTTGCTCATGACTAAAAATACAACCCCATCCCAATGGGGTGTAACGATTGCTGATTATAGCAACGATTATTATATTTCTCAAGTAGGTAACTTGAAATGTTAATTTTTAATGCTTTTTGCTTAAAGTGCGGTTAATGCTATTGGTCTTGAATCTGTTACAAGAACCGTTTCCTCAACAACAGCCGAAAGTTTACCATCTTTGGTTCTCATGGTCCACCCATCAGAATCGACAGATAATGGCCAATCACCTTCTGCGTACATGACCTCGATAGCCAAAGTCATTCCTGGTTCCATTTTTATTGACATATCGCTTGAATTTGAAACAAAGCATGGTATTGATGGGGGCATATGAAGCTCTCTTCCAACTCCATGACCCGTAAGCTCTCTAACTGCTGAATACCCCGCTGACTCGATGCCTTTTTGCATAGTTTTGCTCAAGTCTCTTATGGTTTTCCCTTTTTTTGCTTGAGAAATTGTCTTTTTTAAGACCTTTTTTCCAGCGGCAATAAATCTTTTCTTTTTCTCATCCTTGTCTCCAACCACAAATGACATAGCGGAATCTGTATGAAAACCCTTAAAATAAAAGCCCATATCTATGGTAACTAAATCTCCTTCTTTCAAGTCTTCTCCTGGAATGCCATGAACAATGGAATCGTTGATGTTGATACAAGAACTCCAGCTGTACCCTGGAACCATTTTAAAAGAAGGTTCTCCGTCTATTTTTTTTATGAGATATTCAGCTTTGTCGTCAATTGCCTTGGTTGAGGTCTCGGTTTGGGAATATTCTAAAATCTGACGCTTAACTTCAGCCAGCCTTTTGCCGCCTTCCGTCATTGCTTTTATTTTATTTTGATCCATTTTTTTTCTTGATTTCCTCTACAATTCCAACAATTTCCTTGTGAATTGATTCGATAGATCTCTCGCCGTCTATTTTTCTTAAAATTCCTCTTTTTTTGTAGTTTTCTAAAACAGCTCTTCTGCCTTTTCTGTAATGCCTTAGTCTTTCTTTTATTCTCTCAGGAGAATCGTGTAGGCTGCCATCTGGGCTTTTTCTAGCTCTCTTGAGAAGTCTTTTCATAGATTCTTCTTCAGAAACCTCAATAAAAAACACAGCCTCTACTTCTTGACCATATTTTTCGACTTTTCGTCTTAAAAACTCTGCTTGTGTAAGATTTCTTGGAAACCCATCAAGAGCCCATCCACCCTTAGCATCACCTTCTTTGAGTCTTTGCTTCCACATAACATACATCTCGGAATCAGCTACATATTTGCCCTCGTGGAGCGCCTCTTTACAAACGTTGCCAATGATTCCTTTATCTTCTTTGGAATACTTTCTAACTAAATCCCCTGAAACAAGGTGGGGAATGTTGTATTTTTTACTTAGTAGGTCTGCTTGAGTGCTTTTTCCGGAGCCTTCTGGCCCATAAAAAACAAGATTGATTCCTTTTTGAGTCATAGATTTTTTGACGTAATTACGCCAATCTCCCTTTATTTATATTCTTTTACGAAAGAAAGCCTTCGTAGTTTCTCATAACTAATAAAGCTTCCAATTGTTTTGATGTTTCTAAAACAACAGACACAACAATGAGGATTCCTGTTCCCCCTATTGTGAGTGATGTTATGTCAGTCATTGATTGAACGAGTGATGGCAAAATGGCGATAAGACCTAAAAATAAGGCTCCTGCGAGTGTAATTCTGTTTAGAATGTAGTTTAGATAGTCTGCTGTAGGTTTTCCTGGCCTAATTCCTGGAACAAAACCTCCGTGTTTCTTGAAGTCATCTGCGATTTTTTCTGGATCAAAAACTATAGCAGTATAAAAATATGTGAAGCCCAAGACTAGTAGAAAATATGTGGCGTTGTACATAAAGCTTTGAGGGTCAAAATTTGCAGAGAAAAACCTACCGACGCTGTTTAAGGCTGTATTGTTTGCTCCCTCCAAAAATCTTCCTAGAAATGAAGGCAATAAAACTAATGAAACGGCAAAGATTATAGGAATGACTCCGGCTTGATTTATTCTAAGAGGTAAATGGGTAGATTGACCTCCATACATTTTTGATCCTCTTACTCTTTTTGCGTAACTAATTGGCACTTTTCTAATAGCTTGAGAGACCATAACAATACCTGCTATAACCGCTATTCCTAATATTGAAAATATTATTAGATTGGAAAACTGGTCGGCCTGAGAAGTGGCTGCTGTTTGAGCAAGAGAAACAGGTAGTCTACTAACTATTCCTGCAAAAATAAGCATGGAGATTCCATTTCCTATTCCGTATTCTGTGAGAAGCTCTCCTAACCACATGGTAAGCATAGTTCCACCTATCATGGTAAAAATAAGAGCAATAAGGCCTGGAAGAGATTGGGTAATTATAAGTCCCTGACTTCTCAGTAGGGCATATATACCTATGCTTTGAACTACCCCAAGAGGAACCGTTAAAAGCCTGGTGTACTGGTTGATAAGCGCTCTTCCTGACTCGCCTTCTTTTTGGAGCTCTTCAAGTTTGGGAATAATCATTCCCAATAACTGCATAATAATAGATGCGTTAATGTATGGGCTTAATCCTAGAGCTGTAATGGAGAAATTGGCAAGTGTTCCTCCAGAGAAAATATCCAACAATCCAAGAAGTTGGTTTTGAGAGAATAATGATTTTAGTTGAGATGTATCTATTCCTGGTACGGGAATGTGGGCTAGAAGTCTATAAAAAGCGAAAATTCCTGCTGTGAAAAGAATTTTTTTTCTTAACTCAGCAATTGTAAAAAATTTCTTTATTGTGCTGAGAATATCACTCATGATTTATTTCTTGGGCGGACTTTTTGGAAGCTCTATTGTTCCACCTGCTTTTTTAATTTTTTCCTCTGCCTGTTTACTGACTGGCAAAAGTACTTTTAACGACTTTGTAAGCTTACCACGACCTAAAATCTTAATAGTTGATTTGAAGTCATTTTTTGAAATAAGACCTGCTTTTAATAAAGCGTCAACATCAACTTTTTGATTGGTTTTGAATATTTCTAGATCTCTTACGTTTAGAGCAACGGTGTTGTTTAAGGATTTAAATCTGCTTTTTCCTTTGATGAAGGGTAGTCTCCTTATGAATGGGAGTTGTCCACCTTCAAACCAAATAGGGATCTTGCTTCTTGATTTTTGGCCTTTTTGACCTCTGGAAGCGGTATGTCCGCCTTTTCCAGATCCATAGCCACGACCTAGGCGTTTTTTCTTTCTTCTTATGTTTTTAGGAAGTTGATGTAATTTCATGACTACTTATCTTTCTTGACCTCTTTAACTTCTTTTGTTTTTGTGGCGGTTTCTTGTGAGTTTCTTGTTTTGAAGTTAGATTTCTTTTGATGCATTTTTTGATTTCTTTGAGGTCTTGGTCTGGCTATGATTTTTGTGTCTAATATTTCTTGAGCCACCTTAAGTTTGATGCCTTTCTTTTTGGCAATCATCTCCATGTGTTTTAGAGCTGCAAAGGTTGCGTAAACATTACTTGCCTGATTGTCGCTACCCATGATTTTACTTACGATATCTCTAATTCCAGCTGCCTCAACCACTGCTCTGACTGCTCCACCAGCTATAACTCCAGTTCCCTTAGGGGCTGGCTTTAACAGGACTTTGGCTGCGCCAAATTTTTGATTTATTTCAAATGGAATTGTTGTGTCTTTTAGTGGAACGTTGATTAGTCTTTTTTTGGCTTTTCTTACGCCTTTTTTTATTGATGAAAGAACGTCTGGAGCCTTACCTAATCCAACCCCCACTCTTCCTTTTTTATCACCAACAACAACCAAAACAGAAAAACCTATGTTGTTTCCGCCTTTAGTTTTTTTACTAACTCTATTGACTTGAACAACTTTTTCTTCGAATTCTTTGATTTCTGGTGTGTTTATTTGATTTCTTGGCATGGTTATTCTATTAAAATTGTAATCCTGCTTTTCTTGCTGCTTCTGCTAGAGCCTTTACTCTGCCGTGATACTTGTTGGCTCCTCTATCAAATGCAACTTCTTTTATTTTTGCTTTTAATGCTTTTTCTGCAACTAATTTACCTACTTGTTCTGCCTTGCTTGATTTGTCTGTTTTTGTGGTTTTTACATCAGCATCTGAGGCAGAAGCGATTATTTTACCAGAAGACCTGTCGATTACCTGTGCGTACATGTGTTTGTTTGATCTATACACATGCAACCTTGGTCGAGTGGTTACTTTTTTTACCTTTTTAACTACTCTTTGTTTTCTGATGGTTTTTTTCAAAGTTTTATTCATGATTGATTAGACAGTTGTGGTCTTTCCTGCCTTTCTCCTAATAACTTCATCACTATATTTAATACCCTTGCCTTTATATGGCTCTGGTGGTCTTTTGGCTCGAATTTCTGCAGCTACCTGACCTACTTTTTGTTTGTCGATGCCTCTTATAAAAATAACGTTGTTTCCTTCGATATCAAGCTTTATTCCCTCAGGGGCTAAATACTCAATTGGATGTGAATAGCCCAAACTTAAGGTGAGTTTGTCTCCTTGTTTTGCAACTCTATATCCCGTGCCAACTAGTTCAAGTTTCTTTTCGAATCCTTCAGAAACTCCTATTACTATATTTTGAATAAGGCTTCTAACTAGTCCATGATTGGCTCTTATCTGTCTTGTTTCGCTCTTTCTAGTAACAAATATCTCTTTGTCCTTTATTTCCACTTTTATGTTTTTTAGTGGAAGAGTGCTTTTAAGTTCTCCTTTTGGGCCTTTTGCAGAAACAGTGTCGCCTTCGATTGAAATTTCCACTTGTTCCTTGATGGTGATAGGTTTTAATCCGATTAAACTCATATTTACCAAACCTTACAAACTAATTCGCCACCTAATTTTTCTTCTCTGGCCTTTTTGGCTGACATAATACCTTTGCTGGTGGAGACTATAGATAGTCCGTAACCTGATAGAGGAGTTCTTAGGTTGTTTGATTTTACATAAACTCTTCTGCCTGGTTTTGAAACTCTTTCAACATTGGTAATGGCGGGCTTGCTGTTGATATATTTCAAAGAAACTTTAATAGATTTGTGGTTTCCTTCTTTTGCTTTTGAAACAGCATCAACGTATCCGTTGGTTTTGAGAAGTTCTGCAATACTACCCTTCATGTTTGAATGAGGAATATTAACAACTCTTTTACCAGCTGAGTATGCGTTTCTGATGCGCGTAAGCATGTCTGCTATTGGATCTGTCATAATACCTTTACCAACTTGCCTTGGTTACACCAGGAAGTTTTCCTTGGTGAGCTAATTTTCTAAAACACATTCTGCATAAACCAAAATATCTAATATATGCTCTTGGTCTGCCACACAGCTGGCAACGATTATGAGCTCTTGAAGAGAACTTTGGTTTTCTATTTGATTTTGCTATTTTGCTTTTTTTAGCCATTCAACTTCCTTAATTTGACTATTTTTCTTCTTTGACAAATGGCATGCCAAACATTTCTAATAATTTTTCAGCTTGTTGAGAATCATGGGTGTTTGTCACAAAGGTGACTTGTAGGCCACGAACCTTGTCGATTTTACCATACTCTATCTCTGGGAAAACGATTTGCTCCTCTATACCTAGACTGTAGTTCCCATTTTTATCAAAAGCTGTTCTTTTGACTCCCTGAAAATCTTTTACTCTTGGGAGGACTATGCTGAAAAGTTTATCAATAAATTGATACATTCTATTTCCTCTAAGAGTAACCATTAATCCTATTGAATCTCCAGCTCTAAGCTTGAACCCTGCAATTGACTTCTTTGCTTGGGTTATTTTGGGTTTTTGTCCGGTTATAACCTTGAGCTGTTCTGCAAAGTTTTGTAAGGCTTGGTCCTGATGTTGTTCCTCTGTGATTCCTACGCTAACAACTACTTTTGTGACTTTTGGCACTGCTAAGTCATTGTCTAACTTAAACTCTTTTCTAAGATCTTTAACAATTTTTTCGTTGTATAGTTTTTTTAGTCTTGATTGGCTCATATTTATTTAGCTTTCTTTGTTGTCTTGGTTGTTTTCTTTGTAGATTTTTTGGTAGTTTTCTTAGGTTTTGTATCTTTTTTTAGAACTACCTTACTAAGATGTAGTGGCTTCTCTACCTCAACAATGCCCCCAGGTTGATCTGCGCTTTGTTTTTTGACGTGTCTTTTAACTTTATTTATATCCTCAACAATAATTTTGCTTTTTTTTGGGAAGACACGAAGAACTTTTCCGGTTCTTCCAGCATCTTTTCCTCTCAATATTTTGACTGTGTCGCCTTTTTTTATATTCATGTTTTTATAGTACCTCTGGAGCTAAGGATGCAATTTTAGCATACCCTGCTTCTTTTACTTCTCTGGCTATTGGTCCAAATATTCTGGTTCCAATAGGATTCTTTGTTTTAGTGTTTTCGATAATAACAGCAGCGTTGTCGTCGAACCTGACGTAGCTACCATCTGCTCTCTTGGTTTCTTTTCTGGTCCTAACAATGACAGCTTTGACTACCTGACCTTTTTTGATCTGGCTATTTGGCTCTGCATGAATAACGGAGGCTGTTACAAAATCTGCAACATGACCGAATCTTCTTTTTGAACCACCGTGAACAAGAATTACTCTAATTCTTTTTGCTCCACTGTTGTCTGCTAGTTTTAATACACTTCTTAACTGAATCATGTTACTTTTCGATACTTACTACCTTGAATTTTTTTCTTTTACTAATTGGTTTGGTTTCTTCAAAAATTACTACGTCTCCTGCTTTGGCACCTTTTTCATCATGCACAAGATATTTTTTGGTTTTTTTGACTGTTTTTTTGTATAGGGGGTGCATCCAGTTTCTTTCCACAATTACTGAAACTGTGTTTTCCATTTTGTCTGATGATACTATTCCTTTAAATTGCTTCATTTTATTTCCTTATTTTGATTTTGAGCTTGACTCTTTTTCTTGATTTTTACTTAGATTTTTTTGACTAATAATAGTTTTAATTCTGGCGATGTCTTTTCTAATGCTGGATCCTTTTTTTAGGTTTTTTTGCTTTCCAAGTTTTATCTCCATTCTTACTATTACAAGTTCTTTTTGAAGCTCCTCTATTTTCTGAGAAAGCTCTTTGACTGTGCTGTTGTGTAGTTTGGCTATTTCTTGTCTTTTCATTTATAGTTCCTCTTCCTTGGTGATGTATTTGGTTCTGATAGGCATTTTGTGTGAGGCTTTTCTCATGGCTTCTTTTGCAACTTCTTCAGGGACTCCTGCTAATTCGAAAAGGATTTTTCCTGGCTTTACTACCGAGACGTATTGTTCGATATCTCCTTTACCTGATCCCATCTTGGCGCCTGCGGCTTTTTTGGTAATTGGCTTATCAGGAAATACCCTGATCCACAACTTACCAGCACGTTTTGTGTGATGTTGAATGGTTTTTCGAGCAGCTTCGATTTGTCGTGAGCTTACCCAACCTCTTCCAAGTGCTTTCAAAGCAAAATCGCCAAAATCGATAGAGTTTCCGCGCTGAGCGTTACCTCTTCTTTTACCTCTAAAATCTTTGCGGTATTTTCTTTTCTTTGGTTGTAGCATGATTACTTAGTTAATTTTTTCACCTTTGTGAATGTAAACTTTTATTCCTACATATCCTGATTTTGTTAGAGCTGGTTTTTGTGCGTAGTCTATATCTGCTCTTATGGTTTGTGTTGGAACTGTGCCTTCTTCATATTTTTCGGTTCTGCCAATTTCTGCTCCACCAATTCTTCCGGAAAACACAATCTTGACTCCTTTTGCGCCAGCACCCATTACTCTGTGCATAGCTTGACTAACTGCTCTTCTGTGTGGGTATCTCTTTTGAAGTTGGTCTATCAATCTATCAAGAACAAGTTTTGCGCTTAGGTCTGGATCCTTGACTTCTTTTACTTCGATTTCAACTTTTTTTGATTTTCCATCTTCGGATTTGTGTAGGACTTTTTCTATATCTTTTTTAAGTTGTTCTAGGTTTGATCCACCTCTACCAATTACCACACCAGGCCTACTGACATGAAGAATTATCTTTATGGTGTTGATAGACCTTTCAATCTCAGCTCTTGTTAGTCCTGCAATAAGAAGCTTGTCATGAAGCATTTCCCTGAGCTTGTGGTCTTCTAATACTTGAGTTTTATAGTTTTTTTGATTGGCGTACCATCGAGACTTCCAGGTGTATAACGGCCCTAGTCTAAAACCAAAAGGGTTTACTTTTTGTCCCATTTTATTTGCCTTTCTTTATATCTTTATCTGTTTTTGCAGTTTTTGAGTCTTTTTTTGTAGATGCCTTTTTTACCACTGACTCATCACTTCCTTCAAGGGTGAGTTTGATGTGACTGGTTCTTTTCATGATTGAGTGGGCTCTACCTCTGCTGACTGGGCGCCATCTTTTGAAACTTGGCCCTTCTTCTATTAGGATTTCGGAAATTTTTAAAGTTTCACTTCTCAAGTTGGTGTTGATGGCGTTAGCTTTTGCTTGAATCAAAACTTTTCTTAAGACTTCAGCGCCTTTTTTTCTTGAGACTTTTAATTGAACTAGGGCTGTCTCAACATCCATGCCTCTAATCATGTCTGCAACTAGGCGAAGTTTTCTTGCCGTTTGCCTTATAAATTTCTGGTATGCTACTACTTTTTTTGTCATGTTATTTTCTTTTTATGTCTTGGTTAGTGTACGCTTAACCATGCGGCCGTGACCTCTAAAGGTTCTGGTGGGGGAAAATTCTCCCAACCTGTGTCCCACCATAGCTTCGGAAACAAATACTTCATTAAATACTTTTCCGTTGTGGACTAAAAATGTGTGTCCGACGAATTCTGGTGAAATCTGACTTGCTCTTGCCCATGTTTTGATGGGTTCTTTTTTGCCAGTTTCTTTTTGC
>JBHPHI010000007.1:0-37163 GCA_042569595.1 Patescibacteria group bacterium
ACAGTGCGTATCTAGCCGGAGACGTTTATGTTGAGGGCGGAGACTTAACCTTAGTCCCACAATCAACAAGCACTAGAACAGACGAAGGTAACATCTACTACGACTCAGATACCAATCACTTGTTTGTCTACTCTGACTTTAACGACACCGGTCTTGCCTACCACCGAATTGCTATGGATATGACCAAGTACTCTTCAACTTCAGCTACTGTAGCCAACGGAGACTACTTACAAATTGGCCACAATCAAAGTACCAACGATTTAAACGTCTTCGGCTGGTTCTATGACACTATAGACTCCCTTTGGAAGAAGATTACAGACAGAACTTCCCAAATTGCTCATGATCTTCTCAACGAATTCAACCCAGAACATACTCAAAAAGAAAAGGTCACATCTGTATCCCTAATCAGAGAAGAAGACAACTTTGGAGATGGAGCTGATGGAGCAATAACTGTTAGCTCCAATACCAGCATAAACTCAACTTCTCTCATAGGTGGAAGAAGTTGTGCTGATGGTGGAGATGCAGTAAACTACAACGTTTCCTCACTCACATCCACAACTGCAACTCTTAATAGCACCCCCTCATCAGGGTGTCTGTTTGTAGGAGATGAAATCTTATTAATCAATCAAAAAGGAACTCCGACAGCTTACGTAAATGTTGGAAACTTCGAAACCTTAAGAATTGAATCAATAGCAACAAACACTATCACCTTTACTACAGCTAAGACAAAATACTACGGAGACAATAGTAACGATGACAGTAACTTGGGAACACTAGAAAACACTCAACGAGTCATTCTTCAAAGAGTGCCTAACTACACCAACGTTACAGTTAATTCGTCTCAAAACTTCTACCCAGATGATTGGGATGGTACTACTCAAGGTGGAGTTATGTTTTTTAGAGCCACTGGTACTGTAACCGTAAATGGAAATATCCACGCTGACGGAAAAGGTTTCGCAGGAGGATCAGGCTACATTGCTGAAGCAGGTGGAGATGGTGGAGAGTCCTTCTGTGCAGATGGCGGTGTTGGTGGTAGTGGTGCAGGGGCAACCGGAGCAGGTGGTGGTGGTGGTGGTAACGGAAGCAATGGTGCTGCTGGTCAGTGTGGTGGGGGTGGTGGAGGAACCTCAGGTGGGGCTGGATCTGCAAGCTTAGGTGGAGCAGGTGGTGGGGGTGGTGGTAGAAATGGTGGTGGAGGCGGAGCCGGATATGGAACTTTTGGCTACGCAGGAACTGGTAGTTGCTCTGGCACAAACGGTGGCACCAACACAAGCGGGGCAGCTGGTAGCTGCAGCAATGGAGCTCCAGGAGGCGGAGGTGGAACATATGGGGATGCAAATTTAGAAGATTTATTTATGGGTTCTGGAGGAGCTGGGGGTGGATCATACACAGACTACACATCTGGAAGTGGTGGTGATGGAGGAGGAGTTGTATATATTGCAGCAGACACCATAACCGTTTCCGGCAGTGTCTCATCTGATGGAAATAATGGTGGCAATTCAACTAGACCAGCTGGAGGTGGAGGTTCTGGAGGTTCTGTCAAACTTATGGGAAACACCCTCACACTAGGATCAAGTCTGGTTACAGCGGAAAACGGAGCTGGAGGAAGTGGTGGTGGAAATGGGGGCGCAGGCGGAGATGGAAGAGTTGCAGTAGGTTATTCAACTAGTGTGACCGGTACTTCTTCTCCTTCTTACACTTCCCTATCTACAGACTACAACCCTTTTGCTGTGTATGTTTCAGAGGAGGTTCACACTCCAGGAACAACTGCGTTTAATAATATCTCATGGACTGAGGACTTAGAGACTAATACTGAAATACAAATACAGACTAGGTCAGGTTCTACTGCTGATAGTACTGATGGCTCTTGGGAGGCTTGGAAGCCAACAACTTCGTCGACTGTTTTAAATAATGGTGATACTCATACTGATTTTAGTGGTACAAATGCCACAGTAGCTGAAGGAGATGTAGCTCGTAATGTAGATTACTATGAAGATGAAGATGAAAGTGATTCGGGTAACCTGTTTAAGGTTACAGCTACAGCAGACAATGGTTATGGTGAAGATACGATTGCTAGTACTGATATCAGTGGTAGAGATTATGTGACCTTTTGGCTAAGAGCTACTGCTGCAGGCCAAACAGTAAAGGTCGGATTCGGAGAAGGCACAGGAGATGAACAAGAAGAAACAATATACATCAATCAGGTTAATGCTTGGCAGAAGGTGTACTGGGATATCTCAGATGTGGCAGGAGCTAGTAGAAATGGAGTTGAGAAACTAAGATTCACCGTCCTTCAAAGTGGCGTTTCAATCTGGGTGGATGAGGTTAATGCAGAGAGCTACTTAACCACACCGGGTGGATCAACTATCTCTTCCACTGCCAATGACTACATTCAATACCGAGCTATCCTAACTACTACTGATGGACAATATGCACCAACACTAAGTGAAGTCAGGATTAATCTAACCAACCCTGATGGAACTACAACTATAGACGCAGACTCCATCATAGATCCCAACGAGGCAATAAAGAACCAAAAAGCCAGACCAATAGAGCCTGAAACCATAGACTACAACATCTATTCAACTGGGGATGGATCTGATGGGGCCATTACAGTTAGTAGCAATACCTCTATCAACTCTACCAATCTCATATCAGGGAGATCCTGTGCTGATGGAGGCGATGCTGTTAATTACAATGTATCTTCTCTTACCGGTACTACAGCCACCCTAGCCTCAACACCATCCTCAGGATGTCTCTCTGTTGGTGATGAGGTCTTACTGATCAATCAAAAAGGAACACCCACAGCTACAGTCAATATAGGAAATTGGGAAACCTTCAGAGTCAGTAATGTCAGCAGTAATGTAGTCACCTTCACCACCGCCAAAACCAAATACTATGGGGACAACAGCAACGACGATAGTAATATTGGATCTGCAGAAAACACTCAACGAGTCATCCTTCAAAGAGTACCCAACTATACCAATGTTACCGTCAACTCCTCTATCAATTTCTACCCAGACGACTGGGATGGAACAGCCCAAGGAGGAATAATGTTCTTCAGAGCCACGGGCACAGTAACTGCTAATGGAAATATTCATGCAGATGGAAAAGGCTATACCGGAGGATCTGGGTATCAGGCCGAAGCTGGTGGAGACGGTGGAGAAGCCTTCTGTGCAGACGGAGGTGTTGGAAGTGGTGGTGCGGGTGCAACCGGAGCAGGTGGTGGTGCTGGAGCCAACGGAAACAATGGTGCTGCCGGCCAATGCGGTGGCGGAGGAGGAGGAACTTCAGGCGGAGCCGGTTCTGCAAGTCTGGGTGGAGCCGGTGGTGGAGGTGGTGGTAGAAATGGTGGTGGAGCAGGTGGTGGACATGGTACCTTCGGATATGCAGGAACTGGCGGTTGCTCAGGCACAAACGGTGGCACCAATACTAGCGGTGCAGCTGGTAGCTGCAGCAATGGAGCTCCGGGAGGCGGGGGTGGAACATATGGAGATGTAAACTTAGAAGACTTGTTTATGGGTTCTGGTGGTGGTGGTGGTGGATCATATACTGACTACAGGTCTGGTGATGGGGGCGATGGAGGGGGTGTGGTTTTTATTGCTGCAGACACAATAACTGTATCAGGATCAATTTCTGCAGATGGAAATAATGGTGGCGGATCCACTAGACCCGCCGGAGGTGGCGGGGCTGGCGGTTCTGTCAAGCTTATGGGAAGTACCCTCACTCTTGGATCGAGCCTCGTTACTGCAGAAAACGGAGCTGGAGGAACCAGCGGAAATGGAGATCATGGCGGCGCTGGTGGAGATGGAAGAGTTGCTATCTTCTACGATGGATCTGTTTCAGGAACTAGCTCCCCTTCCTATGTGGTAGACACTCTTGCCGATGAACACAATCCTTATGAGCTAGTAATAAGCAAAGAGATTAGTACTCAGGGTGCAACTTCGTTTGGGAATATAGAGTGGACGGAGAATCTTGCAACTGGAACTGAGATTCAATTCCAAACTAGAAGTGGTGATTCTACTGATAGTACAGATGGAACTTGGGAGTCATGGGGGCCAACAAGTAGTAGTACAACTCTTGAGACTGCCAATACTCATACTAATTGGACTGGTACTAATGCCACAGTTGCGGATGGTGATGTAACTAGAAATATTGATTACTACGAAGATGAAGATGAAGGAACAGCTGGAAACTTAACTAAGTTTACAACTACAGCTGCAGGTGGGTTTGCTGAAGCTACAATCTCCAGCACAGACATAAGTTCCAGGGATTACTTAACTATGTGGGTAAGAAGTAGTACGGCAGGCAGTGTGATAACTCTTGGTATTGGAGAAGCAGCAGCTACAGAACAGACTCAGGATGTAAATATTGTCCAGTCTAATGTTTGGCAAAAGGTGTACTGGGATATCAGTGATATCGCAGGAGCAAGTAGAAATGCCATTACTAAACTCAGGGTAACAAGCAGTGAAAATAGTAACGTAGTCTACATAGACAACTTAAATGCTCAGTCCTACTTAACTACTCCAGGTGGATCAACAATAAGCTCAACAGCAGATAACTACATTCAGTACAGAGCTATCCTTTCTACCACTGATGTCTTTGAGACTCCTACCCTATCTGAAGTTAGAATCAACTACAACGATGGATCAGCTCAAGTCGTTAACGACAGACTGGCCAATCAAAACTGGACAGATGAAATTAACTTAGATTCAAGGCTGAGGATAATAACCGATGACTTAGATGACATTAAATCCACCAGGATAAGCAAAGGTGATGGCATCACCATGCTTGGGGAGTTTGATCCTGGATCAGGCAAAGACGGAGATGTCACCATCTCATCAAATACAAACATAAATGTTAGCAACTCAATAACAGGTAGATCCTGCTCAGATGGAGGTGATGCAGTTAATTACAATGTTCTCACTCTTACCTCAAACTCAGCTACTATCACCAATGCTCCATCTGATGGTTGTTTAGA
Source organism: Patescibacteria group bacterium (assembly GCA_042569595.1). Classification (GTDB taxonomy): domain Bacteria; phylum Patescibacteriota; class Microgenomatia; order UBA1400; family 2-01-FULL-45-11; genus JBHPHI01. The sequence goes on from JBHPHI010000007.1 coordinate 4,982, forward strand.
AACTGGCGATGAGATCTTGCTGATTAATCTCCAAGGAACATCAACTACATTCAACAATGTTGGAAATTATGAAACTATATTTATAGACAGCATTGTTCGAGATACTATTTATTTCTCTACCAACAAAACAAAATACTACGGTGACAACCTGGACGACGACAGTAATCTTGGGACCAGCACAGGAACCCAACGAGTCATGCTCCAAAGAGTCCCGCATTACGAAAATCTAACAGTGAACAATGGGGTAAATTTCTACCCAAGCGACTGGGACGGAAGCAAGGGAGGAGTAGTCTTCTTTAGAGCAAGTGGTGCAGTGGCCATAGATGGAACTCTCCATGCAGACGGCAAGGGATACAGGGGTGGAGCTGGAAATTACGGGGGATCAGACAGAGGTGGAGATGGGGGTGAAGCTTTTTGTGGACTTGGTGGAAGTGGCTCTACTGGCAATGCAAGTGACGGAGCCGCCGGTGGTGGTGGTGGAAACAGCACGGGCAGTGGAGGCGACGGTCTCTGTGGAGGAGGAGGAGGAGGACAAACAGCGGGATCGGGATCGCTTACAAATGGTGGCTCTGGTGGAGGTGGTACCTCTAGAAATGGGGGCGGAGGAGGAGGAGGTTATGGATCTGGCGGTGATGGTGCCAATCAAAATGGGAACGACGGAGGGACAAACACATCAGGAGATGGAGGTAGTGGCAACAATAATGCTGGCGGCGGAGGTGGTGGATCATACGGATTCCAAGACCTAAACACCTTAATGTATGGTTCTGCCGGTGGAGGGGGAGGTTCCTACGTGACATCAGAAAGTGGCGGAACAGGTGGAGACGGTGGTGGAATCATCTACATCAATGCAAACTCTATAACCTCCAACGGATATTTAAGTAGTGATGGAAATAGTGGTTCTTCAGCTACTAGAGGTGGAGGTGGGGGTGGAGGTGGTGGTTCAATGAAACTTATAGCCAATAAAGTTAATCTAGGAATCAACTCCAACACTACTAGCTCCGGTGGATCTGGCGGTTCAAGCTCTTCAAGTCAAAATGGGGCCACAGCAGGTAGTGGAAGAATTGCAGTATATAGCCCCTCAGCATCAGGAACCTCCTCTCCGGATGCTTACGTAGCCGAAGTACCAGCATACAACTACTCTGTCTTTGTTTCTGATGAAATACCAACTGCCAATGCTACAGAATACAAGAGGTTGTCTTGGTGGGGAGATACTACTCAGTTTGGAACTATACAATTGCAGACTCGTTCAGGTGAGTCTGTTAATAGCACCGATAACACTTGGGAAGCATGGAAGCCAGTTGTTTCTGGGACCAATGAATTAGTTTTAGATAATGCCAATACTCATACCAATTGGGTTAGTTACAATGCAGCCTTAACTGTATCTGAAGGAGACACTGCTCGTGATGTTAACTTCTTTGAAGATGAAGATGAGTCTACGGTGGGAAATACTACCAAATTTGAAGGTGGAGCCGGTACCAACATGTATGCAGAGAACAGAATTGAATCTACAGATCTAACTGATTATGACTTCTTAACTTTCTGGGCCTATGCAGATCAATCAGGCAATGTAGTTAAGCTTGGGTTTGGAGAAACTGATGGTAATGAACATGAAAATACTTTCCACCTAGATAACGTTAACACTTGGCAAAAGTTCTACTGGGACATTAGTCACATCCCCGACCATGAAAAAGATGAAGTCAGACAATTAAGATTGACCTTACCTTCTACAAACTATGATTTAAGATTTGATGACTTAGAAGCCGAAAGATTAATGAATGATCCAGCTGGATCCGTGATTAAGAGTACTCCTAATGAATATCTTCAGTACAGAATCATCATGACTTCAACAGAAGTTGGACACTTCCCCACTTTATACAATGTTGAGGCTGAATGGAGTAATGGTTTTAAGATTGAGCAAACAGATAGTAATCACGTTAGGCTATACAACATGACGGGGGAAGAGCAGCAGCTAAGACTTGATGCGATTGTGTTTGGAGCTGACCTTGCAGAGTGGTACACGGTTGAAGATGAGAGTATTGAAGGTGGAGATCTGGTAGCACTAAGTGGTGAAATGGATAGTTTTGGTGTTCCAGTGCTACGAAAAGCTATGGGTGGAGATGATGAGGGGTTAATAGGAGCAATTTCGACTCAGGCAGGTAAAGAGTTGGGTCTTCCTGCTGAAAATAGAAGGTTGTTAGGATTGTCGGGAAGAATACCGTTTAAGATGGATCCTGATTCCCCTGCAATTAGTACTGGTGGATATCTTACAGCTTCACCCAATAAACCAGGGTATGCCTTCAAAGCTTCACCAGGTGATGTAGTTGTAGGTAAGGTCATGCAATCATGGAAGGCTCCAGTAGATAGTCAGACTGGTGAAGTAATAAGGGATGAAGACTCCTTCGTTTTAACTTATGTAATCCAACCTCAATCAGCTCCTGTGTTTAACGCTGATGTCTTAGGCTTCTTTGTTCTAGAAAAGATGGGTGATGGTTACTATAGTGTTAAGAATACTGCTACAGATACTGTAATAAAGCCTGTGACTACCCTAGCCTCAGCCGTCATTGGCAACCTTGAAGCTGGATATGTGGGAGTTCAGGAATTAGTAGCCAATCAGATCACAGCCGAATCAGTTAAGTCTCCTTTAATAGAAGCAGAAAGAACAGAAAGCAAAGACATAGCTGCTGACATCATTTCTCCTTTAACAAGTAACACCTTAACAGTTGATCTCTATGATGAGGAAAGTAGTGAGAGTGGGACTCTTGCTATCACTGGTGGAGATGTAACTATAGAAGAGGACTTGGAGGTTAGTGGCAACACTAGGCTAGAAAACCTTGTAGCCAAAGCTGCAAAACTTAATCAGGCTGAGGCAGAGAAGTTGAAGGCTGACGAGTTGGAAGCTAAAAGACTTAAAGCTGAAGGATTAGAAGCCGGTGAAGCTACTGTGTCAGGTACTTTGTATGCAGAAAATATAGAGAGTGGTACTCTTGATGCTCAATCCAGTAGAATTGCTTACTTAGAATCCTTAAGTGATGAACAAAAGAGTGACTTTGAAGCCCTAAGGAGTAGTCTTGAAGCTCTAAGAAATACAGAAGATACTAGTTCCTTGCCAGAAGCTACTTTGGAGGATGGAGAAAACAACAGAGACGGGGCAATCACAGATGAGGAGATCTTAGCAGAGATTATAGCTGATACTGCTACCTACTCAGCTACCATAGCTCAAGAATTAGAAAACAATGAAACAGTTGGTGTAGATAATGTGGCTTCTCTATTCAATACCACAGAAGATCTAACACCCTTAGAACTAGGAAGCATTAGTTTAGAAAGTTTAAACAGCAAGACGGGAAACATTAGTACTCTTATGGTCCCAGACCAAGCTATCATCAATCACCTATCTATCTCCAGTACAGCTGTAGTAGCAGACAACCTCCTAATCAACTCCCAATCCATCCAAACCCTACAAACCGACACCCTCTTCCTTCAACCCACTGGAGGCAACATCAACCTAGCTGCCTCCACCTTAACCATAGACTCAACAGGACAGGTCCAGATCAACGGAGACCTAACCGTATCAGGAACAATAGCGGCAAAAGACATTGAAACGGACACCTTAAAACTAAATGGAAATGGACCAATCCTTGCCACCAACAACGAACTAGACCTTGCAGTCAAACTCGCCACAGACTCTGCTCTGGTCCTTCAAACCGAATTTGACGACCCAATAGCCACCATAAACTCTGCTGGATCAGCATCATTCAAAGATTTATCGCTCTCAGCCTCATCTTCAGGCACCCTAGTGGTTCCAAATGGTGAAAAAACCATTATTCTAGACGCTCCTACTCTAGAAGATTCTAGTCAGGTTATTATCACTCTTGAAGGAGACTACTCACCCGCAACCAAATACTGGATCACTAAGAACACTAAAGTTAAGAAGTTTATCCTACACCTAGACTATCCAGTCCAAAAAGACATCACTGGCTCTTGGTTAGTCATCAACCGCAACTAGTAATACAAATATCTAAATGCGATATTGAAAGAAGACTTTAAAGATTTATTCGAACGAACTCTACTCAAACACAAACACGACCTGAAAGAATGATCACTTCAAGCTCTTGTTTGTATTGTGTGAGTGAAAATAAAAATCCTGAAGGCTCTTTCACCAATCGCAAGAGTTTTGATTCTTTTGTGATCAAAAGAATAATTATTGACATTAAATGTCACAAAATCTCAAATGATATTTGCATAAAGTGATAAATATAATATTTGTTCAAGGATTATCCTCAAATCACATACATTTAAACATGCATATAGACTAAACAACCTTCTTTTCAACATAGACATTTAATTGACCAGCAGAAACGCAAAACCTCCAAAATCAGCAATTTTTATACCCCAAAATCCTCGCTCTACCTTGAATTTTCTAATATATCAAACTATAAACTTGTATAAACTTCATTTTACTAGTTTTTACCACTTTTTCTTACTAGTTTTTACCAGACTTGACACCTCTGGTAGCGTATGACACTATTATATTTATAAGCGGACACGATGTGGCCACACCTCTGGAGTGACCGCTTTACAACACTTTATTGCAATAATTAATCACACACAAATGACTGATAATCTGCTCAAACCACAAGACGCAGCCAAACAACTAGGAGTCAGTCCTAGAACTTTAAGGAGATGGAAAAGCAAAGGACTCATCAATCCCGTTCCAACAGGTTCTGGAAAACCTGCGTACAACCCTAACGACGTTCTAAAACTCAAAGATCAAAAATTTCAACCACTACCTCCAACCCAATCCTCAACCCCATCCAATAACCCACTTCTTCCTCCACTACCAAAATCAAAAACCATTCCCGAAAAACAAGTAAACATTCCAGCCCCTCCTCAAACTTCAGAGCAGCACTCCATCATCACCAACAATCCCATCATCAAATCTCCACCACCCCTCTCAGCTCCAAAGCCAAAAATAACAATGCCTGTTTCTACACCAGTCCTTCCATCAACACCTCTGCAACCAGAAATAAAAAAAGAAACCATCGCTCCTTTTAGCTCTCCTCAACCCATTCCAAACTCAGAAGAAGCTCCCCCCCCACCTCCACCGGACGTCAAAAAAGAAGAAAAGGTCAAAGCAGAAGAGAAGCAACCAGAGAAAATCCTCACCAAACCACCCAAAAAACCTGGTTCTTCGCCAAATCCTTGGGCATACTCAGCTATTTTTGCAGTTTTACTCCTTTTGGGTGGTGGAGGGATCATCCTTGCAAACAAACTCAACAACCAAAACACAGACAGTCGCTCCCAAGCCTCTTTTGATCAAAGCCCACAAAACTCCAACCTCCCCCAACCCTCAACCGACAACTTAGACTCAGACTCTTTTCTCAATGGAAAGATCACTATTGGAACAGACACAGGAGAGTTATCCAATCTAGATCAATTCGGAAACTTAAATGTTTCAGGAAACGTAAATATCGGCGGCAAACTTCACCTCACCCCACAAACCCCACCATCTTCTCCAGTAGCCGGAGATCAATATTTCAACTCCACTACTAAATCCATGTATTACTACAACGGCACTGATTGGGTTGATCTCAGCACATCCACCTCTTCTGTTTCTCTTCAAAAAGCATATGAGTCAGGAAAAACTATAGAGACCACAAAAGGAGACCTTTCATTCATTCTCACAGAAAACAGCAATGGCGATGGCGACTTTCTCATTCAACTTCAAGGAAACAATAGCGAATTTGCCGTACAAGGTGGAGCCGACCAAGAACTACTAACTCTAAATGACGACGCACTATACCCTGTCGACATTTCTCAAGCTACTAGAATAGCTGCAAACTTATTTGCCAACAAACTCACCGACACAGGCAATTCCAGCTATTACATAGATCCTGCCTCCACCACCACAGCAGCAACTCTGGCGGGAGGTATTTCTATCGGAGGTGGGATTACATTCAGCCAAAACAATGAAATCCTCACCAACGGTACTGATGGCTACATAACTAGCTCAGCAGGATTCTCTATTGGAGGAGACTCCACTTACTATTTTGATACAGACGGAGACATCAACGCCTCAGCTATAACTGCTGAGGGTAAGTTGGACGCAAACGGACAAATAGATCTAGGAGATGGTGGCGACTCCATCGACATATCTGGAAACTCCATCAACATAAAATCTGGAAACAACATAGATGTTCGACCCAACAACGATGGTGATGACTACCTCTATTTCACCACCTCATCCAACAACCCCACTATCCACTTTGAGGGCATTTCCACCACAAACGACCCAGGACTTCGCACCAACAGCAGCACAGGACAAGTTGAATACAGAGACGAAGATAGCGCCACATGGATTACTCTAGATAGCCTAGGTGGATCTGCCTCAATATTCACCGATGGGTCAGGAATAACCTATCTTACTGATACAGCAGAAGACTTTGCTGTTGGGGGCACCTCTTCCGCAGCCAACTTTTACGTAGACGCCGGAACAGGCAACGCTAACATCGCAGGAACTATTGATCTTGGCACCAACACCATCACTGATGGCACACTCTCCGGAAATTGGGCATTTGGATCTGGAAACTTAAGCGGAATCGGATCACTCTCCTCCACCTCAGTTACAGCCACGGGAGCTGTGACGGGTGGATCTCTCACAGACGGCACAGCTACTCTTTCTTCAGGAAATTTATCAGGCATTGGCACCACTCAACTAAACACCGTCACTTACACATGGCCAGCATCAGACGGCACAAGTAGTTATGTTCTCTCTACAAATGGATCCGGCACTCTATCATGGGCTGCCCCAGGAGGAACAGGTTACTGGACTCAAGCAAGTGGAGTTGTTCATCCCACCACAACTACAGATGATTTAGCAGTAGGAGGAACGGATTCAGCAGCACCATTTTTTGTAGACGCAGCAACAGGAAACATGAGTGTCACAGGCACTACAGACCTAGGCACCAACACCATCTACGACGGCAACTTAACTGGAAATTGGGCTTTCAACTCAGGAACACTTACAGGAATCAACTCCCTCACCGCCACCACCATCACAGACGGAACAGCATCCATAACAACAGGAGTTGGATCAGGATTCACCTCTCTCTCAGCATCTGGCGCAGTTACTGGTGGATCACTCACAGACGGCACGGCCACTCTCAACTCCGGAGCCATCTCTGGGGCCACAAATATTACTATGTCAGGCACCCTAGACCTTGGCACCAACACTATCGCAGACGGAGCCTTTACCGGAGACTGGGATTTTGGCACTGGAGCTCTCTCTGGCATCTCTACCCTAACCGCTACCGGAACCATTACTGGAGGATCACTTACAGACGGTACTGCTTCATTATCCTCAGGAAATCTTTCTGGAGTTGGAACAACCCAACTAAATGGTGTCACCTACACTTGGCCAGGTGCAGATGGTAGTACGGATTATGTTCTAACTACTAATGGTTCAGGTACTCTCTCTTGGACAGCTCAATCAGGAGGATCTAACCTTTGGAGTTTAGACAGTGGAGCTATTCATCCTATCAATAATACTGTTGATTTCTTAGTGGGAAGTGATGCTAGTTCCTCTGCCGCCTTTGCGGTACTTAATGTAGATAGTGGTATCCCAACAGCCAGTGTTAGTGCGGGTGCTTCAGGTGGATCCTACTTAACGGCTGGTGGAAATCTTCAAACCACAGCTTTACAGAATCTAGTTATAGGAGGATCTACTACTGGAGGAGTCACTATAGATGAGAATCTTGTGGTTACAGGTACTTCTAGTCTTGGTGGAAATACAGATGTTACTGGAAACATAACAGCTACTGGTGCCTTGGATGTTGAAGGCACTCTAACTAGTGGCACTGGTAATGCCTTTAATGTAGATGCTTCTGGGAATATAGATGCGGGAACTTGGACAGCAGATGTAGTCGGTGAAGCTTATGGTGGTACGGGTCAAAGTAGTTATGCAGTAGGAGACTTACTTTATGCAGATGGAGCTGCTTCTTTAGCTCGGTTAGCTGATGTAGCTGTAGGTAATGTACTACTAAGTGGTGGTGTGGGTGTTGCCCCTTCATGGGGACAGGTTACTCTTGGCACTCATACAACTGGTGATTATGTGTCTACCATTACAGGCACAGCCAATCAAATAAGCGCAGATGTTAGTACCGGTGATGTTACCCTATCCATCCCCTCTGACTTTAGAGCTCCCGGAACAGTTAATGCAGTTAATGGAATATACACAGGAGCTACAGCCGGAACAGAAAGAATAGATGCTTCAGGTAACCTAACTAATATTGGGACAACAGAACTAAATGGTGTTACCTACACTTGGCCGGGTAGTGATGGAACTACTGATCAGGTTCTTGCTACCAATGGAGGCGGCACTTTATCCTGGGCTTCAGTTCTCACAGACTCTCCTCAAGTTGGTGCCTGGTCCCATTCAGACCACTTCCTCTATCCGGACGAATACTGGGTAGATGATTTGGTCATTGGAGGCAACAGTACAGCCAGCGCCAAATTTCAAATCATTGGTGAGTCTGGAAACATCGCCACAAACAACAACACTGTAGATTGGGACTTAACCAGCGCAGTCGATGCTCTCAACATCGGCTCCGACACTCTCTCTATAGACGCGAGCAACTGGAGAGTGGGCATTGGCACAGCATCGCCGCAATCAGAACTAGATGTAAACGGAGCTATTCAAGCCAATGGAAATATTCAAAATGACTACCTAGTTCTAAACTCAAACGCTATTTCCGAATACGCCACCAATGCAAATAGCACTATATATATTAGCTATACAGGATACAACCAAGACACTGATCACTTCAGAGATCTCTGGGTGGGAGATGGTAAAAACAATGAAATATTCTTTATAGACGGCAGTGACAGTGAGGTAAACATCACGGGCACCCTTGGTGTTGGGGACACTACCCCAGATGCCTTCCTCGATATCACCGGCACCACCGAGCAACTTAGACTCTCCTACGAAACCGGAGACACCAACTTCGCTAGTTTCACTCTATCTTCAGGTGGAGATCTGACTATCGATGCCACAGGTAATGATTTAACCTTGTCAGACAATGTTTCTTTTGGTGGCACCACCACCCTAAACACCATCACTTACACCTGGCCAGGAGCAGATGGAAGTAGTGGTTATGCCCTCACTACCAACGGCTCCGGGACTCTTTCTTGGGCAGATCAAGCCACGCTTGGCACCAACTACTGGTTATTACAAAATGGTGCCATCTTCCCAGAAAACAACACCCTAGATTTCCTCGTTGGATCCAGTGCTTCCTCTTCTGCAAAATTTGCAGTACTCAACGTCGATTCTGGCACGCCAACAGCCTCAGTCTCAGCAGGAGTAGCAGGAGCTACCTACCTCACAGCAGATGGAACTCTTGCAACTACCGCCATGCAAAACCTAAGCATTGGTGACTCCTCTACCGCAAACATTTTATTTAATCAAAATGGAAACGTAGGAATTGGCACCGCCAATCCAACCGGCAAACTATATATAAACAACGGAAACTCTCTTATCCAGAGTGGATATTATGGTGTTGGAGTTGGGGTTGGAAACGAAAGTAGATATAGATTTGGCAATGGTTACATTGGGTCATTTGCTAACGTGAATTTTAGCCTTCAAACAGACGGAAACAATAAAATTGTTCTTGGTGCAGGAGTTAATGGGGACATAAACTTCTACAATGGTACTGGAGATGCCATCTTCAACGGCTCTGGAAATGTAGGTATTTCAGATGCCACTCCAGACCACAAACTAGACATAGAGGGCGGATACGAAGGCAACGCCCTAGTATCACTCAACGAAACCCTAGGAAATGACATCTTCACCGCTTCCGCTTCCGGCACCACCCGCTTCGTCATAGCAAACGATGGAGATGTGGGCATAGGCACAGACTCCCCCCAAGCTAAGCTTCATGTTTACTCTGGAGGAGAAACTCTCAGAGTAGATGGTTCTAGTACATATCCTAGATTTAACTTTATGTCAGGCGACGCAGGTGTAGCCGCTGTTATAAACTTCAACTCAACTAGTGGAAACACAAAAACCATTTACTTCGGTGAGGCTGCAGATAGTGGAGATTACATATTCAGAGGTAGTGGAGATTTTCAAATCGCAGCAGGCAACCTAGATGCTAACGGATCTAGCAACGACATAGCAGGTACCTTAAATTTATCAGGAAACACACTCACGTCTTCGTCTGACCTAACCATAAATCCAGCATCCGCTTCGGATATATACTTTCACGGCCCCTCATATCAAATATCTGACACAGGAGATGTTAGTTTGGGTGGAAGACTGACATTTGAAAATAGTGAATATATAAGCAATGAAACAGATTCGGAGATAATATTCAACGATACCGCTAGCTTTTTGAATATTGACCTAGATGAAGACACAGGCACAGCTGTTGACTTAACTACCTCTGGAGGAGATGATCTCACCTTAAATCCAAGTGGTTTAGTGGGTATTGGAACCACTACTCCCGATACCGCAAAACTTCATGTTGTTGCTGGATCCGAAACTTTAAGACTAGATGGCGGTGCAGGAAACTATCCCAGACTTAACTTTATGTCAAATGATGGCGGAGTTGCAGCAATTATAAACTTCAACTCAACAAGTGGTAATACAAAAACAGTATATTTTGGAGAAACTGCAGATAGCGGAGATTATTATTTCAGGGGCACTGGAACTTACTACTTTGAGGCAGGATCCCTTGGAATAGCCGATACCTCTCCGGATGCAAAACTAGACATCACCGGCACCACAGAGCAACTAAGATTGTCTTACGAAACAGGAGATACTAATTATGCTAGCTTTACCCTATCTTCAGGTGGAGATCTGACTATTGATGCCACCGGTAATGATCTTACTCTTTCTGACAATGTTTCCTTTGGTGGCACCACCACCCTCAACACCGTCACTTACACCTGGCCAGGAGCAGATGGTAGTAATGGATATGCTCTCACAACTAATGGTTCCGGAACACTTTCTTGGCAGGATCAAGCTACACTTGGCACCAACTACTGGGACCATACTGATCACTCACTATTCTCCAAAGAATACTGGGCAGATGATCTAATAATTGGCGGCAACTCTACTGCTTCTGCTGCTTTCCAAGTCTTGGCCGGTAGCGGAAATGTAAAAAGTGATGGAAGCATGGCCATTGGTGCAGCCTCATTAAATGACAACAGATTGTTCAATTCTGCAAAGAGTGATTTTGATGTCAATAGCACTGTATATGGTCAATACAACCTAGTTCAAAACACCAATGCTGGGGCATCTGCTAACGCTACTGGAATATATAGTGAAGCCTACATTGATAGTGGATCTGCTACAGCCATAGCCGGAGATTTTTATGCCCAAAGTCTTACGTTATCAAGTGAGACCGTAAAAGGTGTAAACGTAGAAGCATATGATGCAGCCACCCTATATGGAGGACACTTCAAATCTTATGCTAGTGGGAACACAGACACTACATATGGAGTTTACTCCGTAGCAGATGGGAGTAGTAAGGCAAATTCAAAATCTTATGGTGCATATATTCAGGCTCTAGACACCTCAGGAACTAATAGTGAAACATACGGGGCATACATAGACACTACAGTGGATTGGGGTATTGGTTATGGACTGTACGTTGATGCAGGAACAGGAACTGGTACAGAATATGCTGCTTCATTTATAAATGGAAATGTTGGAATAAATGACACCACTCCAGATCATTTACTTGATATTGAAGGAGGCTACGAAGGAAATGCTCTAGTTTCTCTAAACGAAACCCTAGGCAATGACATCTTCACCGCCTCCGCTTCCGGAACTACAAGATTCGTCATCGCCAATGACGGAGATGTTGGCATTGGCACCGCTTCTCCCAACAATGCCCTTGAAATTCTTTCTACCACCACCCCACAAATGCGCATTGCTTACGACTCCAACAACTACGCCACTTTCGGAGTTTCAGGATCCGGAGGATTTACCTTACAAACTCTAAGCTCATCAGGTTCCAACGAAGACATAGAGCTACGCACCCCCAACTTTGACAACGCTCTCTATGTAGACGAATCAACACAAGGAATTGGCATCAACACTGCCACCCCCACAGATGGTAACCTCCTCCACCTAGCCAGCACCACTTCAGAAGACTACAACAAAGTCATCTTCATCGACCATGACAATGACGCTAAAGAAAGCTCATCTGCTCTACATATCGATAATGACTTAAATTGGGGCACAGGTACAGACGATGAGTCGGCGTTCTTGGCAAATATTGAGTTAGATTTTAACCCAACAATAACTGTAACCTCCTCAGAAGATTTAGAGGCAATTGTCTATGGTATCGATAACAGAATAGGCTTAGGAAACTTTGACCTAGATGGCACAGGCGGCGGAAGCCACATACCCCAGGCGTATGGAATATACAACTGGTTAAGTGAAAATATTACACTCGACAACTCATATAATGGAAGCTTAGCACTCGCAGGCACGTATAATCGGGTCAACAATATTGGTATTCCGACTAGCGTAGGAAGCGCAGCAATTACGAGCTACGGAGGATATTTTGAAAACTCATTCAGCACTATTGGTGACGCCAACCTAACATCTAACGCATACGGTGTACGCGGCGGAGCAACTGGCAACCTCAGCACCACCGGCACTACTACGCATTACGGAGGGTACTTTACCGCCTCAGGAACAGCCGACACCAACTACGGCGTTTACACCACTGCGTCAGGAGCCACCACTAACTACGGAATCTACTCAGCTGCTGGCGATAATTACTTTGCAGGCGACGTCGGCATCGGCACTTCTAGTCCAGGATCTCTACTTGAGTTAGTAGCCACCAGCCCAACATTAACCATTGAAAAAGATTCAGGAGGCACCGGCACCCTGCTATTCGAAAACACCGGAGGCCTAGACTACGCCCAAATTTATCTTAGTACAAATGAAGATCTCTACATTGGTACAACCACAGAGGGTGCAAATTATGTTCAGTTTCAAACAGACGGCCTCGACCGCATGAGAATTGCCGAGACTGGTGAGGTTGGCATCGGTGAAACCACACCAGACGCCAAACTAGACGTAGATGGAGGATACGCTGGAAATGCCTTAGTGATATTCAACGAGACCAACGGCAACGACATCTTTGCAGCTTCCGCCTCAGGAGTTACTCGCTTCCGCATCGGCACAGACGGTTACACTCACGCAGCTAGGTTCGTTGATAGTGCTAATTCTACATACTACATCGACCCTGCTGCCACCGGCACCAGCGTCAATATTGACGGAGACATCACCAGCAATGGCGCCTTCACTATAGACAGCAATGGTAATAACTCAATCACTATAGACTCGGGCTCTGCCACCACAAAAATTGGATCATCCGGAGCAGGAAAACTAGACGCTGGCACCATCGACCCCCCATATACTATCAACGGTGAAAAATACGCCACCTATCTATCTGGCATGATAGGTGTCAAAGAAGAAGTCAGTAGCACCGTAAATACGGACAGCTACATCCCAGGAATCGGCTACCGTCACACCATAAATTTCAAGACTCAACCCAAAGCTTCAGATCTGTGGCTCTTTTCAGAAACCACCGACCTTCGAAAAAACATAGACAGACTAGCAGTTCTACTTTCACCCGCCGGCAACACTAGGGCTTGGTATGAACTAGACACCAGAGACTATTTACTTCACATCTACACCACCACACCTACTCAAGTTTCCTATAGACTTACAGCTCCAAGATTTGATGCAGAAGAATGGACAAACAACAGAGACAGCGACTCTACAGGATTTATTTTAGACAACAATGGTGATTGGGAAACCAATCAGGATGGATCTGTCATTGGCTCCTCAAACTTAGGAGAAGTCACCATCAACCAGACAGACGTGCTCACCTACAACCTCCAGAACCTAGCCGGAGATATAGTTGAAAACCTAGGATTCTTCTCAGATCTTATAGTCGCCAATCTTAAAGCTGGACTCATAGAAGTTCGCGATCTAGTTGCTTCCACTAGCATCAGATCTCCCCTTGTCGAATCAGACCAAGTCGCTACCAATCTCATCTCTCCTCTTGGGAGCTCCAAAAATATCACCATAGACTTAGTGGATGAAGAAACTCAAGAAGCCGGAACTTTAGAAGTTCTTGGAGACATAGATGTTACTGGAGATATCGAAGCAGAAAACGCAACTTTCTCAGGCACTTTAGTCGCAGACAATATACAGTCACAAAACATCAATTCGCTACAAACTACATCAGCTTCTCAATCCTCTCGCTTGGCTTACTTGGAAAATGTCTCCCAACAACAACAAGGAGAGTTGGATCAACTAAAAGAAATTAGCACCTCACCCACCCCAACTCCAGACACCAGCGCTCTTCCAGAACCTACCCCAGAGAATCAAACAGAACAAGATAAAGTATTAAATGACCTTATAACTCAATACGCCTCCATCTCCGCAATTATTGCAGCAGGAGATTTTGACTATCAATCAACTTCACAAGACATAGACCCTTTATACCTCCAAGGACTATCGCTCAACACCCTATCTATAAATGACTCCGCCATTGTAGGAGAAAACCTCATCATCACCAACCAATCATTACAAACTTTAGACGACACTTTATTCCTTCAACCTACCGGTGGCTCCGTCAACTTAGCAGCCTCCACTCTCATAGTTAGAGACGATGGCACTGTAGATATAAACGGCAACCTAAATGTCTCTGGAACAATCTCAGCCAAACAAGTTCAAGTAGAAGACGATATTAAAGTAAAAGGCGCCATTACCACCAACACTATAAAGTCAGAGTTTGGCGAATTACTAGACATCAAACTAGCCACAGAGTCTGCCCTAGCTATCTACCAAGACCTAAATTCTAGCCCATCAGCATCCATCACTGCCTCAGGATCTGCTACCTTCAACAAACTTGCTCTACCTCACAGCTCCGGATCTGACATCATCGCAACTGACAACCAAAACAAGATCGTCTCAGTTAAAGAAATCAACAAAGACAGTCAGGTATTTGTCACCTTCAGCAGCGACTACTCACCAGCTACCAAATACTGGGTCACCACAGACTGGAGAGAAAACACTTTCACAGTTCATCTCAACTACCCTGTCGCCCAGGATGTAAAAATCAACTGGATGATCATAAACTAGAATTGACTTCATACTCTGGTTTTTCTTTAATGTAGTTATATGAAACTGCCCAGTTTCTCTATCTTTGGTGGACAAAAAAATAAAGAAGATGATTATAATCCCTTCCCAGACCTCCCTGCTCAAAAAACTATCCCTAAAGTAGGTAAAGAATATATTCTTTTGGGCTTTGCATTTTTATTGTTCGTTGTCGCTCTATTTATATATCTAAACCAAACCAAAGAATCTAATCTTTTTGGCCCACCCCTAAGCAACCCTTCCTCAAATTCAAAAACAAAATTAGACCCCACCCCCACCCCCAAACCACTACCAAACGGAGCACAAACCTACAACTACTCCCACGGCAACCAAGTAGTCGGACCGAAGCCAACCAAAGTGATTATTGACCCCATAGACCCAAACCAAGGACAAAAACAAACACTCACTCTCAAAATTCCTCATGACAAACCCATCACCAACGCAACAGCTACCCTCAATACAGATAATAATCAAAAAGAGTCAAAGTTTGAAAACAACGGAGGAGATCTATGGATTGCTGAATGGATTGTCGATGACAGCTACGAATACACCTACAAAATTAAATTTGAAATACAAGATAGTCAAGAAACATTTTCAGGAGATCTTACCTTTAGATGAAAAAAATAATTATTGTCTCTATAGTCTTTCTTCTTTTTTCAGCTAGTTCTGCATCTGCAGCAGACTGTTTTACTACTTTTTCTGGTAATCAAACTGTCTCTGCAAGCTGCACCTTAAAAACATATGTAGACGGAGACAACCCAAGTAGGTACGTTAGTGGAGTTGATTCAGGCACTGGAGTTGATAACACAGCAACGCTAACCATTAGCTCTGGAACCATGACAATAAATAGTAATGAAACACTTGTCGCAGGGAGTGTAGAAATGACTGGTGGATCAATAGCCTTGGCGGAGGGATCGATTATTGAGATCGGAAAACCCCTTTACATGGTCGATGCCGATGGTGATGGCTATGCCACCGATAGCCTTCTCTACGCTGGATATCTACCTGCAGATGGAGTTCGACTCAACACCATCACTACTCTCGCCTCCACAGACTGTGATGATGCCAATTCAGACAACAACCTCACCTGTGCCTCCAACTACTTCGGCGATGGTTCCGATGGCGACGTCACCATCAGTAGCAACACTAACATCTCCTGCACCCAAGACGGAGACATGGCCGTCATGGAGTATAGCTCCCTTACCATTAATTCCGGAGCTACACTCACCACAAACAACAGATGTAAAGGCTTGTTCATATACGTCAGTGGAAATGCAACCATTAACGGCACCCTATCCATGACAGCGCGAGGGGCCAATGTAAACCCAGTCACGGCTGGAGTATCTGCAACAGGTCTTCGTATTCCCATGCTCAAATCAGGTGAAACCGATACTTTAGCAGCAGCTGACTTCGCTGGTGCAGGCACAGCCGTAATCAATGCTGTAGCCAATCAAAACGGCATTAGTGGCGACGGTAAAATATACACCATTGCCAGAACTGGAGGCTCTGGTGGACCAAGGGACACAAACAAAAGTGGCGATCCCGGAGGCACTGCAACGAATGGCACGGGTGGAGGTGGGGGCGGCTCAATGGCAGGCGGCAACAACAACCCAGCTGAATACGGCGGAGCTGGTTCAGATGGAACTTGTTTTTCAGGTGGCTCAGGCGGTGGGGGCGCTGATTGGACCGGTCCCGCTCAAGATGCAGGAGACTATGGTGGTGCTGGAGGTGATAGCTGCAAAACTTCGACATCCTACTTAAACGGCGGTGGTGCCGGCAATCCGGCAGGCAGCGGCGACCAGGGCGCAGATGGACAAACAGGTACTGGTGGTGTAGTTGTTCTAATTGTTGGTGGCAATCTCACAATTGGGGCCACTGGCTCTATTCAAGCCAACGGCAAAGACGGCGGCGGTGGTAGTTATAGCATCTATGACTCTGGAGGTGGTGGTTCTGGAGGAGGATATGTATTAGTTCTTTATGCTGGATCACTCTCAAATTCAGGAAGCGTAACAGCCAACGGAGGATCTGGCGGCACCACTACAGGTTCAAATGGTGGCAATGGTGGCAATGGCACAGTAGTTCTTGAACAAGTCGATCCCGAATACACTCCAGGCCCCACCCCTCCCCCACCCACCAACAACTACTTTGGTGACGGCTCAGACGGTGACGTTACCATCAGCACCAACACCCAACTCACAGTTCCCAACAAAAACGGCTCTTACGATGGTGAAATGGTAGTCAAAAACTACTCATCTCTTACCATCAATCAAGGCGTTACCCTCACTACAGATCAGCCTGGCAGAGGCGCACTTATATATGTTTCTGGCAACGCCACCATCAACGGCACTCTTTCTATGACTGCGCGTGGCGCAAAAGTTGATCCTACACCCATTGTTAGATCAACTGGTATTCGTTTGCCCATGAAAAAGTCCGGCTCTACAGACACGCTAGCAGAAGCCGACTTTGCCGGCACAGGTCTTGCAGCTATCAGCGCTGTTGCTAATCAAGCTGGAGTAAGTGGCGACGGTAAAATATACACCATTGCCAGAACTGGAGGCTCTGGTGGACCAAGGGACACAAACAAAAGTGGCGATCCCGGAGGCACTGCAACGAATGGCACGGGTGGAGGTGGGGGCGGCTCAATGGCAGGCGGCAACAACAACCCAGCTGAATACGGCGGAGCTGGTTCAGATGGAACTTGTTTTTCAGGTGGCTCAGGCGGTGGGGGCGCTGATTGGACCGGTCCCGCTCAAGATGCAGGAGACTATGGTGGTGCTGGAGGTGATAGCTGCAAAACTTCGACATCCTACTTAAACGGCGGTGGTGCCGGCAATCCGGCAGGCAGCGGCGACCAGGGCGCAGATGGACAAACAGGTACTGGTGGTGTAGTTGTTCTAATTGTTGGTGGCAATCTCACAATTGGGGCCACTGGCTCTATTCAAGCCAACGGCAAAGACGGCGGCGGTGGTAGTTATAGCATCTATGACTCTGGAGGTGGTGGTTCTGGAGGAGGATATGTATTAGTTCTTTATGCTGGATCACTCTCAAATTCAGGAAGCGTAACAGCCAACGGAGGATCTGGCGGCACCACTACAGGTTCAAATGGTGGCAATGGTGGCAATGGCACAGTAGTTCTTGAACAAGTCGATTCCATCCCTTAATCATTATTTAAATATCAGGGAAACTCCAACAACGCATACCAACACATAAGCTTATGAAAATTTCAAAATATATTATCTATCTTATATCATTTATTCTTCTGACAGCTTCAATATTTCTCATTTATACCATAATAAAACCATCTGAATTAAAAACAAACGATAAAGATATTGTAAAAGAAATAAATAGAACAAACACCTCTCCCACACCATCACCAAAAACCAAAAAGAATACTACTCCAACTCCCAAAATAAAACCACCTCAAACTGCCACCAAACCCACCCCTACTCCAGATCCCAACACCTACGCCTGCGATCCGGGAGGTAATTGCAACAACTATCAAAATCCTCAAGCTGCTGGCTGTCCAATATTTTTTAACTCAGACAACTGCGACAATCGCTGCTCCGACACCTCAACCCACTGCAGGCAATAAAATGTTGGACACTATCCAATCCTTAAAGGAAGCTTTTCGATAAAAGAGTGAGTGAGATTCTTTAATTCAGATGCGACCACACGCAACCTTAGTGGCAAACTTTTGGTCGCAATCCATCGAAATGAACTCTTTTACGAAAGACCCTTCACAGATTGGGATTTTTGCTACTTTTGAAAAAAGTAGTTTAAGAGAATAAAAAACAATTATTTTTCTATACAAACAAATATACAACAATAATCACTTGCCTTATCTCCCATAACTTGTCAAAATGAACTCATGAACAAACATCTCCAAAAAGGCTTCACCCTCATGGAACTTCTCATTGTTATGGTTATTCTTGGCATCCTCACTACCCTAGTCGCTGGTAATTTTTCAGCCAGCCAAGAAAGAGCCAGAGACACCAGAAGAAAGGGTGATCTTGAGGCCCTCGCAGATGCCCTAGAGATCTATTACAACGACAAGGGCAACTTCCCTCCCGCAAACGCAGGCAACATGGAGGGTTGCGGTGCTGGAGATGCTCAAACTTGCACCTGGGGTCAAGAAATGGCAGATCAAAACGGAACTATATATATGAGTAAAATTCCAGCAGAATCTTCTTCCGCCAGAAACTACTACTACGATTCAGACGGAACCAATCAATGGTACGCTATTTACGCCAGACTAGAAAATGATGAGGACAAAGGCATTCCAAGGGACGCAAGTGAAAACAATCAATACTACGACAACACTGACTGCGGATCTAGTTTTAGCGGATGCAATTATGGTCTCAGCTCTACCAACGCCACCCCACAAACAAATGATGTTGGTCAGTCTCTTCATCCCGTGATTGTTGAATAGATCAAAATATAATTTAACTTATAGATAGTAATCAGATATGAACCTAAATACATCAAAACATAAACTTGTGATCAACAAGTCTGGTTTTACCCTAGTAGAACTTATTATCGTAATCGCCATCATTGGCGTGTTAGCAGCACTCATCATGCCAAACTTCATGGCGGCTCGTGTTCGCGCAAGAGATTCCGCAAAAAAACAAGACCTAAGACAACTCAAAAACGCTATTCAGTTTTATTACAACGACTTCCAAGAATATCCAGGCGCTGCAGCCGCAAACACAGATCTAGACTGCGACTCCACAGCAGGAGTTGTAGCCTGCGACGAAACCTTTGTAGTAAACGGAAGCACCTACATGAAATCCCTTCCCGATAGCTTCCGATACTATGAAAACAACTCAGACGATGCCTATGTGCTCAAAGTTACTCTAGAAAACGCCTCAGATGAAGATCTCCAGTCTGGATTTGATCGTTGCGACAGTAGTTGTCCAGGAGGTAGTGGTTGTTGCGACCCATCCTCTTCCGTAAGGGAGTATTGCGTTTGCCCCGACTAAACCAAAAATACACCCGAAACCAACAAGGTTCACTTTTTTGTTCTTTTACTTGAATTTATCAACTCATACAAACGTATTCGCGCACATACAATAAATTGTCTTTCAAAAAAACTTCGCCACATCTGGAATTTTCTGATAAAATACCCTTTGATCAACATTATGAAACCAATCACACGAAAATTTTTAACTGCCTTAGTAGGATTTGCATTTATTTCTGTGGGCACATATTTAGCAGTAAAATTTGCCAACGGATATAGACCCACCACCTCAGGAATCAGAAGCACCGGCCTTCTTGCTGCCAACTCATTCCCCTCAGGAGCTCAAGTCTACATAGACGGAAAGCTTACCACCGCCACAGACGACACTCTCAACCTAAATCCAGGAGAATATGAGATCGAAATCCAAAAAGATGGCTACATATCCTGGAAGAAAAAGCTTCAAGTAGAAAAGGAGTTAGTCACCCAAACCAACGCAGTTCTTTTCCCCTCTGTAGTTAGTCTCACTCCAATCACCCAAACAGGAGTCGCAAATGTCTCCCCTAGTCCAGACGGCACTAAACTTGTCTATCTCGTAAGTGACAGTAGCACTCCATCAGAAAATGGTCTTTATGTTTATCATTTGAATGGTGGCGCACTCACCTTCCGAGGTAGAGCCACGCAGGTAGCCAGAAGCATTCCTGGATTACTTCTAGAAAACTCTTCCTTGCTGTGGTCTCCAGACAGCACAAAAATCCTTCTATCTTTCAGTACCGGAAACAACATCATGATTGAATCTTCCAGATTTAATGACCTAAACAGTCTAAAAGATGTTTCAGTAAGTCTCCCAATTACTTTCCAAAATTGGGAAAAGGAACTCTACCTACAAGAAAACGAAAAACTATTACTACTTCCAGAAGAAATGCAGCAAATTGCCACCACAAGTGCCAAAAACATTTACTTCTCCCCAGATGAGAAAAAAATGCTCTACACTGCTACCCAAGAAATCATTATTCCAGAAGAAACAATTCCCTCACTCCCAGCTACCAGCACTCAAGAAGAACAAAGGCAATTAGAGGTGGGTGGAATATACGTTTATGACTTAAAGGAAGACAAAAATTTCAGAATAGATACAGAAGAAAGACCAGTAGAGCTAGAAGGTCAGTTTGTTGACAAAGTTCAGCTCACTGATCATATTGAGGCATCTACGTCTCTTCTAGAAAGAGCCATAGAAAGCTCCCCAAGCGCATACCTAAAGCTTCAAAAAGGCAAAACAACAGAAGAAACAGCCCAAGCATTCAAACTCCAATACTCCCCACTCACGTTAAATGGATACCAGTGGTTTACCACCAGCTCTCATCTTATTGTCAATAAAGAATCAGGTGTTGAGGTGGTTGAATACGACGGCACCAACAGGGCCAATCTATATTCAGGACCCAGAGATAACAATTTCGTTTACCCTTGGCCAGACGGAAGTAAGCTTATCATCAGCACCAACCTTGGAAGCTCCGAAGAAGTTCCTCTCAACCTCTACGCCATCACCGTAAAATAAACTCTAAATTTTCCCCACTAGATCAACTCCTGGCTTCAGTGTCTTGTCCCCTGGTTTCCAACTTGCAGGACAAACGATAGCTCCATCATTTTTTCTCACAAAATCAGCAGCCTGAAGTTTTCGAAAAATCTCATCAATGCTTCTGCCAATACTATTGTCATGAACGTCCATAGCCACAAGCTTTCCATCTGGATCTACTATAAAACTTGCCCTTACAGAAAGACCTTCATCTTCATCACGAGTTCCAGGCTCTATATAAGTTCCAAATCCTCTACAAAGCATGCCTGCTGGATCTGCCAACATTGGATATTTTATCTTTGCGATGGATTTTGAATTATCGTGCCAAGCTTTATGAACAAAAGCTGTATCCGTGCTAACTGAAACTACTTCTGCGCCTATTTTCACAAACTCATCATACTTATCCGCAGCCTCTTCCAGCTCAGTTGGACACACAAAAGTAAAATCAGCCGGGTAAAACAACATCACCAACCATTTTCCTTTGTAATCAGAAAGTTTAACTTTCTTTATTTCTTCTTTATGAAATGCTTCCAGAGTCATTTCTGGAATTTCTTGACCTATCTTCATCATATTTTCTCCTATAAATTTGTCTGATATAAAACTACATTTCAAAATCTACTTATTCAACCCCCACTCTCACTCCCATTATTCGACCACCTAGAGTAAAATACTCTTGTTAGCCCCCGTAGTTCAACGGATAGAACAGCGGTTTCCTAAACCGTCGATGTAGGTTCGATTCCTGCCGGGGGCACAGACATGACATTTAACTCTCATATTGTCATAGGACTAATTCTTGGAGCATACACAGATCATTATTCTCAATCTGTGTTATTTTCTCTACTTCCTGACATTGATCACCTACCCTCACTTCTAAAACACGGATTGCTAAAAAATCCAAAAAAACTACTATCTACAACACTTGCAGAAAACGACCAACACCAAGATCAGCGAGGGATACTTCACAACCTCGCAATCTCCCTTCCCGTACTCACATTTATATACTTTTACTTTCCAAACTTAAGAATATTTGCCATTGCTATTTTTTTTCATTTAATTTTAGACATGCTTGATACAGCTCAATACTTCCCTCTTTCTCCTAATAAAAAATTCTCCTTCAAGGGCTTCATCAAATACAACTCTTTCCAAGAAGTCATTTTTTCAATAATTATTTCTTCTTTGGCAATTTACTGCTTACCATAAGATAAAATACCAGTATCGGAGTGTGGCGCAGTTGGTAGCGCGCACCGTTCGGGACGGTGAGGTCCCCGGTTCGATTCCGGGCACTCCGACAATTATGAAGAACACAAATAACCACAAAACCAAAGAGAGATTATTTATCCATAAACTTGACAGTCAATTTTCTCAAAAAGACTTGATAGACTTGGTTGAAGTGTGCAATCAACCTGTCATTTATGATGTTCTGTTTAAAGAAAAACTAAACAACAAGACTTATGAGAAAAAACATGCCAAGGAATTTGAAGAATATGGCAACTCAGGATGGAAAAATAACGAAAATTTCGTCTTTATTATCAGAAACACCGACAAAAAAATAATCGGCGGCATGGACATTAAATCCGCCCCTCCGGAATCTGCTGAAATAGGCTATTGGGCAGATACAAATCATTCAGGATTCATGACCAACGCAGTAAAAGAAATGGTTTCCTGGGCAAAATCAAAAGGCTTCGAGTCTCTCTATGCTCTTATTGTTCCAACAAACACAAAGTCACAAAGTCTACTTAAAAGAGTTGAGTTTGAATATGTTGGAAAAACAAAAGAAAGAGGTAAAAACTACCTAAAATATGAAAAAAGACTATAAAAACAAACTAACCCCAGAACAATACAATATATGCTTTTTGGGAAGAACCGAACCACCGGGAAGCGGAAAGTACAACAAGCACTTCGAACCTGGAACATATAATTGTGTTGCGTGTAGTACTCCTCTATTTTCTTCAGAAACCAAGTTTGACTCAGGCACTGGTTGGCCAAGTTTTTTCAATGTATTAAATAGTAAAAACATAAAAAAAGTAAAAGATGAAAGTCATGGAATGATTAGAACTGAAGTTTGTTGCAACAATTGCAATGCTCACTTAGGTCACGTGTTTCAAGACGGACCCAAACAAACAGGTCAAAGGTATTGCATCAACTCACTTTCTTTAAAATTTAGTTCAAGCAAATAACCCTTGCTCTACATACCCCATGGCAGTATAGTTGTCCTTATGAAAAACGTTATCATTGGTGTTGTTGTTTCTACCCTACTCTTCATTGGTCTTGGATGGCTTATGGTTGGCCGCACTCCAGAATTAAAAACTGTGGAATTCACTTTTTCAGAAAACGAAAATATTGCCGGCAATGCCAGCGCATCAGCCACACTAGTAGAGTTTTCAGACTTTGAGTGCCCTGCCTGTGCCTCATATTCCTATATGGTAAATCAACTCAAACAAGATCTTGGAGATAAGGTTAGGATCATATACAGACACTTCCCACTCCGAAGCATCCATGACAACGCTCAGCTAGCAGGTCAAGCCGCACAAGCTGCTGGGAACCAAGAAATGTTTTGGCAAATGCATGACAAGTTATTCGAAAACCAAATTTCATGGTCAGAACTAGACAACCCAGAAGAAACATTTATTGGATACGCTGAAGAGCTAGAGCTAGACATTGAAAAATTCAAAACAGATCTTCATTCTCAGGAAGTTGAAGACAAGGTAAACTCAGACTACCAGTCTGGCATCCAGGCAGGAGTCAACTCCACACCCAGCTTTTACTTAAATGGACTCAAGCTCCAAAATCCCGGATCTTACGAAACCTTCAAACAACTCATCGAGCAAAACCTCGAATAACACTTCCAAAAAACACCCTCATCAGATATAAAATTGAGAAAAATACTCCAGTCAAAAGTATTAGGCTGTAATATCCACTAGACACTATCAACAAACCAGAGGCAAACAAATAAAATGACGAAAAAAGCCTAGAAAACAAATTCAACAAAGACAACACACTAGCCCTACTTATTTCAGTAGCCATTTCAAAAATTTCAAACTTCAATCTCAAGGCCACTGCAGCCACAATCAAATTTGAAAACACAAAAACAACAGCTGCAAACCAAACCTTTTGAATCATTCCCACACCAACAAGCAACAAACTCATCAAAGCTATAAGATGAATAGATCTGTATTTTTCCAGCTTATCAGAGAACAAATACCCCACACTCCTAAACAAAAACCCTAAAGCAACCACTATTCCCACCCAATAAAATGGAAACTCAAAAATTGAGTTCATCGTATTTACCAAGGACTTAATATTCATACTAAACCCTCGCACAAAAGCAAAAAGTAAAAATATCAAAACCACACGAGGGTTTTTTAAAATCCCCACACTATCCCAAACAGTAGAAAATACATTTCCAGACAAATTACCTCTCACCTTTTTTGGAGCCTTTACAAAAAACAGTATTATCAAAGAAACAAAATACAGTCCCGACATAACCGCAACAGAAAAAGGAAGGCTATATTCAGCTAGTACTCCCCCCAACAAAGATCCCGGAACAAAAGCCGCAGATAGCAAAAAATGATACATTCTCATATCTTTTTTAAAACTCTTAGATATACTCTTCAACAAGGCAACATCGCTCCCAGAAGTAAAAGATGCAGCTACAGATAAGATAAGCATGGGGATTACGTATGCCCTTGCAGGCATATTAAAAGCTAGTATCACAAACCCAATAAAACTAAACACGTAACCTAATATTAAAGATGTTTTGTGTCCAAAAACATCGCCCACAACCCCAGTAGGATATTCCAAAAGCACTACCAACAAAGAATACAGCCCCAACAACCCAAACGCCTCTTCAGCTCCCAATCCCCTATATATAAAGTACGGAATTGAAATCACACCCCATATATACAAATGGCTGATAAACCTGCTCAAAAAAAACTTGTGAACATTAGACATTAAGTAATATTCTATCTCAATTTAAAACACTTTGATTCCTTATTGGTGTAAAATATCTATCAAATCAACAAATATTTACGTTTATGAGTTTAAATATTGAATTTAATGAACTAAAAGGCCAACCAATGGTCCTGGGCTTAGACGGGTGGGTTGAGCTTGATCCATCCACAATTAAACCAGGGTTTTCTTACACCCTTGCAACTGCAATATCAGTTAGAGAGTTTATCGGAAAAGAACCAATCCCTGAGTCTAGAACATTTACTTTAGATGTTGGTGAAAATGATGCTGAAGTCTTCCTTCCAGAATGTGATCCTCAGACAATTAATGGTTTAGTAGAATTTAAAAAGGACGCTTTTATTATCTCAATAATCGCAAACTCTTAATCTCCAGCAGCTGTCATAATAGCTGCAGAGGCTAAAACCATTTCCTCTCCCCCAATTCCACCATTTTTACCTAACCCCAACATCATTCCAAATCCCAACATACCATCTTTATATCTACCAGCCTTTGCATCAGTAAGTATGACACTAGCGGCCTCAACAACCTGACCAGGAACCGGAATAAATGGGATCTTAGAAACTACCAAAGAACCCCAAGACACTGATTTTGGAATTCCTTCTGGAGGTATGCTTAAAGATTGTAGTGGTTTAATCACCTTAGATATTTTGGACGCAAATTTCCCCACCCCCCTTGATTTCTCAAGAATATTTATTACGTTGTCTAAATGCGCAACATTTCCAGCAATAGGTATCATCTCAATTGCAGTTTTTGTTAACTGAGTAGCTACTCGAACATACGCAAGCATCCCCTCCCTATATTTATCATTCTCAAGGGCTGCTTTTATTCCTTTAGGCTGTCCTTCATTCATATACTACAAAACCTCTACTACTAGAGGTCCACTAATTTCAAAAGATTATATCAATAAAGTACTGATTTGTCAAATGTTATAGGATACAAAAAGCCCTGGTTTCCCAGGGCTTAATTTGAATATAATTTATTCTTATTTCCCGAGTTCTTCCTCAGAATAAACAAACACTTCAATATCTTTTACATAATCAAATACTTCTTCTTCAACAAAAATAAGATCCTTTTCCTTTTTTGCTCCATCTATAGAATCAGAAGCATGGATCAGGTTAAGCTGCTGACTCATGCCCAAATCTCCTCGAATAGATCCTGCCTCAGCTTCTCTGGCTTTGGTGATTCCAGTGATTTTTCTTACAGCATCTATACATTCCAATCCCTCCCATAGCATAGCCACTACTGGAGATTTTTTCATAAAACCAGCCAGTTTTGGAAAGAATGGCTTATCTTTATGATGAACATACCATTCCTCAAGTATGTCATCTGTTAGATTTACCATTTTCATGGCAGAAAGCTTCAGACCCTTACGTTCAAACCTGGTAATAATTTCGCCAACTAGACCTCTTTGAAGGCCATCTGGCTTTACAAGAACAACACTCTGCTGAACTCCCATAATTTCTCCTTTGTTTGATAAAAATCAATTATTCATACTCTACCCGCAACAATGAAAATTCTCAAGAAGATTAAAGCTTCAGTAGTTTTTCAAACCTACTCTTATCTTTATAAGGACCAATTAAGGCAAGATTCAACTTATCCTCAACAAAAAGTTTCTTTGCAACTTTCACAACATCTTCAGTTTTCACCTTCTCTACCCCTGCAAATATCTGGTCTGGAGATTCAACTTCTCCCACCAAAACCATTTTTCTAGCATATGTTAAGGCCACATTCTGACTATCTTCCCAATCAAGCGTGAGCTTCCCTCTTACATAATCCTTTGCTCTCTCTACCTCCATTCTTTCATAATCTCCGTCAGACATTCTCTTAAACTCCCTCAAAGTCAAAGATATTGCCTCATCTACTCTCTTAGGATCCACCCCCTCAAAAGCATATACACTGCCAATATCCGCATAAGTCGCAACAGACGCATAAGCATAATAAGCAAGTCCACGCTTTTCTCTGATTTCATTAAACAATCTTGCGCTAGAGTTGCCCCCCAACATTGTCATCAATACAGATTGAGCATATTTATCCTCATGCCCTCTCTTAAAACCGGGAAATCCTAAATAAAAATGCGCTTGCTCTGTTTCCTTGTAAGAGACCTTAAGTTGTGCTTTGGTTTGTTTTGGAACAGAAAAATCTACTTTTCCTTTCCCGCTTCTTTTCTTTCCTTTTCCAAAATACCCACCCACCTTTTTTTCCAGATCTTCTCCCATTTTTTCATCATCTCCGGCCACAACCAACACAACATTAGATAAGTCGTACCAACTGTCCAAAAAGTCAAAAAAGTCTGCACTCTTAAAACTTCTTACTGTGCCTTTACTTCCAATGATGTGTCTGCCAAGATCAGACTCTCCATAAATCACTTCATCATATATATCATCCACTTTTCTTCTTGGGTCATCCTCATACATATTCATTTCTTCTACTATCACACCCTTTTCTCTCTCAATATCCTCTCCTCTAAGTCTGGCTGTAAGCAGCATGTCAGATATTACATCCAGTGCTAGATCAAGGTGTTCTGAAGCTACTTTCGCGTAGTAACCGGTGTAGTCTTTGCCTGTAAAAGCATTATATTGACCACCCACTCCATCAATATTAGAAGAGATATCCATTGCAGTTGGATAGTTAGCCGTACCTTTAAACACCATGTGTTCTAGAAAATGAGCCATGCCTGCTCTCTTGCTGTTTTCGTACCTACTTCCCACCCCCACCATTGCCAACACTGTCATACTATTTACACCCTCCATGGGCACCGACACCAATCTCAAGCCTGAATCAAATTTCTTAACCTTATACTCTGAATACATACACAGCCATTGTATATCAGGTAGATAAATATGCAAAACAAAAAATTCAGAATTTAGCTATAATACCGCTGGTGTATCAATAAAAACCCGTAAAGCACTGGTTTTTTATTGAAATACTGAACTTTAAAAACCGCACTGATTTTTGCCGTGCGCTCCAAGGGATGAATAGTCTTCTCCCCTTTGTGCGCGCGGTACATTACTGGTATTTCCATTCATTATTGTAAAAACAACAACATAAAGGGAGGTGCTTATAGAAAAATAAATCTGTAAGACCAATTGAAACAAACTTACCACTAGACAAAAATGAAAGGGAAAATCATGACATATAACGAAAAACAAATGGGATGGCTGTCCAAACTCGGCGAAAAAAGCGTTGAAGATCTTCTGGGTGATTTGACTCACACACACGACCGCATGAAGCAGATTTGCACAGACCTCGACATTCCTGGCCGATCTTCTCTCAATACCAAAGCACTAATGGCGCCAGCGATTGTTCAGGCTCTTAGCGATATGGCTAAAGACCTCGCACCTGCCGCTGAGGAATCCACCGCTGAGGAACCTGTAGACGAAGAGCCTGTTGCTGAAGAACCGGCCGCTGAAGAAAACACGGACTAATCTGGCCCGTCCTGTTTTCTGTCACGTCAGTGGCAAAGCTGTACGCAAGGCCTTAGGTCACTGACCAACTCCCACCCAGCAACTCTACAGCAACCTTTATAGGTACTGCTGCGCGCAATCATTATGCACGCTGGGTGTGGAGCTTGTCTCCTTTGTGTTTTATAAAAATCAGTGCGGTTAGTTTTTTGTTATTATTAGTTCAACATGAATAAAATTGAAAAAATTCTCTTCCAAGCACTTGTATTTCTTATTCCCACAAACTTAGCCTATCACTGGATCACTCAAGAAGCCTACGTCAACGGAATTCTAATAGATTACCTTATTCCAAAACTTTACCTATCAGACATTCCTATAATATTCTTGCTACTTATATGGATCCTAAAATCACGCCAAATTTGGCAAAAAAAGAAAGTAAACCTTGACTATAACTCCCTACTTAATCCTTATAGTTTCTTACTTATATTGTCTTACTTTATTTTTGTTCGAGGATTGTTTTCTCAAAGTCCTTTGGCTGCAATTTGGTACTGGATAAAGATTTTCGAATACTCTCTGTTTTACCTCTGGTTTAAAGATCATTTTTGGAAAGGTTCTTCCCTTAACTTCAGACGCATTTCTAGACTCTTGCTGCCTCCACTCATCATTTCTCTACTCTTCCAGTCCACCTTAGGCATATATCAGTTCATGTTTCAAAAGTCATTTGCCGGGTTTTGGTTCTTTGGAGAAACCACTCTCTCATCTTCCCCTCACATTGCAAAAGCCAACCTCCCCTTTTTACTCCCACATCTGGGAAGAAGCCTATTTATTACCCCCTATGGGACTACACCTCACAGCAACGTTTTTGCCGGTTTTTTAAGCTTTGGAACAATATTGCTATATACTCTCTCTAGAGGAAATGGCAAAAGTGGAATATATCAAAAGTATATCTTATATATCACCTACATCTTATCAGCGATTGCATTAGCAATTTCCTTGTCTGGTTCAGCCTGGATATCTTTACTCGTAGCATTTTCACTTATCGGCTTACTCAAAACCTCTAGCAAACATCAACATTGGGTGCTAACATTTTTTGCTTTAAGCCTGGTTGCAACTTTTTTATTCATTCAAACACCAAACAACCCAATTATTGATGACTATTCACAATCAAGAAGACTAGATCTGAATCAAATAGCAACTAAAATAATTCAACACAAACCAATAGTTGGTGTCGGCTTAAATAATTTCACCTCCCAGATGAAAAACTATGGAAATGTCTCATCAACAACACAGTTCCTCCAACCTCCTCACAATATCTTTCTACTCATTTTATCTGAGGTCGGAGCTCTTGGGCTATATCTCCTTTATCTCCTAGTACAAAAAATCAAAAGGTCAAAATCAAGACTATTATTAATCCCAATAATTGCTCTGCTACTGGTTGGCCTACTTGATCACTACCCCATCACACTACAAACAGGACAACTCCTAACAATTCTTTCACTTTCTATAATATAGGTTATTAACTTATAGGATCATCCTTTCAATATATGTGTTCATTTTTATGTAAATCTTCCCTTTGGCTATGTTTAGATTTCTTACAAACTCACTCATAGGCTCAACGCTTTTAAAAGCCAAACCTCATCACTCAAACTCACCCAACAACACACCTGCTCATGCTCAACTTAAATTAATATAGTGCCTCTTGTTGACTCACCTCATGAAACCTGTCTTAATTAATCTATGCAAATCTATGCATCCCAGATATAAAAGTGCACACCCTGCCTGAAAATGCAAGAAAAAAAATTCTTCACCATCACACAAGCTGCCGACTTTCTCAAAGTCTCGGTCGATACGTTGCGTAGGCTTGAAAAAAAAGGAGCGATTAAACCAAATCGTGGAACAGGCAACACACGACAATACTCATTCGATGATTTAGTGCTACTACAACAGACTACCTCCAACCAAAAAAGAACCTATTCGATTAGCGAAACATCCAAAATACTACAGGTCTCTATCGATACCATCCGCAGGTGGGAAAAAGCAGGTAAAATTCAAAGTATTAGAACTCCTGGTGGCCACAGGCGTTTTACTCATAAAGAAGTAGACAAGGTTAAAACAACCAACTTCACTCCTCCTCAACCAAAAACTCCTCCTCCCACCCCCATGGTCCCCGATATCGCATCACCCATGCCTCTTCCTCAACCTACTCCCTCCTCAGAAACACCTCAGGTGACTCCTTCAGAAACAACAGAGGTAAGTTCCTCAGATCCTAACACTCCCAAAGCCCAAAAGGATCATCCCAAAACTCACTTCACAAGATCAAAACCCTTTATATATGCCACTATCTTCACGATTCTACTGCTATTAATTGGTGGTGGACTCATTCTCAATAGAACCCTAAACCCAACCTCCGCAGACGACAGATCTCAAGCTTCGTACAACTCAGACTTACCCACTTCACCCTCAAACCAAATTTCCCCAAAACTAGACACCTCCTCGTTTCTTAATGGAAAAATCACCATCGGCACAAACGACGGATCGGTAGCTTCTTTAGATGAAGACGGAAATTTCAACATCACTGGAGACATAGATGCTGACCATATCACTGCCAACTCAGCCACCATCCGAAATGATATTGAAGTTGGAGGTGGCTTGCTTTTACTTCCACACTCCCAACCAACCACTGCCGCACCCGGAACCGTATACTACGACAAAACTGCGGATGCAGTTTCTTACTATAATGGAACAGAATGGATCTATTTAGATCAAACATCATCGGAAGTGATCGTAGGGTCTCTGCAAGATGCGTATGACGTTGGCAACACCATTACCGCCACAAGTGGACTTGCCATCAAAAACAGCGACAGTTCCACTATATTCAGTATCCCCACCTCTTCATCTTCTCCGATTTTATTAGGACAGAACACCTCTATCTCTGGAGATATTTACGCAAATAAATTCATTGACACCCAAAACAACAGTTACTACATAGACCCCGATGAATCTTCCACAGCAATTAACGTCGCTGGAAACATAGCCCTAAAGGAAAACATCACCTTCTCCCAAAATGGCGAAGTGTTAAGTAACGGTGATGATGGATACATTAC
>JBHPHI010000008.1:0-36998 GCA_042569595.1 Patescibacteria group bacterium
GAGTAGATCTTCTTGATTATTTTTTTTCCATTCTTCGATGGATCCTAGTGAAACTATTTGGGTTGCTTTATCTTTTACATGCCAGACTGCGGTTTTAACAACTTCATGACCTATTTCTATAGCAAAAAAGCTCTTTGGCTCCTCAGGAGTTTGATTTATTTTTTGTAAGATGTTTTTGATTTCCATTTGTGGATGCCAGCATTACATAAACTCGGCGGACATTGGCGCCGATAGACTTGTCTTTTTTGATTGTAACAGTTCCAATTTCACCAGTCGAGGAGACATGGGGACCGCCACACAATTCTTTACTAAACCAATCACCTTTTGAGTCGTTGCCGATAGTGTATACCGACACTTTTTCTGGGTAAGTTTCTCTGAAAAAGGCCATTACCCCTGAATCTAAAGCGATTTGTTTATCTTCAATGGATTTAGTGACAGGTAAATCTTCTGAAATTTTTTGATTCATTAACTCTTCTATTTTCTTGATTTGGTCCTCTGTGGGTTTGTCTGAGTATTTGTAGTCAAAACGGAGTCTTTCTGAGGTAATGTTGCTGCCTTCCTGACGAACCTCGTCTCCTAATACTTGCTGCAACGATTTGTGTAAGAGGTGAGTTGCAGTGTGGAGTTTGGTGACGTCTTCTGAGTTGTCTGCAAGACCACCCTTAAATACTTTGGCTGCGGTAGTTCTTGATAAATCCTTGTGTTTTTTTTCTATAAGATTGAATTCTTTCCAATCCAACTCCCTACCTCTTTGTTTAAATAATTCCTCCGTAACTTCTGGGGGAAATCCATGTGTTTGTTTTAAATCAAATGCAAGTAAAGCTACTAGTTCTTCTTTTGTCGCCTTTTCAAGCTTAAGGAGTCCTCTATCAAGAGCGCGTGCAAACTTGTCCATTTCTTCATCTATAATGCTACTCACTTTTTCTCTTACTTGTTTTCTGTCTAGAAATACTCCATCATACTGTCTTAATACTTCCTCTGCTATTGCCCCTAGTGAAGGGCTTGATGTTAATCCGCCCCTTAATTGATGAAGCTTCACTGCAGATCTCCTAATAAGCCTTCTCACCACTGATCCTTGCATTTTGTTTCCTGGAAGAATGTTTTGAGCAATCATTATTGTGGCTGCTCTCATGTGATCTGCAATTACCCTCATGTGAGTTTTGTTTTCGTCTTCGTAATTTTTTTCAGTAAAATTTTCTATTTCTTTTACGATTTCTGAAAATAATTCAATTTCGAACATATCCGGTTGATTTTGTGACGCTGCAACAATTCTTTCTAAACCTCCGCCAAAGTCTACGTTTTGGTTTGGGAGAGGTTCGAAGGCACCACTCTCTTTTTTGATGTACTGCATAAAAACTGAGTTTCCAATTTCAAGAAATCTTCCACAATCGCAATTAACATGACATTTTTCATCTTTGAATTCTGACTTTTTGTGTGTTTCCATTTTTTGGTCTGGGTCAAAATCATAAAAAACTTCTGAGTCTGGACCGCCTATTTCCCCAGCAGGCATATTTTTGGGAACTCCAGCTCTGCTCCACCAGTTTTTGGTAGCATCGTAGTAGTGAATATTGTCTTTACCTACTCCAAGATCAATCCAAATTTTATATGCCTCTTCGTCTTTAGGAATATTGTTGTTGGCGTCACCTTCAAACACAGTAACGTGAAGCCTTTCTTTTTGAAGCCCAATCTCTTTGGTCAAAAATTCCCAAAACCAAACAATCTGCTCTTCTTTGAAATAATCTCCTAAAGACCAGTTTCCTAACATTTCAAAAAATGTGGTGTGCCTGTTATCTCCAACCTCTTCAATGTCTTCAGCTCTAAAACAGGGTTGAGAATCTACAAGTCTTGTTCCCATGGGGTGCTCCTCGCCTTTTAAGTAAGGTACAAGTTGTTGCATGCCAGAGCTTGTAAAAAGAGTTGTGGGGTCATCTGGAGGTATGAGGGGGGCTGCTGGTATTTGTTTATGACCGGCTTTTTCTATGAAAAAGTTTATGTATTTTTGCCTAATGGTATTTATGTCCATGCCAAAATTCTTAAGTACTAATGGGATTTATTGTACCAGAGAGAATTTTTATTGTGATGGGGTTTGAGTTTGTCTATAGGTTTTCCACATGTTTGATGGGTCGGTTTTTGGCTCTGTTGGTTGTGGTGCCTGACTACTCCTCTGACTAACTCCGGTTAGTTGTCTAAATAAGACGCCCACTGCCATTAAACTGAGTGGGATTGTAATTAAGAGACCTAGACCTAAAAGTAGGGCCCCAGCAACATTGATGAGCATGAGTAAAAGCCCAAAGACAAATAGTTTTTTTAAGTTTCCTTGCGTAATTTCTTTGCTTTTTGATAAAGCATCTTTTATTCCCAAACCTTGATCAATTATTAAGTATCCAAAGAATTGATACCTTAACGCCCAAATAACTCCGGGCACAACAAGCAAAAGAAGGCCGACCCCAACTATTACACTGTAGTAAATTGAGCCTATGAGATATTTAACCAATAAGCCCAAGTGGTTGGTTATGTCTTTAATTGAGGCTACTTGGTTGTTGGTGAGTTTTAGTGAAACGTCAATAAGAAACATTGTTACTATTCCGTTTAATATCCAAGAGACTAAACTTATTAAGGTTGAAGCAATACCGTTGTTTGTGTTTTGTTGAATGTAGTTTGGAACGAATTGGATTATCCAAGCCACAACCATAACCCCAAGAAGAGTTTTGATGTTTTTCTTTGTTAAATCCCAAGCTGATTTGATTATTTGAGTTGGTGAGAAAGTTTGGTTCATTTTACGCCTTTTATTTTTATACTTTTTAGTTTTTCATATTTATTAAAAGCTTACAACTTAACTGATGTTTTGCCTTTTTTCTTGAAAAACTTTTTATTTGAGGTTTTTAATTTTTTTAAAACTTTCTTTGAGCCTGTTTTGTCCTCATTAAGATTTAAGCCCTTTATGGCTTTGGTGAGTTTTTTTCTAGTCTTTTTTGCAACTTTTTCAAAATCAATATTACCCTCTTTTAACTCTTCTTGAAGTTGTTTTTTTAGTTTCTTCCCTGTTTTAGTTCCAAAAAAAAATAATGAGCCACCACCAAATAATGCACCCAACAGTAGGCCTGCCACATATCCTGAGTTTTTTTTCTGAGCTTCAGTTGACCCATTATTCTTCATCTTCTTCTTCTTTATCTTTTTTTAGCCAATGCACAAAAGCTTCGGCCACTTTTAGTCCCGTAGTTACTCCCTCCATAACTCCCCCTTGATTTCCGAATGGATTGTGAAGATTGTGAACGAGGCTATCTACTCCTTCTATGCTGTTGTTTACTTTACTAATTGTTCTTTTGATTTCTCTTAAAATTTGAACTACGTGTACCCCCACCACTACGAGTAAAATAGTGAGGATTGAAACAACAATTATAAGCAGAATAATTAATGGATCCATGTCCTTAAGTATAGCTTAGAAAATTAGATCAAACCAGATTCTAGTACTGATTTACGGAGATACAATGACCGATGTTTGAATCGTGTGGGTTTTTCCTGACCTATCTGTTGCGGTAATGGTTATTGTGTGTTCCCCAGGACTGAGTTGAACTTGAGTTGAAAAATTTCCTGATTGATCGGAATTAGTTGATTGGTTGTTTACTAAAACACTAGAATCTGAAGAGGAACTCCCTTTGACTTCTACGGGAGATGTAACTGTTTGACCGCTTTTGGGGGACTCTATATTTATTTCTGGACCTTTATAAAAAAATATAATTTGTCTGATGAAAAGTGTTGCAAGTACTGCTGCGAGCAAACCAAAGATAAATACTGATGTTGTTTTGGGGGTAATGTTTATCTTTTTTTCTATTGGTTCTATCATGCTTCTTGGAATAATTCTTCCTTTTTTGTCTTGATCAAAATCTCTTCTAAAAACAGCCAGCATTGTTTTGGGATCTGATTCTATCGATTTGGAGTAATTTCTTATAAAACCTTTTACAAATGTGGCTGCTGGAAGATTTTTTAGATCGTTATTTTCGAGGGCTTTGAGATAATTTTCCTGTATTTTCGTTAATTTACTTACTTCACTTATAGAAAGTTTTATCTTCAATCTTTGGTCTTTGAGGAGTTCGCCGACAGTTTTCATATATTTTTTCGGCAGGAAAAGATTTAATTATCAGATTCTTTCAGGTTTGCTAAAAATTCATCTGCGTTTTTTATTAACACTTCTCTTGGTTTTGACCCCTCTGGGGGGGATACTACTCCAGCTGCTTGAAGCTGATCAACAATTCGAGCTGCCCGAGCATAACCCACACTAAGCCTTCTTTGTAGTAGTGAAGCTGATGCTCTGTCGTACTCTATAACGAGCCTAACGGCGTCGTCGAACAGCTCATCCAGGTCACCCTCAATGCTTCCTCCTCCTGATATTTTTGAGGCTTTGTATTTTGTGGTGACTTCTTCGGTATATTGAGGTTCTATTCCGGTTTGTTTTAGGAAACTAATCAATTTTCTTACTTCCTTCTCGGAAGTGAAAGCACCTTGAATCCTAGTGGGTCTTGATTGGTCTGGAGGAATATACAACATATCTCCTTTTCCAAGTAATTTCTCAGCTCCTGGAGAATCAATAATCACCCTGGAGTCGATCATGCTAGTGACGTTAAAGGCAATTCTGCAAGGAATATTTGCTTTGATTAGCCCTGTTATTACGTCAACGGATGGTCTTTGCGTGGCTAAAATCAAGTGTATTCCAGTGGCCCTTGCCATTTGGGCTAGTCTAGTAACCGTATCTTCAACCTCAGAAGGAGCAAACAGCATTATGTCTGCAAGTTCGTCAATAATAATGACTAAATATGGTAAAGCTTGAAAACCAGAAAACTCGTTGTAACCCTCAATATTCCTAACTCCTACTTCAGCGAAAATTTTATACCTTCTTTCCATTTCAGCGATGGACCACTTGAGAGCTGACAGTACTTTTTCTGGATCTACAATGACAGGAGTGAGAAGGTGGGGAATTCCATTATATGGAGTTAACTCGACCCTTTTTGGATCAACCAAAATAAACTTTACTTCGTTTGGTGATGATCTGAATAATATGGTGGCGATAAAGGTATTTATACAAACAGACTTACCACTTCCCGTGGCACCAGCAATTAAAATGTGAGGCATTTTTGTAATGTCTGCTACTACTGTGTCATTGCTGACGTTTAATCCTAAACCAACTGCTAACTTGCTTTTGTTTTTCTTTATATCTGAAGTAAGCATTCCTTTTAAACTAACAAACTCTGGTGTTTTGTTTGGAATTTCTATTCCAACCAAAGACCTTCCGGGTATTGGTGCTTCTATGCGGATTTGACCCCTGGGCGCTGCTAGGGCTAGTGCTAAGTCACTCTGTAGGGCAGTGATTTTACTAAGTTTTGTTCCTGGAGCGATCTCAAGTGCGTATTGAGTGACAGCTGGGCCAAGGTTTACTTCTGAAACTCTTGTCTTGATACCAAAGTGATCTAGAGTGCTTTCGATAACAGCAGCATTTTGTTTTATGTCCCCCCTGTCCGCTTCGCCTCCAATTTTGTCTTCAAGTAAGTTGAGTGGAGGAAACTTCCATACAGTTGGCTCTGTTCCTGGTTGATTAGCAATCACCTGAGCACCCAAACTCTCTTTGTCGTCTTTTTTAGTTTTTTTGCTATCTTTTTTATCTTGATTAATTTTCATTTCTCCTTTTTTTTCTGAACTAGGAGTGCCTTTGATTTTAAATCCCGATTTTTTATTTTTATCAAAGACTACCTTGGCTTTGTTCGTAGTAAAACTTGATTTTGTTGATGTTATTTTGCTAAATATTCCTGATATAAAAAGTAATATCTCGCTCAAAGGGGTTTCTGTTAGAATCATGAATCCAATAATTCCCATCGCAAGCATAACTATGGTGGCGCCAATGCTGTGGATTAATATAGCCAGATTCAAAAATATTTCTGACCCAACACTACCAGATCTTCCAAGTCCTAGGATCATAATGAATATTAGTAACCCACCAAAAAAAACATTTGGTCTTGCAACTTTCCAGTTGAGTTGAGTCATCATCAAACCAGCACTAATAAAAATAAAAGGCATAAGTAAGGTGGCAAAACCGAAATTTTCTGCAAGTACTTGATTCAAAGATGAAAGAGCTGTTCCCTGGCCAGTAAATGAAATTATAATTATGCCAGAAAGCGCCATAAGGATAACACTCGCGATTGAGTATATTGTGTCTTTTTTTAACTTGAGTTTAAATGGCGCTCTACGACGCCCTTTTCGCCTTCCCATATCTTAAAAATCGTATCATACTTCCCTGATTACAGGAAGAATAAGGGGTTGCCTTCGTGTTTGTTTATATACTAATTTTTGAAGGTTTTTTTCAATTTTTGACTTGATGCCTGACCAATCATTTTGATTAATTGATTTTGGCAAATTGTCTTTTGTTTTGGCTGCTATATCTGAAATAAGTTTTTTGGAGTTTTTCATATAAACAAACCCTCTGGAAATTACCTCAGGATTGCCTATTATTTTTCCATTATTTCTACCTATTAATACAACAACTACGAGTATTCCGCTTTCAGCCATTCTTCTCCTGTCAGATAAAACTACCTGACCAACATCTCCAACACCCAGACCGTCCACAATGACATGCCTGAGTTTGATTTGCTTTCCTACTGATGCTCCCTCTTGATTTATTTTAAAGGTTTGGCCGTTGTCTAAAATAAATACTTGATCTTTTTTATAACCCATGCCCTCCGCCAAAACTTTGTATTGAACCATGTGGCGATAAGCCCCGCCGATTGGTATAAGATACTTTGGTTTTGTAAGAGAGATTAGTTGTTTAAGTTCCTCGGCGCTTCCGTGTCCTGAAACATGAAGTGTGTCTTCGTCTCTTACTTCTGGATATGCTATTTGAACCCCAAGCCTTGAGATGTTATCTATGGTGTCGTAAAGATATACTTCGTTGCCTGGAATAGGCTCTGTTGCAAAGACAACTTTATCTTGTGGATCAATGGTTACGAGATCATGATCGTTTTTTGAAGCTCTTTCTAACGAAGAACCTATTTGCCCCTGACTGCCTGCAATAATTATACAAACTTCACTTGAGGAGTAGTCGTCTATTTTCCTTTTGTGAATAGTTTCTGACGGGATGTGTAAAAACCCGAGTTTTTGAGACGTTTTTACGTTTTGCTCAATTGATCTACCAACAAAAGCTATTTTCCTATTGTGTTCTGTGGCCACATCTACTGCCTGCTGAATACGATGAATGTTGGAGCTCATAACAGTAACAATAAATTTACCTTGAGTCGTTTTTATTTCTTTTTCAAATGTTTCTTTTAATAGTGACTCTGATAAAGAATGTCCTGGCCTTTCCGATCTTAAAGAGTCTGAAAGTAGGGCTATTACTCCTTTTTCTCCAACTCTTTTCATAGTTTCGTAGTCTGATAGTTTCCCATCAACTGGATTTTCATCAAACTTATAGTCTGATCCGTGATAGACAACACCAGCTGGTGTTGTTATGGCAAAATGCCTTCCGTCTGGAACAGAGTGAGTTATTGGAATTGGTTTTATTCTAAAGCTTCCCACCTCAAACTCTTGAGTGTCTATCTCCCTAATGTCTAGTTGGATTTTGGAGTCACGACACCTGTCTATAGCAAATCCCGCTGTTAATTTTGATGCATATATTGGTATTTGAGGAAGTTTGGGCAAGATGTAGGGCAGACCAGCAATGTGATCATCGTGAGCGTGGGTTAGTAGCAATCCTACTAATTTATCTTTTTTGTCCTCAAGATAACTTATGTCTGGAAGGAGAATGTCCACTCCAAGCATTGTGTAGTCTGGAAAACCAATTCCACAATCAACAAGCAAAATTTCTGTTTGAGTTTCGTAGGCGAACATGTTTTTGGTGACTTCGCCCATGCCACCTAATGGTATTATTTTTAATTCATTTGTCATGTTTATATTAATTCCGTTTCATATGTGGGTAAAAATTGTTTAATATTTTCTTGATTGACGACCACCTTACCCTGATGGCCTTCAACTTTTCGTTTGGCAACTTTTCTAACCATACTTACTATTGTCCTTTGCATGGTTCTGATGCCTGCGTCGTAGCCTAATGGTCTTGTTATTTGTGACCACAAAGCTTCTTCTATCTCAATATCTTCTGTTTTAAGCCCAGATTCATCTATGGCTCTTGGTAGTAGATATTTTTTACCAATAATAATTTTTTGCTCGTCAGTGTAGCTTGGCATGCTGATTGGTTCCATACGATCCATAACAGCAGTAGCAATATTGCCTGTGTTGTTGGCTGTGGCAATAAATAAGACTTCTGACAAATCAAAGGGAAAGTCTATGTAATGATCAATGAAAGCGCTGTTTTGCTCAGGATCTAGCAACTCGACTAACACGCCCATTACGCTTTCCAAAGCATTGGTTGATATTCTATCTATTTCATCAAGAAGGATAACCGGATTTTTAGCTTTAACCTTCCTTAGAGCTTTTATCACGTGCCCTGGTTCAGCTTCTAAATGTAATCTAGATTGACCTCGTAGATCCCTTGCTGATCCCATTCCTCCAAAAGGAATTCTAGCAAACTGTCTACCTAAAGATTCGGCGAGTGATTTTGCAAAAGTGGTTTTTCCAGTACCAACTAACCCCACCAGCAGCAATATTGGTGCTCGAGCAAAAGCATTTTGACCTCTGTCTGTTTTGAGCTTTAGAACTGAAATGTACTCTAAAATTCTCTCTTTAATGTTCTCTAAACCATAATGGTGTTCGTCTAATACTGACTTAGCTTTTTTTGTGTCCAAGGTGTCTGGAGTTTTTTTATTCCAAGGTAGCGAGGTAATCCAATTTATGTAGTGACTCATGCGCTCGTATTCTTCTGAGTAGTGACCTAGCTTAACTGACCGCGTAAGCCTTGCAAGCATTGCCTCGATCTTGGTTACTAGCTCTGGAGGAATAGTAGCTTGATCAACGCTTGTTTTTAGCTCTTGGATTTCCTGAATCAGGGTTTCTTCTGTAGTGGGCATGTTAGATTAATGGTATCAATATTGACCTTGGGTCACAATAAAAGATTATCTTCGTGGCCTTCTTGGACCCCTTGAATCTTTATTGTGTCTCGGTCTTCTGTCTCCACCATTTCTTGAGCCGCCACCTCTGTTTTGACTCTGATTTTTCTTGGCTTGCTCTTCTTGTTCAGGCGTAAGCATGGTTAGATTGATTCTTCCCATGTCGTCAATTTGTCTGACCCTGACATGAACTTCATCTCCCTCACTAACAACCTCTCTTGGATTGCTAACATAAGTTGGACTCATATTTGAAACGTGAACTAAACCATCTTTTCCTGGAAGAAGCTCTACGAAAGCCCCAAAGTCTGTGATTCTTACGACTTCTCCGTCGTATTCTTCACCAACTTCTACTTCTTTAATAATAGATTCGACCATACTCTTGGCTTTATCTCTGGCCTCACCGTCTGTAGCACTAATGAAGACTGAGCCTTCATCATCTATGTCTACTTCTGCTCCAGATTCGGCAATAATTGATTTAATCATTTTGCCACCTGGCCCAATTATTTCTCCAATACGATCTACTGGAACCTTTACGATTACGATTTGTGGTGCATGATCGCTTAGCTTGGCTCTTGATTCTCCAATTACTTCAATCATTTTGTCTAAAATATGAAGTCTTCCGATTCTTGCCTGTTCTAAAGCTCTTTTGAGAACTTCGTATGGGATACCTTTGATTTTTACGTCCATTTGCATGGCGGTAACACCATCTTTTGTTCCGGCAACCTTAAAGTCCATATCACCAGTGTGATCTTCAAATCCCATGATGTCTGATAAGACTTTGTATTCTTTTCCATCACTGATCAACCCCATAGCAATACCGGCAACTGGTTTTTTGATTGGCAC
Organism: Patescibacteria group bacterium; assembly: GCA_042569595.1. Lineage (GTDB taxonomy): Bacteria > Patescibacteriota > Microgenomatia > UBA1400 > 2-01-FULL-45-11 > JBHPHI01. The sequence continues at coordinate 9,885 of JBHPHI010000008.1, forward strand.
ACCTGCATCCATAAGAGACATAGTTGAGCCACAAACTGCTGCCTGTGATGTAGATCCATTTGAGCTCATAATCTCTGAAACAACCCTAATGGTGTAGGGAAATTCCTCTCCGGAAGGGATCATGGGTTCTAAAGCTCTTTCTGCTAAGGCTCCGTGGCCGATTTCGCGCCTACTGGGCCATCCAACTCTGCCAGTTTCTCCTACGGAGAATGGGGGGAAGTTGTAGTGGTGCATGTATCTCTTTGTCTCTTCTCCTTCTGCGCTTTCTATAAGTTGTTCGTGAGCTGGAGATGCTAAGGTTGTTATTACTAAAGCTTGAGTCATTCCTCTAGTAAATATTGCGGATCCATGGGTTCTTGGTAGAACATCTACTTCTCCCCAAATGCTTCTTACTTCATCTAATTTTCTACCATCTGGCCTGACTTCAGACTCTAAAGTTTGCTTTCTGGATTCTTCTTTTATTAAGTCGCTAACGACAGAAGATATATCTTTTTTGGAATATGTTTCTGCATGCTCCTCAAACAAGGCTTCTAACAATTCTCCCTCAGCGCCTCTGTCATTGCTTGCTTTTGCCTTAACAACCTTTACTATGTCTTCTTTGGTTTGTTTGGTAAGAAGTTCTACTAATTCTTTATCTGTTTCTACTGGGGTAAACTCAATTTTTTCCTTACCTGCTTTTTTTACAAGCTCTTCAATACCACTAAGTGATCCTGTGATGCTTTCTTGAGCTAGTGAAAATGACTTTAACAATGTGTCTTCTATTACTTCATTGGCTCCGGCTTCAACCATAAGAATGTTGTCTTTGGTGGCTGAGATAAAAAGATCAAGTTTTGATATTTCTAATTGTTCGTATGTTGGGTTGACAATAAGTTCGCTGGAATCTGGGTTTTGACCGATTCTTACTCCCCCAACTGGACCTTCCCAAGGAATAGGTGAAGCTGACAACGCGGCTGATACTGCATTCATTGCCAGAGTATCTATTGGGTTTTCTCCATCCACAGAAAGCATGTAAATGATTACTTGAATCTCATTTTTAAATCCTTTTGGAAATAAAGGCCTTATTGACCTATCTATTAGTCTAGAGATTAATACTGTGTCGTCGCTGGGTTTTCCTTCTCTTTTTACCCATCTTGATCCTTTGATTTTTCCTCCTGCGTAAAGTTTTTCTCTAAACTCTACCTGCAAAGGAAACCAATCGATGTCCTCCCTAGCCTTACTCATAGTGACAGCTGCCAAGACTACATTATCTCCTGACTTTGCCATCACTGCGGCGGATGCCTGGTTGGCTAATTTACCAATTTCTAGGGAAATTTCTTGTTCCCCAATTTTCATTGTGCTTTGGTGCACGTTCATAATATCTTGAGGGGGAAGTTAAAGAAGTCAGAAATATCAACTATAAGAATTTTTCTTAGCTTACACTTCTGATTTCTTTACCGTTCCCTGTTCCTCTTTCCTTTCTTAAAATATATTAACTTGTTTAGTTTAACGTAAGTTACTTTTTGAGTCCAAGTTTTTTGATAAGCCCTTTATAACGAGCGTCATCTTTTTTCATGATGTAGTTTAGAAGTCTTCTTCTCTTGCTCATCATTTTAAGAAGCCCTCTTCTTGAGTGATTGTCTTTGCTGTGATCTTTTAGATGATCCACCAATTCCTTGACTCTTTCTGTAATAAGAGCGACTTGAACTTCTGGGGAGCCTGTGTCACCTTTTTTGGTGGCATACTCTTCCATTATTTTTTTCTTTTTGTCTATATCTAATGCCATGTGATTTTTCCTTTTCTAAAATATTAACACCCGCCAAATGGCAGCAGGCTGTTGTCAAAATATATTCGCAACGTGGGGTATTCTATCACATAGCCTGGTTGGATGCTACTTTTACCCCTAAGGCTTCTTTTCAATGCACTTATTGTGGTGTAATGTTATCACTTACTTACGTTAGAAATTTTTAAGGAGAAAAATGAGTGGGAAATTGATACTTGTAAGGCACGGTGAGTCTGAGTGGAATACTCTTGGAAAGTGGACTGGATTAACTGATGTTTCTTTGACTGAAAAGGGCAAAGAGGAAGCAAAAAAAGCAGCAGAGCCTTTAAAAAAAATTACTATAGATCAGGGTTTTTGTTCCGTTTTGGCAAGGGCTAAGCAAACTTTGGAAATTATTCTTGAAGAAATTAATAGAGCTGATCTACCAGTTGTATATCATGCAGCTTTAAACGAAAGAGATTATGGTGATTATACTGCTCGAAATAAATGGGAAGTGAAGGAAGAGGTGGGTGATGAAGCGTTTCAGGCAATTAGAAGAGGGTATGATACTCCAATCCCAAACGGAGAAAATCTAAAACAGGTTTGCGAAAGGGTTCATCCGTATTACTTAAAAAATATTTTACCTCTACTAGTTGAGGGTAAAAGTATTGTTTTGTCTGCTCATCACAATTCCTTGAGGGCTTTAATCAAGTTGTTGGAAACTATATCTGATGAAGAAGCTCCTAGTATTGAAATGAAAACCGGTGAAGTTATTTTGTATGAAGTAAATAAGTCTGGAGAAGTTTCTTCTAAAAAAGTAATTGCTGAAAACAAAGATCCTGGCCTTCAGTAAACTATACTTTAGTGGAGCCTCTAAATATTTTAGGTTCTAACCATTCTTTAGGTGGTTCTTGTTTCTCTTCTTGCTCATCGTTTGTTTTGAGTTGTTCTTCTTTGGGGGGAGTTTTTTGAGAGTCATCCTGAGTCATGGGCCCTACAAGCGGCTTCTGGCCTTGGTTGGCTATTTTTGTTTGGGTGGGTATCTGAGGTAGTTTTGGGATAATTGCTGGAGCAAATTGCCTTCTGGCTCCATTTTCCATTAATTTTGCTGCAGCCTTAAATGCTGAAGGTGGTGTATTAGGGGATGAAAATCGGTTTGTGGACATATCCACTCCAGATAACAAATTTGAAGCAATGTCGTTTTTTGGTTGATAGCCAGTCTGCTCTAAAAACCAAACCGTTATTTCACTAATAGAACTAGCTTTGTCGTCTGAAATTGTTGTTTGGGCAAATGAATTCTGAAGTGTTTTATTTAAGCTGATGGTATAAGCGCTATCAAAAGACTCTTGATTGTCTTTGTATATAACACCCAAATCACCTAAAGAACTAGCTCCAATAATGAAGATCATGTCTGCCTGCATACCAGAATATGAAAAAGATACGTTTTTAGAATCTAAAGGTTTTGCTCCTTTTTTTGGTTGAACGATGAGATTAAATTTTTCATTTTTTACGTTGTAATTAACTTTTTCAATACCATCTTGAATGTAATCGAATGATACAACTAGGTTTTTATTCCCGACTTTTTCTTTTACTTTATCTAGACCCACTAGTCTTGAAAATTCAACCAACATTGGCGATGGACATGCAACTTCAACATTTTTCCCTGATGATTTTAGAGAGAGGTATATAGATAAGCCAGAAGCCACTGTGTCGTGATTGGGATTTTTTCCAATAACCACGAGGATGTTGTTGGCTGAAGCCAAAGATTCTTGAACTGGATTTAGGTCTAACTGTTCAGACATAATCTTTTTGGCAGGAAAGGTTTGCTTTGTCGCGTTAATATTAACTTAATAACACTAAATGTCAATCTGGTTATTCTTCTTTTTTCTTGTATGCAATGAGCTTGTCTCCGACTTGAAAAGTGCTTTGGGGATAGATGACAATTCCACACTCGTTTCCGGATTTGATTTTTTCTGTATCTACTTTTGCTTGTTTTAATGACTTTATTTTTACGTCTGAGAGAATTTTTTCATCTCTCATTAAGTGAACTAGGTCTGTTTTTTCGATTCTTCCCGAAACTACCTTGCATCCTGCTATTCGATCTGATTTTATTTCAAATACTTGAAGAATGTCTGCCACACCAAGTTCTTCTTCATCAATTGTCGGTTCAAGAAGTTTGAGGATTATTTTTTCAACATCCTCAAGAAGTTTGTATATGATGGAATATTGCTTAATGCTTACGTTCTCGTTGATGGCTAGTGTTTTGGATGATTTTGGGATGTTAACATTAAAAGCGATTATTGTGCTTCCTGTAGAAGAGGCCATTAATACATCTGAGTCGCTTACCTGACCCACTGAGCTGTCTATAATAATAACTTCATCTGGTAAATTGACTTTAATTGCTTCCAAAGTACCTTCAACATCAGTTTTGATGATGATGTTGATGCTGGGTGGTTTCTCAATTTCTTTTTCTTCCAAAAGAGCTTTTAAGTCTTCTTCATACTGAGACGCTTCATCTGTGTTGACTGTGGGTGATTTCTCCTCTTCTATGGTCAATGTTTTCTCTGTTGGTTGCTCTGTTGCCTTTGCTCCCACTGGCGGTGTAGATTTAAATCCTGTTACTTCAACCGGGGTGGATGGTCCAGCAAGCTTCACTCTTTCTCCCTGATCGTTCGTAAGTGAGCGAACTTTGAACTGATCTTTTTCAACATACATTGTTTGACCAACCTTAATGGTTCCGTTTTTTACCAACACTGTTGCAATTGGACCTTTGTGTTTATTGAGAGAAGATTCTATAACAACTGAATTTAATGGGTCTGATTCTTTTGCCCCTACTGGTTCAAGGTCGTACATGAGTTGAATCATATCCAACAACTGGTCTACACCCTTGCCTGTTTTTGCAGACACCTCAATCGTAGGAATTTTTCCACCAAATTCTTCAACCATGACTTCATATTTTGCTAACTCACTTTTTGCAGTCATTGGATCGGCCGCAGGAAGATCCATTTTGTTTAAAGCTATAAGAAATGGAACGTTGGCATTTTTTATATGATTGATTGACTCGACTGTTTGGGGTTTTACCCCTTCAGTGGCTGCAATAACCAAGATGACTATGTCTGTAGCTTGTGCTCCTCGGGATCTCATTTTATTGAATGCTGCGTGACCCGGGGTATCGATAAAAGTAATTGGTTTGTCTTGGTGTTTAATTTGGTATGCACCAATGTGTTGAGTGATTCCGCCAGCTTCTTTGGCTTGAATGTGAGACTTTCTTATGAAATCCAATAAAGAGGTTTTGCCGTGATCAACATGACCCATGATTGTAACAATGGGGGGGCGGTTGTTTGAGGAGGATGTGGTTTTATTGGGTTTCTTTTTTGATTTTTTCTTTCCCATATTTTCCTCCTTTTGTTGATACTTAATGCTAGTTCATTTAGTTTTCTTCTGTGTCGGTCTGATCTTCTGATTCTTTTGAGTCTTCTTTTTTTTCAGCCTCGTCTTTTTTTTCGTCTTCTTTTACTGACTCTTCAACCTCTACTGACTGAGTAATTTTATCCAAAGAGGCTGAAAACTTTTTGATTTTTTCTAAAATTCCCTCTACAACTTCTTCGGTAATACCCTCAAGGTCTGTTAATTGATCTTTTTTATTGAAAACTGCTTCAAATGTGGTGATTTTTGATCCAATTAAAATATCTCGAACATCTTGATCTAGCCCAAGTTCATCAATTTCAAACTCAGCTTCTCCAGAGGCGGATACTGTTGCTTTTACATTTGTTCCCTTGATGTCGATCTTATACCCTGTGAGTTTTGCAGCCAAACGAACATTTTGACCACCTCTCCCAATGGCCAGTGAAAGTTGATCGTCAGGAACTGTAACTGTAGCTTTTTTCTTTTTATCATTAACCTCTATGTTTAAGTTTTCTGCAGGGGCTAAAGATGCGGCTATATACAGACTTGGATCATCTGAGTATTGGATAATATCGATTTTTTCGTTGTTGAGTTCGTTAATAACCTCTTGAACACGAACTCCTTTTTGACCAACGCATGATCCCACTGGATCTACGCCGTCTTGAGTTGAGTCAACGGCTAGTTTGGTTCTGTGTCCTGCTTCTCTGGCAATTGATTTTATTTCTACCGAACCACTTGAAACTTCTGGAACTTCTCTTCTAAATAATTCGATGACTAGTTTTTCTGTAGATCTACTAACTATGATTGTTTTTCCACGCATAGTTTCGCGAATATCTTTGATGTATACGGCCATTCTTTGGTTCATTTTATAAAATTCTGTTGGAATTTGGTCTTCTGGAGGCATATATGCCTGACCTCTTCCAATGTCGTAAATGACGTTTTTTCCATCGAAACGAAGTACCATTCCTGTAATCATAGTGTCAACTTTATCCTTGTACTCTTCTATAACAGCATCCTTCTCAGCTTCTCTGACTCTTTGTAGAATAACTTGCTTGGCTGTTTGAGTGGCAATACGACCAAATCCTGGGGGAGTGATGTCTTTTTTGCTGCCATCGTCCTGCTCTTGAAGAATGGTTGCTGCTCCACTCTCTGAATCTAGCTCAACCTCATAGCCTTCTTCTTCGAGTTCAATATTGAACTCTTTTCTGTATGCAGCAAGGATTGCTGACTTAATAGTTTCAAATACCACTTCAGGTTCGATTCCTCTTTCGGCGCAAATCTGGTTGATGGCCGAAGCAAACTCTGTTCTAGCTTGAATGTTTGCCATATCTCCTTTAATCAAATATTAAAAAAGGTGGGAAATCCCACCTGACTTAAGACAAAGTCTAGCTTTCCCGTAGTTTAACATCACATGGGGTGATGGTCAACTTTCCTAATACCTTTTTCCTTTTGGTTTTTGAACAAAAGGTTTAATTTTATTTATATTTTTTGGGTCCCTATTAAACGTATAAATTATCTTTTCAATATAATTTCCTAAATCTTTATAGTAGTAAACATCTTTTAAGTGAATGTCGTCGTTGGTAATTATGTTGTGGGTGGTTTTGGTATCTATGGCTGAAACCGTAGATTTTGCGTGTATTGTAATATCCCCAATCATCCACATTTTATAAATAAAATTTGGAGGTAGGGTTTTTGCTTTTACCGCCTGGTCCCATGTTAAGGACCTTACAGATGTGGCAAATGGTGTGTGAGCAAGAAACCTAACAACTCTCCTGGTAGTGAGATAGGAAATAGTCTTCTTGTTCATGGAAATTAATGCAAAGGTTCCAGCTACGCCCAAAAGAATTCCAACAAGAGTTGTGTATGCTGAGATGCTTGTTTTTATTCCAGGAAGTTGATTTTGTATAATAAAACCCACAAATAAGATTGTTGCTGAGGCTAAACATAGCTTTATGAGGCCAAAAATTATTGAGATGTTGTGAGGGGAAATCACGTGAAGAATTTCCTCCCCCTCTTGCTGTCCGTAAAATGAATCTTTGATGTTTTTCATGTCTGTATCATATCATTTTGATTGGTGTAGTATTAACCTATGCGTTACATGGTAGCCTACAAGGTTCCAGAACATGTGAGTTTGATTCTCCAAAACACGTACGATCATATAGTGGGTAGGTCTTTGCCTGTAGCAAACCTTCACATTAGCTTAACTTTTCCATTCTTTCTGAAAGATACTCACGACGAAGGGTGGTTGAAAAATAGGGTAAATGACCTATTAATGAAATCTATTGATGCTTGGACGACAATAGTTGATGTTTATAGCCAAAAAAATAAATTGCTTTATGTTCAAGTAGAGCCCGTAGACAGATTTAGAAAAAACAATACAAATCTTTCTACAATCCTCCGGCAGGGGACAGTGTTTGATGTTTCTCCATATATAAACAATGAACTGCCCACTTACTCTTCGCATATAAGTTTGGATTATGATTTTGATGAAAATGAGCTGGTGCTTCACTCTCTACGAAAGGAGATAGTGGAGCTTCAATTTAATACGGGTGAACCTACTGTTGTAAGATTTGATGAGAATTTATTTGAAGAAATCTAATTTGAACTCATCCACAATGATGCACTTATTGTGAGTGATGTTAATACTATTTGTTTTGCAATACTCAATTGCTTCTTTAGACTCTGATCCTGGCTGCATCCAGATATTTTTGATGTCTAATCTATTGGCTTCCTTTACAACCTCTTGGGTTATTATTGGAGGAACTACTGTTATGACTAACTCTGGTGCTTGAGGTAGTGTTTTGATGTTTTTATAACAAGGTTTTCCTTCAATTTCCTGATATTTTGGGTTGATGGGGAAGGCATTGTAGCCGTTGTGTATTAGGGTTTTATACACTTTGTATCCAAACTTGTTTTGATCTTTGGAAACTCCAATTACAGCTAAAGTTGAATTTTTATCAAAAATTTTATTTTTCTTCATTGAAATTTTTTTTTAGTTTCTGAAACAACTTTTTTTGTTCTCGTGATAGGGAAGAGGGGATTGTGATTATTAGTCGAATATACTGATCTCCCCTACCCTGTCCCCTCAAATTATTTATCCCCTGCCCCTTTAATCTAATCATCGAGTGAGATTGAGTGCCTGCTCTTACCTTTATTTTTACTGGCTTATTAATGGTTTCTACCTTCTCTACCCCACCTAAAACTGCAGTGCTTATGCTAATTTCGTGATCTAAAAAGACATCGTAGCCGTCTCTTTTAAAAGTCTCGTGTGGTAATACATCTATAGACACGTCAAAATCATTAAATCTGATCCTGGTGCCATTGTCTGCTCCTCCCGGTATTTTAATTGAGTGGGTTTTTCCTTGATGTACTATGGTTTTTTCAACACCTCTTGCAGCCTCCATGAACCCAACTTTTATCGAATAGTGAGGCTTTTGAGGACCTCTTGAAAAAGGATTGGCTCCACCAAAGAATGATTCGAAAATATCAAATGGATCTGAAAAATCTCCAAATCCGAAATTAAATGGCCCTCCCGACTGGTTAGTGTGTGTATAAGTGAAAGGTCCTGACCTACCTCCTTGCCCTCCTGGAAAACCTGAACTTGGATCAAAGGCTGTGTGACCAAATTGATCGTATGTTTGCTTTTTTTGATCGTTGCTTAAAATTTCATACGCTTCATTTATCTCTTTAAATTTTGCTTCAGCATTTTTTTCTTTGTTTTTATCCGGATGAAATTTAAGCGCTAGTTTTCTGTAAGCTTTTTTTATTTCTTCTTTGGTAGAGGTTTTAGAAACCCCAAGAACATCGTAATAATCTCTTTTTGTGCTCATATTAGTTGGTGACTTTTTGTTTTTCTTTTAAGTTTATGACTTGAAACTTGCTTTTACCTATTAATTCTTTGTTCACAGTGGTTATTTTTATAGTGTAGTCGCCTATGTTGTCTATAGGCATATTTAAAATGTCTGTAATTAGATTAACAATTCCGGCTGGACCAATATAGAGAATTCTATCTTCCCTCGGCACAGCTAACTTTCCGTTTGGTTTGTGGATGGATATATGAATTCTATGCTTACTATCAGGCTTTCCTTCAATTGAGGCAGCAATATAAAATTTTACGAATTGAGCGGGAAGCTCTTCTATAAATAACTGACGAAAAACTCCCATTAAATTCATTTTTCCATCTCTAGTAACTGAAGCGTAATCGCAAAGAGAAAAAATGTGTGTTTTAAGTTTCATATAATGTAAGGCTTAGGGAGAGAAAATTTTCTCTCCCCTGCCCTATTTTTCCAATTATTTAATCTTCTACTACTTCACCTTCTTCGGCATTGTCTTTTTCCTTGCCCTTGTCTTGCTTTTTGTTTTTCTTTTTATTTTCTTCTGTCTTTAATAATGTATTTGTCCGAATATTTTGTTTTCTTTCTGGTCTTTTTCCCTAAAGTTCTCTTGCCCCAAGGAGATTTTGGACTTTTCATTCCAATTCCTGATCTTCCTTCTCCACCTCCATGTGGGTGAGCTCCTGGATGCATTGCAACACCTCTTACTGCTGGCCTCCACCCCATGTGGCGTCTTCTTCCGGCTTTTCCAAGTTTTCTGGTTTTAAGCTCCATGTTTCCTACTTGGCCGATAGTGGCGTAGCAGTTTATGTTGATTAGTCTGATTTCTTTACTTGGAAGAAGGATTGTAGCAAACTTTCCTTCTTTTGACTGGATGAGGGCGGAGTTTCCTGCTCCTCTTACAAGCTGGCCTCCTTTTCCAGGTCTAATCTCTATGTTGTGAATTGCTATTCCAGCTGGAATGTTCTTGAGTGGTAAGGCGTTTCCTACATTTGGTTCAACTTTTTCTCCAGAAACTACAGACGCGCCAACCTTTAGGCCGTCTGGGGCTATTATGTATCTTTTTTCTCCATCAAGATAGTTGACTAGAGCAATGTTGGCTCCTCTGTTTGGATCGTACTCGATGGAAGCAACTCTGCCTGGAACGTTGTGTTTGTTTCTCTTGAAATCAATTACTCTTATTTTTCTCTTGTTTCCACCACCTCTGTGTCTCATGGTGATTTTCCCGGAATTGTTTCGTCCAGTTCTTTTTGAAGCTTTTCCTAGCAATGATTTTTCAGGGTTATTTTTGCCTGTCAAAACATCTGACACGACTCTGGTGTAGTGTCTTCTTCCTGGGCTGGTAGGTCTTGTTTTTACGATCGCCATGATTATTCTTGGACATCAAACAATTTGATTGTTTGTCCTTTTTTTATTTTTATAATTGCTTTTTTCTTGCTTGTTTTTTTTATTTCTCTTCTTAGCTTTCCAACTCTTTTGGTTTTTCCTGATAACTTGGATGTTCTAACTCTTGTAACATCTACGTCAAAATAGGTTTCAATAGCTTCTTTTATTTGTCCTTTTGAGGCCAATACGTCTACTTCAAAGGTAAATTCTCCATCCTTTGTAGCTTTTAAAGATTGCTCTGTAATAACTGGTTTTTTGATTATGTATGGTAGTTTCATTTATTTTGCTTCCTTGACGTCTTTTTTAGGAATGAACAAGTCTTTCATTTTATTGACTGTGTCTTTGGTTAGAATAATTTTTTTTGCATTGAGTAGTTCATAAACATTTAGTCTGTTTGCTTGAGTAATAGTAATTCCTGGTAAATTTCTGGTTGCTAAAATGAGGTCTTTCTCTGGTTTTGATAGAACAATAAGTAATCTATCTTTGGTGTTGTGTGAGTATTTTGCAATTTTGTTGAATGCTTGTTGTGCTGTTTTGGTTTTTGTTTTGATTTTTTCTAATCCATCCACAGCGATGATGTTTTTTTCTTTGGCTTGACTGCTTAAGGATGAAAGTAATGCAAGTTTTCTAATTTTTTTGTTTAAAGTAAGCTTCCTTTTTAGCCCTTTTGGTCCATGAGCTACACCGCCTCCAACAAAAACAGGAGCTCTTCTTGATCCGTGACGTGCTCTTCCTGTTCCTTTTTGCTTCCAAACTTTGGCTGTGGTTCGTTTTACCTCTCCTCTTGTGAGGGCTTTTTTGCTGCCTTGGTGTTGATTTGAAACGTATACCCTTAAAGCTTGAGCTAAAATCTCTTCGTTTATTTTTGCCTCAAATATCTCTTTTGGAAGAGTTAGGGTGCTTACTTTTTTGCCGGTAGTATTTAGAACGTCAATTGTCATTATTTTTCTTTATTTTCTTTTGTTTTTTCTGGTTTTTTGTCTTCTTTAACTTCCTTTGGAGCGTCTTTAGGGGTTTCTTGAGTTTTTTCTTCAGACTTCTTAACCTCTACTTTTTCTTTTACTTCAATTGGTTTTTCCTCTTCTTTTGATTCTTCTTTGATGCCTTTTAGGGCTACGAATTTTTTCTTTTCCCCAACTTTGGTTAGCATTACTTTTGCGTTGATGTGTCCTGGAACTGGGCCTGATACCCAAATTTCGTTGTTTTCTAAATCTACTTTAACCACAACTAGGTTTGTAACAGTCTTGGTAGCATTTCCGTAGTGTCCTGGCATCTTTTTGCCTTTGTGGACTCTTCCTGGGTCTGTTCCTTGACCAATAGATCCGATGGCTCTGGCTCTGTCTGATTGTCCATGAGTTCTTGGTCCTCCATGGAAACCCCATCTCTTCATTCCTCCAGTAAAACCTCTTCCTTTTGTAATACCTTGAGCATTAACAACATCACCCTCTTTTAATACTTGATCGGCTGATACTGTGTCGCCGATCTTATGTTCATTTGAGGATTCTGTTTTTAGCTCTCTAGTCCATTTTGGAAAGTTTTTAAGGTTTTTCTTTTTGTAGTAGTCGAGTTGTGGTTTGTTTATTCTTGATTCTTTTTGAGTACCTAAACCAACTTTTACAGCCTGATAGGAGTCTTTTTCTTTGGTTTTTACTTGAGTAACTACAACAGGATCTGCCTTTAGAACTGATACAGCAATTCTTTTGCCGTCTTCATTCCAGGCTTGAGTCATTTGTTTTTTTGTAGTTATGTATGCATCTATCATTTTCAATAAAAAACGATCGGTATACGATCGTTGATCATATCCTTTTTTATTTTTTTGTTAGCTATGTGGTACCAAGATGCCTCCTTAGGCATTTTACATCTTGATTTCTATTCCAACTCCAGCAGGCAACTCAAGGTGCATAAGTGAGTCGATTGTTTTGCCTGTAGGTTTTTGAATATCAATAAGGCGTTTATGGGTTAATATCTGGAAATGTTCTCTTGCATCTTTGTCTGTGTGCGGAGAAGTGGTTACGGTAAATTTCTTCCTGTGTGTGGGAAGAGGTACCGGACCTACTACCTGTGCGCCCGTGCTCAGAGCGGTATCCAGTATTTTTTGAGCTGCCTCATCGATTACTCGATGGTCGTAGCTTTTCAATCTGACTCTAATTCTTCCTTGAGTCATAGCTTTATGTTAATCCCTGCTTTTTAATAATTGGGCAGAAAATGCGAGCGGGCAACTCGTACCCGCTCTACTTTCTATTTTTTATCTTTATTTACTGATCTTGCTAATAACACCAGATCCGATGGTCTGACCACCTTCGCGGATAGCGAATCTTTGTGTTTCTTCTATTGCAACTGGTTGAATTAGCTTGACGTTCATCTTGGCGTTGTCACCAGGCATAACCATTTCTACACCTTCTGGAAGTTTAACTTCACCGGTTACGTCTGTGGTCCCGATGTAGAATTGAGGCTTATATCCTGTGAAGAATGGTTTGTGACGACCACCCTCTTCTTTGGTTAGGATGTATACTTCTGACTCAAATTCTGTATGAGCAGAAACTGATCCTGGTTTAGCAAGAACTTGGCCTCTTTCGATTTCTTCTTTTTCAACACCTCTTAGAAGGATTCCGACGTTGTCGCCAGCTTGACCTTCATCAAGGGTTTTTCTAAACATTTCAACACCAGTTACGATTGATTTTTGAGTTTCTTTAAGTCCTACGATTTCGATTTCTTCGTTGACTTTAACAATTCCTCTGTCGATTCTGCCTGTAGCAACAGTTCCTCTTCCTTTAATGGAGAAGACGTCTTCGACTGCCATAAGGAATGGCTTGTCTGTAGGTCTTTCTGGAACTGGAACGTATTCATCTACTTTTGCCATAAGCTCCATTACGCCTTCTTGTGCTTTGGCGTCACCTTCTAAGGCCTTAAGGGCTGAAACTCTAACTATAGGGATTTCATCTCCTGGGAATTCGTATTTGCTTAATAGCTCTCTAACTTCCATTTCAACTAAGTCGAGAAGTTCTGGGTCATCAACTGAGTCAACTTTGTTTAAAGCTACAACTAGTTTTGGAACGTTAACTTGGCGAGCAAGCAGGATGTGTTCTCTTGTCTGAGGCATAGGACCATCAGTTGCTGCTACAACTAAAATAGCGCCATCCATTTGTGCGGCGCCTGTAATCATGTTCTTAATGTAGTCTCTGTGTCCTGGAGCATCTATGTGAGCGTAATGTCTCTTGTCTGTTTCATATTCAACGTGGGAAACGTTGATTGTAACTCCACGTTCTCTTTCTTCTGGAGCATTATCAATGTCCTCAAATTTCATGGCTTCTCCAAAACCCTTTGCTGCTAGCGTAGTTGTGATTGCAGCGGTAAGAGTAGTTTTTCCATGATCAACGTGACCAATGGTACCAATGTTTACATGAGGCTTTGTTCTTTGAAATTTGTCTGCCATTTTTCTCCTTGTTTTTTTGTTTTATTTCTAATTATCTGCTGAGTTTTTTGATTTTTTGTATTGATCTATAATTCCCTCAGCAATATTGGATGGAACTTCGTCGTAGTGACTTGTTTCCATATAATAGCTAGCTCGACCTTGGGTCATGCTTCGCAGTATTGTAGCATACCTAGTTAGCTCTGCCAAGGGCACCAGAGATGTAATTATTCGGGCGTTTCCTCTAGTGGCTGTTCCTTGAATTTGAGCTCTTTTACTGCTCAAGTCACCGATAATGTCTCCCATAAAATCTTCTGGAGTAGTTACTTCAACTTTCATTATTGGCTCAAGCAATACTGGGGTTGCATTTCTGACTGCTTCTTGAAGTGCCATAGATCCTGCTATTTTGAAGGCAATTTCACTTGAGTCCACCTCATGAAAGCTTCCATCGTAGAGTGCGACTGACATGTCAACTAGAGGATATCCTGCGATAACTCCGTTTTCCCACACTTCCTTTACTCCTTTTTCAACTGCAGGAATAAATTCTCTTGGAACAACTCCTCCAGTGATTTCGTTTAAGAACTCATTGTCTTCACCACGTCCTTTTGGCTCAATTCTTAAATGACAGTGGCCATACTGACCACGTCCACCTGACTGACGAATGTATTTTCCTTCCGCTGAAGCTTCTGTATTAATGGTTTCTTTGTAGGCAACCTGAGGGTTTCCAACATTAGCTTCAACGTTGAACTCTCTTTTCATACGATCAACCATAATTTCAAGATGAAGCTCTCCCATTCCTTTAATGATAGTTTGGCCGGTATCTTGATCTACTTTTACTTGTAGGGTTGGGTCTTCTTCTAATAACTTGTGAAGTGCCATACCCATTTTTTCTTGGTCTGCTTTTGTTTTCGGTTCGATTGCTAGAGAAATAACTGGCTCAGTAAAATCAATTCCTTCGAAAGTAATTGGGTTGTTTTCTGCGCAGAGAGTATCTCCGGTTTTGGTGTTTTTTAAACCAACAATTGCGACGATTTCTCCGGCTTTTGCTTGTTTTATTTCTTCTCTTTGATTTGCGTGCATGAGAAGTAATCTACCAACACGTTCTTTTGACTCGCTTGTAGCATTTAATACGTATGAGCCTGAATCTAAAGTTCCAGAGTAAACCCTGGCGTAAGTGAGTCTACCGACGTGCGGGTCTGTTTGAATTTTGAATGCTAGGGCTGCGAATTTTTCTTCGGGAACTAATTTTCTAGATTCTTTTTCTTCAGTGTTGGGGTTTGTGCCTTCAATTTCTTTGACATCTTTAGGAGAGGGAAGGAAGTCTACGACAGCATCCAGGAGTGGTTGAACACCTTTGTTTCTTAAAGAACTTCCGCAGAAAATAGGAACCAACTCGTTATTTATGGTTGCTTTTCTAAGTGCAGTTTTTACCTCGTCAAGTGAAATTTCTTCTCCTGATAAGTATTTTTCTGTGAGAGCGTCATCTGTTCCTGATACCTCTTCTATAAGTTTTTCTCTATATTCTTCAACCTGATCCTTCATGTCTGCTGGGATTTCTCCCTCGACATATTCTGCTCCTGTTTCATCACCTTCCCAAACAATAGCTTTTCTTTCTAGCAGTAAAACGTTGCCTTTGAATGTGTTCTCTACTCCAATTGGAAGAGCCATAATGACTGGTTTTGCTCCAAGCTTTTCTACAACATCACCAACTGTGGCGAAGAAATCCGCCCCAACTTTATCCATTTTATTTACAAAACAAAGCCTTGGAACCTTGTACTTATCTGCTTGTCTCCATACGGTTTCAGACTGTGACTGAACTCCCTCGCTTCCATCCAAAACTGTTACTCCTCCATCCAAAACCCTTAAAGACCTTTCGACTTCGGCTGTAAAATCAACGTGTCCTGGGGTATCAATAATATTAATTCTGTAATTTTCTTTTGGAAGCGTGGTTTCTAATACTGGTGTCCAAAATGCGGTGGTGGCGGCAGACATGATGGTAATACCACGCTCTTTTTCTTGTTCCATCCAGTCCATTTGAGTGTCACCCTCATGAACTTCACCTATTTTGTAGGTTTTTCCGGTGTAATATAAAATTCTTTCTGTGGTAGTGGTTTTTCCAGCATCAATATGGGCTATGATCCCAATATTTCTAATTCTTTCAAGAGGAATTTGGGGTGTGTCTGACATGCCTATCCTTATCTAATCTGATAAATACTACCATCTGAAGTGGGCGAAGGCTTTGTTGGCATCGGCCATCTTGTGAGAGGTGGTTTTCTTTTGAATTGCTCTACCTTCGTTTGTAGAAGCACCGATAATCTCAGTGGCGAGCTTTTCCATATATGTGTGATGTTCTTTGTTGGGAAGTTTTTGAGCTTCGGTAACTAACCATCGGATAGCTAGGCTGTTTGCTCTATGGGTTTTAACTGGCATTGGAACTTGATATGCAGCTCCACCTACTCTTCTTGACCTAACTTCCATTTGAGGACTAATGTTTTTTAAGGCTATCTCTAATACTTCAAGTGGATCTTTTTTGGTTTTGGATTTAATGATATCAAAGGCACCATAAACATGTTTTTCTGCTACGGCTTTTTTTCCGCTAATCATACTTCTGTTTATAAGTTTAGTAACTAAACGACTGTTATAAACTGGGTCTTTTTCTATAATTCTTTTTTTGACTGATTTTCCTCTCATAATTCTTTACTCCTTTGAGGCAGTTTTTTTTGCTCCTGCTTTATCTTTTCTAGTTCCATATTTACTTCTGGCTTTCTTACGACCCTCAACGCCAGCGCAGTCGTATTTGCCTCGAACAATGTGGTATTTAACTCCTGGAAGATCTTTTACACGCCCACCTCTTATCATAACGATTGAATGTTCTGCTAAGTTGTGTCCTTCTCCTTGAATATATGCTGTTACCTCTTGTCTGTTGCTTAATCTAACACGAGCAACTTTTCTAAGTGCTGAGTTGGGTTTTTTAGGAGTCATGGTTTTTACAACAACACAGACACCTCTCTTTTGAGGGTTTATTGTTGAGGAAGGTTTGTTTTTCAAGGTATTGTAGCTTTTTCTCAAGGCTGTGCCTTTAACCCTTTTTGGTTTAACTTTCCTACCTTTTCTTACAAGTTGGTTTATGGTTGGCATAATGTTTTCTTTTTACTAATAATTTATTTCACAAAAAAGGCGGCAAAAACCGCCTTTAACGATTCTTGCAAGTCTTTTATTGTTATGTGACTTTAAAGACTTTCACGTTGTGTATTTTACTCTCGTAAGGCATTCTTGTAAATGCCTCAAGTGCATACACTTATTTTAATCTTGCTCTCTCGGGCGTGCTTGGTATTAGTCTACCAATAATCACATTTTCTTTAAGTCCCCTCAAGTTGTCTACTTGGCCTCTTAGAGCAGCGTCAGTTAACACATTAGTGGTTTCCTGGAATGAAGCTGCTGACATCCATGAGTCTGTATGTAAACTGGCTCTGCTAATTCCTAAGATTATTACTTGAGCAGTAGCTGGCTCTCCTCCTTCAGCGAGAATGTTTTCATTTTCGCTTTCGAAAGCTGCTCTACTTACAACCTCTCCTGGAAGCAAACTTGTGTCTCCGGATGATTCGACTTTTACTTTGTCGCTCATCTTATTAATCACAACTTCAAAGTGCTTGTCGTTGATTGGAATACCCTGAGACTCATAAACTGCCTGAATTTCTTCAAGTAAATACTCTTGGGCTGATTTTATTCCTCTGATTTTTGTAATATCTTTTACGTTTAAGCTTCCTGAAGAAAGCTGTGATCCTGTACCAACTAGGTCTCCGGTCTGAACATTTAAGACTCCCGTAAGAGGAATTGTGTATGATTTTTCTTCTTCTGTTTTGTCAGTTGGTTGAATAGTAATAACATACCCAGACTTGGTTTCTTCCACATCAACCTTTCCTGCTACTTCTGCAAGTGGTGCAAGATTTTTTGGATTTCTTACTTCGAATAATTCATCTACTCTTGGAAGGCCTTGAGTAACATCTAGACCAACAATACCCCCTGCGTGTTTTACACGCATTGTAAGCTGTGTTCCTGGTTCTCCAACAGATTGTGCTGCAACTACCCCAACAGGTGAGCCTAACTCAACAAGATCTTTGGTAGAAAAGTCCCAACCATAACAGTTTGCACAAATACCATGTCTTAATTCACAAACCAATGGTGATCGTACTGAAACTTTGTCTACGCTGGCTTTTTCTATCTTTTTTGCAATTGTTTCTGTAATAATTTTGCCTTTTTTGATTAAGACTTTTTTGGTTTTTGAGGCGGTTACCTGCTTGGCTACAACTCTGCCTGTAATTCTGTTTACAAAAGACTTTTCTCTCTTGCCTTCTCTGATGATTTCTATGAATTCTTTAGAACCACAATCTTCGGACCTTATTATTGAGTCGTGGGCTACATCTACCAAACGTCTAGTAAGGTATCCTGCGTCAGCTGTTTTTAGAGCTGAATCAGTCAAACCTTTTCTGGATCCTCTAGAAGAAGTAACGTATTCAAAAATTGAAAGACCTTCTCTAAAGTTACTCTTTGTTGGTAGTTCAACAATTTTTCCAAGAGGATCTACGACTAGACCTCTCATGGCACTTAATTGTTTTACCTGATCTCTACTAGCACGAGTTCCTCCGGAGTTAATCATGATTTTGACAGCATTTCCTGGAAGAAATTTGTCCCAGGTTTTGTCAGCTATTTCTTCGGTAGTATCAATCCAAATTTCATTGGTAAGACGTTTCTTTTCCTCTTCGGTTATAAGACCTTGTCTGTAGTTTTCTTGAATAGCTTCTGCTTTTTTGTTGGCTTCTTCAATAAGACCGTCTTTTTCTTCAATCATCTCATTGTCGGAAACGGCAACGGAGAGTCCTGAAATTGTAGCTCCATCAAAACCAAAGTTTTTGATGTTATCTATTAATTCAGCGGTCTCATCAGCGGAAAATTGCTTTATTGAGTCTCTAATAATCCCTTTAATAGCTCCAGCATTTATTTCTTTATTAATAAATCTCAAGCTTTCTGGAAGAATGTTGTTGAATTGGATTCTTCCTATGGAAGATTCAATTATTTCAACCTCTTTCTTTTTGTTTGTGACTCTGACTTTAATTTGTTGTCTTAGGTCAATTTTTCCTGATTGATATGCAGTCTCAGCTTCGGATGTGCTGGTAAATATAGTGCCTATTTCTTCAATTCTTTCATCGATGGAGGTCATATAATAACAACCCATTGCCATTTCCTTGTTTGGAACGGTAATTGGAGATCCATCAGCTGGTTTTAGAAGATTGCTTTGAGCCAACATCAACCTCTTTGATTCTTCTCTAGAATTAATACTTAAAGGTACGTGGACTGCCATTTGATCTCCATCAAAGTCAGCGTTGTATCCCGCACAAACACAAGGATGAATACTAATTGCATTCCCCTCAATAAGAACTGGGTAAAATGCTTGGATACCTAGCTTGTGTAAAGTAGGTGCACGATTTAGAAGAACTGGATGATTCTTTATTACTTTTTCAAGAATATCGTATACCTCGGGATCCCTGTTTTCGATAATGTTTTTGGCTGACTTAACATTTGGAGCTGTTCCAAGTTTGATTAATTCTCTTAAAACAAATGGTTTGAACATTTCCAAAGCCATGTCTTTTGGTAAACCACATTGGTTTAGTTTTAACTCAGGACCAACAACAATAACTGAACGACCAGAGTAATCTACTCTTTTTCCAAGTAGGTTTTGTCTAAATCTTCCTTGCTTGCCTCTCAACATTTCTGAAAGAGATCTTAGCTCTCTTCTTCTTCGTCTGGTTGTAGTTCTTGATTGGCTTGAATCAATGAGTGAGTCTACAGCTTCTTGGAGCATTCTCTTTTCATTTCTTAAAATGATTTCTGGAGCACCAAGATCTATTAAGTGTTTTAATCTGTTGTTCCTGTTAATAACTCTTCTATAAAGATCATTTAAGTCTGAGCTTGCAAATCTCCCTCCTGAAAGTTGAACCATTGGACGAAGGTCTGGTGGAATAACTGGAAGCATCTTCATAATCATCCATTCTGGATTTATGCCTGCCAACTTAATTCCTTCTACTACTCTTAGTCTTTTTGTAGCTTTGACATGCTTTGCTCCTGTGGTGGTTCTGCTTTCTTCTCTTAGTTTTGCTGTGAGCTTCTCAACATCAATTTTTCTAACTAACTCTAATAAAGCCTCTGCTCCCATTCCTACTTCTATGTGATCGGAAGCTTCATATTCCCAAAGCTTTAGGTATTCATCTTCTGTTAAGATGGCTTTAACTTTGAGTTTTTTCACCATGTCTTTGACGGTTTTATAGACTGTGTCAGCATTGTCACTTTCAGAACTAAGTCTTTCCTTAATACCTTGAATTGCTTGTTTGCTTTTGATGGTGGCTTCAGACACCTTAAGCTCTTGTTGTTCCTTAGACTTGATTTGTTCTTTTATTATTTTTATAGCTGTTTTTAGGTTTTTCTTTTCGTTTTCAATATCATCTTTTGCTTTAGCTTTAAGATCTTCTTTTATACCTTCAAGTTTTTCCTCAAGAGAATTCATAATCTCAACTCTTTTGTCTCTGTCTACAGACAAAACAACATATTGAGAAAAGTAGATAATATTGGCAAGATTTCTTGGTGAAATATCTAGAATCAGTGAAAGTTTGGAAGGGGCTCCCTTGAAGAACCAAACGTGAGCTACTGGAGCTGCAAGGTTTAGATGGCCCATTCTCTCTCTTCTAACCCTGCTCTGGGTTACTTCAACGCCACACTTGTCACAAATTATTCCTCTATATCTGATTCTTTTATATTTTCCACAATAACATTCCCAATCTTTTGTTGGTCCAAATATTTTTTCGCAGAATAAGCCATCCTTTTCTGGTTTTAGGGTTCTGTAGTTTATAGTTTCCGGCTTGGTCACCTCTCCGTGCGACCATGACTTGACTGTTTCTGATGAAGCTAGTCTTATTTGAATGCCTGAGAAATCAACAATATTTTTCATTTTTTTCCTTTCTATTGTCCGACGCTTTCTGAGTATTCACCCTTCTGATCTTTTTCTGGGGGTGTGTTGGGTTTTTCGTCAGAGGCTTCCTCTTGGTCGCTACTTTGTGATTGATTTGTATCGTCTGAATTGTCCGATTGATCATCATCGCTTGGATTGTCGCTTGTAGATTTTGGCTGCTCTTCTTCGACAACTTCCACAATATCTTCTTCCACAGCTTCTGTTGGACTTACGTCTAAACCTAAACTGTTTAACTCTTTTACCAAAACCTTAAATGACTCTGGCACGGTGCTGTTTGGTATTTCTGTTCCTTTAACTATTGCTTCAAAAGCTTTTGATCTACCAACAACGTCATCAGATTTTAGTGTGAGCATCTCCTGCAGAGTATGAGCTGCTTTATGAGCTTCTAATGCCCAGACTTCCATTTCTCCAAGACGCTGACCACCCATTTGTGCTTTTCCTCCTAGGGGCTGTTGCGTAACTAAGGAGTATGGGCCTGTTGATCTAGCATGAGATTTATCTTCAACCATGTGGATGAGTTTTAGGATATAACCTATACCAACAACTGTTTTTTCCTTATAAGCTTCTCCTGTGCGTCCATCATATAATTGGGCTTTTCCTGAGACTGGAAGGTCTGCTTTTTTCAGCTCTTCAGTAATGTTGTCTTCATCAACTTCTTCGAAAACTGGGAGGGCAACTTTGTAGCCAAGCTTGTCGGCTGCCCAACCTAAATGAGCTTCTAAGAGCTGACCTAAGTTCATACGGGCTAGAACTGAAAGAGGGGAGATTATTAAATCTACAGGTGTTCCATCTTCCAAGTGAGGCATGTCTGCTGCTGGAACAACCTTGCTGATAACACCCTTGTTTCCATGTCTTCCTGCCAGCTTGTCACCAACAGTGACCTTTCTAATCTGAGCAACCCTAACGGTAATTTCCATGTTTACTCCAGGATCAAGCTCGTCACCCTTGTCTCTGTCTAGAATTTTTACATCTATAACAGTTCCCCATTCGCCGTGAGGCATTCTTAAGCTTGTGTCTCTGACTTCTCTAGCTTTTTCACCAAAGATTGCTCTTAACAGCCTTTCTTCTGCTGTAAGTTCCGTCTCTCCTTTTGGAGCGATTTTTCCAACAAGAATGTCGTTTGGTCCAACTTCTGACCCTGTAACAACAACTCCGTCTTCTGCAAGATTTCTTAAATCTTTATCTCCAATGTTTGGAATATCTCTTGTGAGCTCCTCAGGGCCTAGTTTTGTATCCATAACCTGAGCCTTGTATTCATTGATGTGAATAGAGGTTAGGCAGTCATCTTTTACTAGTCGATCTGAAATAATAATGGCGTCTTCATAACCCAAACCATCAAATGATGCATATGCAACAGTAACATTTTGACCGAGAGCTAATTCTCCCATTTCGGCTGCTGGGCCATCGATAATTAGATCGCCTTTTTTAATTTTGTCTCCAACCGAAACAACAGGGTTTTGGGAGTAGCATGTTGATTGAGAAGTTCTTTCAAATTTTTGAACGGTATATATAGCTTTGCTGCCTTCAAAAGTGATGTACTCTGATTCTTGAACTCTTTGATCGTCTTTAAGTGTTTTTGCATCTTTGGCACTCATTTTGATTACTACTCTATCTGCATCAACATATTCGACAACACCACCACCTAATGCGTTTATTGCTCTCTCCATTGAAGAGGCAATGCTTGTTTCCATTCCTGTTCCGACTGTAGGTGATTGAGGCTTTATTAATGGAACTGCCTGACATTGCATGTGAGTGCCCATAAGAGCACGGTTGGCTTCGTCGTGGCTGATAAAAGGAATTAGAGAAGCACTGCTTCCAACAACCTGTCTTGGAACAACGTCAATGTACTCGACTTGTTCTACTGGTGCTTCTAAAAATTCACCTTGATATCTAACAGGAACCCATTCATCAGTGATGAATCCATTTTTATCGATATTAACTTCTGCTTCAGTGATGTAATTATCTTCCTCTTCATCTGCAGATATATAAACAACCTCGTCGGTTACTCTAATTTTGGTCGTATTGCCTTTGGTGATTTTTTCTACTTTTCGGTATGGAGCCTCAAGAAATCCATAATCATTTACTTTTGCATAAAGTGCTAAATAAGTAACAAGGCCGATGTTTGGACCTTCTGGAGATCTAACTGGGCAAATTCTTGAATATTGAGAGGCATTAATGTCTCTCATAGAAAAGCTTGCTCTTTCTCTTGTAACTCCACCAGTTCCCATAACTGACAGCCTTCTTATGTTGTCTATTTCTGATAATGGGTTGGTTTGGTCTAATATGGTTGAAAGTCTGTTTCTTCTGAAGAATTCTGAAATTGTAGCAATAACTGGTCTAGCGTTTACTAAGCTACTTGGAGTAATAAGTTCGTCAGTTTTGGTTAGAGACATTTTTTCTCTAATTGATCTTTCAAGTCTTAAGAGCCCGACTCTAAAGGCTGAAATTGCAACTAATTCTCCAACACTTCTAACTCTTCTATTGCTTAAGTGGTCAATGTCGTCTACCTTCCCTTGTCCATTTTGCAAACCAATTAAATATTTAAAGGTTGCAAGAATATCTTCTGGAGTAAGCACTCTGTTTTCTTTGGTATTTTCAATTTCTACACCAAGCTTTCTATTAAGCTTGTATCTTCCTACTTTATCTAAGTCATATCTTCTTGGATCAAAAAACATTTGAAAAACTAGTTCTTGAGCATTTTCAAGCAAAGCTGGTTCTCCAGGCCTCATTTTTTGATAAATTTCAATTAAGGCTTCTTCTCTAGTTTTGGTTGGATCTTTTTCGATGGTTGCTTGAATATAGTCGTGATCTTCGTCGGTGTTGAACTCTTTTAGAACTTCTCTTATTTCGTCGTCTGTAGCAAAACCAATAGCTCTTAAGAGAGTGGAGCCAATAATTTTTCTGTGTCTGTCGATTTTAACTGAAATAACGTCATTTTTTGCCACCTGAATTTCAAGCCATGACCCCCTAATGGGCCTAAGTTCTGCTTGATATAACATTCTTCCGGTTGTTCTTTCGATCGACCCTGAGAAAAATACTCCTGGAGAACGAACTAGCTGATTTACAACTGCTCTTTCAATTCCATTGATTATGAAGGTTCCCTGAGTGGTCATTTTGGGAATATCTCCCATGAACACTTCTTGGGTAGTGGATTCGCCGGTAATTTTATTTGTAAGAGTAGTCTCAACTCTTAATGCCATTTCGTATGAAAGCCCTTTTTGTTTTGCAATAGCTGGTGTGTATTTTGGTGGGTCAAATGTGTAGTCTCCAAACTTAAGTTCCCAGTTCTTTCCTGTAAAGTCCTGGATGGGGTTTATTTCAACAAATGCTTCTTTTATTCGATTCTCTAGAAATGTGTTGTATGAGTCTATTTGGATTGCGATAAGATCTAGCTCTGGAAGTGGTAAGTTTGTTTTTCCCCAATATTGTCTTTTGTTTGAAGCCATAGTGTCCTCTTTTAAATACTTACTATCTACTTATGGGGAATAACAAAAATCGGGCAGCTTTGTGCCCTAATTTTTATTTATGATTTATGAGTTGAGAGTAGACAATTTTCCCCAGAACTGAATTTTTTATTCTTAACGCTTCTGACTAATGGCAGTAGGCCAGAAAAAAACCAAGAAGGCCGTACAAAAAGTACGTCCTCTTGTGTGACGCTGATAGTATGTTAACAACAATGCCTATTATTGTCAACTACTCACCTCAGATAAGTATTCACGTTTGAATTGTGCTCTTCTATTGAGGTGGCGTAATGCATGTTTCCCTTAGTGTCCGTTATATAGAAGAGGTAATCGTTTGGATTGGGGTATATGGCGGCCTGGATACTGTCAAGTGAAGGCGAACAGATAGGTCCTGGCGGAAAACCAGTCACTTGATAAGTGTTGTATGGGCTGTTAATTTTCTTGTCTACTGCAAGTGGAGGAGCCCACCAATCTTGGTGAATTTTGTTAAATCCTTTGGCATATTGCATGGTTGCGTCAATTTGAAGAGCCATGCCAATTTCTAGTCTGTTGTCTATAATTGCTGAAACCATTTTTCTTGCACTAGAAGTTTTGGCTTCTCTTTCAATAAGTGAGGCTTTTGTAAGAATTTGGCCTAGAGTACTTCCTTTTGCGGTGATGTCTGCTTTCATTTTTTTAGTGAGCTTTTGATCGAGGGTGGTCGTTAACATTGAGGCTACCTCTGCCTCAGTAATTGAAACGGGGAAAAGATATGTGTCTGGAAATAACATACCTTCTTTATTTGTTGTTTCTGCAAGAAATACTTGCTGGCTAAAATCTACTCCGTACTCTGAAAATGATTTTTGCAAACTGTCAGCTATTTCTTCTCTTCTCATTCCCTCAATTACAGTAATCCAAATATCCTGCCTTCCACTCGTTAATGCAAATGCAATTTCTTCTACAGACATGCTTGGCGACAAACTAAAGCTTCCTGCTTGAATTTTTTTAGCTATTCCTTCTTTCATAACTAAAAATTTGAAAATTGGTTGGGATTTAATTAGGTTTTTTTCTTTTAAATTTGTTCCGATGGAATCGATTGTTTCTCCCTTTCTTATTATGAATGAGGTTGTTGTTTTGTCGTCTGAAACTGGTTTGGAATTATGAAAGATCCAAAATCCTCCGGATAAAAAAGCCACAAAAATAATAAAAAATATTTTTACAATAAACGAAGCTGTCTGTTTTTTCTTTGGGGACCTTCTCATTAAATCTAAACTTCTTCGAAAAGAGCTCTTCTGTACTTCTTCCCTTTTTCGAGTATAAAAATTCTACCGCATTTACAGACTACTTTATGGTTTCTATTTTTTCTTTTTGTTTTTTCACCTTTTGAAAGTGGTGTTCCGCACCCCACGCACTGACCTTTTGACAATAACCACGCTTGGACTGGTGCAATAATGTTTTTAAACATGTTTTTTACCTCTTTATTGATTGTATCGCAATTGTAGCAACCATGTGCTTGGTTGACAAATTGATTAGAAAATATTGTTTTCGTCGATATAATCCTGAAGAATTAAAGCTGCTGCAAAATGATCAATTGAACCTTTGATTTTCTTCTTGTTGGTGATTAGAAGTTTTTCCTTTACCTCATATGAAGAGAGAGTTTCATCTTGGGTGTGGATAGGTAAATTAATTTCTCCTTCCAACTCTTCGATGTATCTTTTTGTGTTTTCTAGCGTCTCTCCTTCACTGACTCCCACAACAATATCTGATATATCGTGACTTTCTATGAGTTTAATTATTGTTTTGATTGATTTATCTGCTGGAACTGTTCTTAGTGGGTCAGCAATTTTTGAATCTGCAATTGCAATACCTACTCTTGATTGTCCATAATCAATTCCTAATATTTTTTTTGTCATGTGTGAGATTTTATCACTTTTTTTAGTAAATTGAGTCAAGCTCCGCAACAATAACCCCCCTTCTAAGATAAGTTCCTTCTGGGGTGCAAGTAATTAGTTTTAACTCTCTATTGTTTAGCCTTTGTTGAAGTATAAAAACGTCCTCTGGCTGAACCTCCACCCTTTCTTTCACTTTGTAGGTGTATTTGATTCCATCATAATCTATAAAAATTTCATCCTCTTCTTTTAAAGTCATAATTTTACTAAAAATGCTATCGTATCTATCTTTGTTTGATTTTTGTGGAGCATAGAATTGCCTTAAAATTGAATGGCCAAAAATTACAGGAGATCCGAGCTGTCCTGGGAGAGAAGTTCCAGGGAAATGAATTAAGCTTTGGTTTAGGCTTTCCCCGCCAATAATTACTTCTGCATCTTCTACATCTACTTTTGGTATAGAAAGCGTATATTTGCTGACTCCGTATTTTAGATCAGTGGTAAAGTTCGCTGTTGGGAACCAATTTTGAGCTTTGGTGTAGTCTACCTGACTACCTAAAACTTGCTCCGCTTGAGAGTCGGATTGGGCTATTTGAGTGTCTCTGGTGTTGGGGATTGTTTGAATGTGAGCAAAATCTTGAAGTGGAGAAATTATTGGCTCTCTTTTAATTTGAGGGGAAATAATTAGCTCATGAGAAATTATTGGCCAAGCAACATTTGCAATTAAAATGCTTCCTAAGGTAATTAGGATTGGGGGAAACAGCTTTTTAAAGTTTTTTGGATTCCTGGGTTTTTGAGGAATTTTTTTCTCTTCAAATTCTGGAGTTTGTTGTGGGTAAATGTCCTCAGTTGGTGGTGCTTTAACGTATCGATACAACATAATGAAGGAGTTATTCTTCTAATTGTATGTTTATTGTGATGTTTTCTGCTTTTCTTGGAAAAGTCTGAAGTTTTGAAGGTAGACTGACATTAAACTTTGTTTCTACCTTTGAAAAA
>JBHPHI010000009.1:0-36502 GCA_042569595.1 Patescibacteria group bacterium
AAGGCCTTATTGGAACAGCCGAAGTTTCATTAACCGCGTACCACAAAGATGAGATATTAAATCATAAGGACTTACCTATAAAACTTTGTGGAATTTCTCCATGTTTTCGAAGAGAAGTGGGTAGTTATGGGAAAGACACAAAGGGTTTCTTTCGAGTCCATCAATTTACCAAAGTAGAAATGGTGATGTTAGTAGAATCAGATGAAGAAAAAACCAGAAAATGGCATGACAAGATGCTTAAGCTCTCAGAAAATTTATTGCAAGATCTTGAATTGCCATACCAAGTTCTCCTGATGTGTACGGGAGATATGGGTGCAGGACAAAGAAGAAAATACGACATCGAAACATGGTTTCCAGGACAAAAGAAATACAGAGAAACTCATTCAGACTCATACTTCAACGACTTTCAAAGTAGGAGGCTAAATATGAGATATCAAGATAAGGATGGTTCAATAAAACACGTACACACCTTAAACAATACAGTCGCAGCCACCCCAAGGTTACTCGCAGCCATATTGGAAAACTATCAACAAGAAGACGGTTCGATTGTGATACCATCTGTTCTGAGACAAAGGCTTTCGTTTGATAAAATTTCAAACTCAGAAGTCTAGAATTTTATGATATTCCAGTCTACAATAGTACTTCGATTATAGGGAGTTTGATGTTAAACATTTTCAAAAAACTTTTAGACACCAATGAGAAAGAATTAAAAAAGATTCAACCAGTGGTTGAACAAATTAATTCTTATGAGGAAGAATTCAAGGATTTAAAAAAATCAGACTTTAAAGCAAAAACTGCAGAATTCAAGCTTCGCATAGGCCGAGGAGAAAACCTAGACGATATATTACCAGAAGCATTTGCAGTAGTGAGAGAGGCTTCAAGAAGATCTTTAGGAATGCTTCATTATGACGTCCAACTGATTGCAGGAATAGCTTTTCACAAAGGTATGGTTGCTGAGCAAAAAACCGGTGAAGGAAAAACACTTTCAGCTACATTAGCACTATATTTAAATGCTCTTACCGAAGGCGGGTCTCATCTTATTACGGTCAATGACTATCTAGCACAGCGTGATGCTGGTTGGATGGCTCCAATATTTCATCTTTTAGGGTTGTCAGTAGGAGTTATTTATTCAGGAGAGGGTAATCAGCCAGCCTCAATTTATGATCCAAAGCACAAGGGTAAAGAAAGAGGAGATGAGAGACTTGAAAAATTAAAACCAGTTTCAAGAAAAGAAGCATATGCTGCAGACATAACTTACGGAACCAACAATGAGTTTGGATTTGATTATCTAAGAGACAACATGACTCAGTCGTTAGATGACATGGTCCAGCGAGGACATCATTTTGCCATCGTAGACGAAGTAGACTCAATTCTTATCGATGAAGCCAGAACTCCTCTTATTATTTCAGCACCAGACACAGAACCTACTCAAAAATATTATAAATTTGCCAAAATAATTCAAGGACTCACCGAAGGAACTGATTATCAATTAGACGAAAAACTTCGAACAGCCAACCTAACAGATTATGGACTTAAGCGACTGGAAAAAAACCTAGGAATAGACAACTTATATGAAAAAGATTTTGATACAATTCACCATGTCGAGCAGGGACTAAAAGCAAAAACTTTATTCCATAGAGACAGACACTATGTTGTTAAAGACAATCAAATTATCATCGTAGATGAGCACACTGGAAGATTAATGTTTGGAAGAAGATATTCAGAAGGTCTTCATCAGGCAATCGAAGCAAAAGAAGACGTTCCGATTCAACAAGAAAGCAGAACTTTAGCGACAGTATCACTTCAAAACTATTTCAGAATGTATGAAAAATTATCAGGAATGACCGGAACGGCTGCAACAGAGGCTGAGGAGTTTAGAAAAATTTACGACATAGAGGTTCTTGTAATTCCCACAAACAAGCCAATAACAAGAAAAGATCATCCAGACTTAGTTTACAAATCTACTAGAGCCAAATACGGAGCAATTGTTAAGGAAGTTTCAGAAAAACATGAAGAAGGGCAGCCAGTATTGATTGGTACTAGAAGTATAGAGCACAACGAAATAATAAGTAGGTATTTAAAGAGAAAAAATATTCCCCATCAAGTTTTAAATGCCAAAAATCACGAAAATGAAGCCATAATTCTTGCGAACGCGGGAAAACCGAATTCAGTTACAGTAGCCACAAACATAGCTGGGCGTGGAGTGGATATTGTATTGGGTGGATCCAAGCCAGAGTCAGATTCTCCCAAAAAAGATTTTTCAAAATGGGAAAAAAACAATGAAAAGGTTTTGGAGTTAGGAGGGTTACACGTTATTGGATCTGAGAGGCACGAATCAAGAAGAATAGACAATCAGTTGAGAGGTAGATCCGGAAGGCAAGGAGATTCAGGGTCTTCTAGATTTTTTGTAGCCCTTGATGATGAAATAATGCGTCTTTTTGGAGGTGAGCAGGTAGCAAAAATCATGGAGGCCTTGAAGATTCCAGAAGATCAGCCAATTGAAGCAGGAATGGTTAGTAGGGCAATTGAGCAAGCGCAAGTAAAAGTTGAAGGATTTCATTTTGATCAAAGGAAAAGACTTGTCGATTTTGATGACGTAATGAACAAACAAAGAGAGATAATTTATAAAAAAAGACAAAAACTCCTACAGGAAGCTGAAGAAAAAGGCGAAGACAGAAAACTTAAAAACAAAGTATTAGAAATGATAGAGGGAGAAATTCAAAACATAGTCATCTCCAGGGCTCCGGAGAATTTTTCTGAAGAGGAAATTGATGCAATAGTTAAAGAATTTATCACAATCATTCCGTTTGATTCAAACTCTCAAAGTCGTCTAAGAAAAAGACTAAGTGAGGAAACAGAAGTTGAGGTAATAACAAAAACCTTAACAGATATCGCCAACAAAACTTACAAGGAAAGAGAAAAACAACTTA
This sequence comes from Patescibacteria group bacterium, assembly GCA_042569595.1. Lineage (GTDB taxonomy): Bacteria > Patescibacteriota > Microgenomatia > UBA1400 > 2-01-FULL-45-11 > JBHPHI01. The sequence continues at coordinate 2,931 of JBHPHI010000009.1, forward strand.
CAAGTGATGTGATGCAGCAAGTAGAGAGATATGCCTTACTCGGAAGCATTGATTCATTATGGATGGATCATATCGACGCCATAGATGATTTACGTGAGGGAATTTGGTTGCGAGGAGACAAACAAACTGTTCTTTCAGAATACAAAAAAGAAGCCTTTGATATGTTCGAGGTTTTATTAGCAAACATTGAAACGGAAGTAGTTAAGAGAATATTTAGAATTCAAGTGGGTCACATGCCTCAAAATATTCCAGCAGATGTAATTGAGGCAAAAAAAGAAGAGGTTTCAGATATATCTTCAACCAAAGACGCCCCCAAACCAAGAAGGCAAACCTCAGGAGACTTTGCTTCTGCTTTAGCTGCAACTGCGAACAAATCCTCAAGACCAGATAGGCACGTTCATGTTCAAAAAGTTGAATCAGGAAAAAAGAAAATAGGCAGAAACGACCCTTGCTGGTGTGATAGTGGAAAGAAATTTAAAAAATGTCACTACCCAGAATTCGAGTAGTTTTTCAAATCTAAATCTATTTCAGAACGAACACACTATTAAGTAGTTCATTTTCGAACAAACAAAAGTACGTTAGGCAAATTTCTCCCAGGTCCCGCAACATACCCTCCATTTACCCACAAAGCTGTAGATCCACCACTATCAAGATTTAAGGCATTTTGAACACCCATCGCCTGCAAAACCCTAGCTGATTCTGCCACCGTAGCATTATGAACCACTCCCATGTATGCAGTGCTACCTGAAGCTCCAATAAAACTTCTGCCTCCCTTACTGCCTTTCTTTGGATCGCCGTCTCCACCAAACACCACATTTCCATTTGATACAAGCAAGGGATGGTTTGCTAAAACCGCATCAACACCGGCGTCACGACCCCAATCTTGACTTCTTCCAAGAAATCTTGCACTACTACCATGAAAAACCACCAAAGGTACGGTGCTATATACATTGTTGTCAGAATTGAAATAAGTCTTATTTTTATTCATGAGTAAAGTGTCAAAAGAATTAGTTTTCCCGGCACACGACGGGTAAGTAGATGGGCAAAAATAAGAGCCGTTTATTCCCGCAAAAGCACCACTTCTCTCAACATATGAAGCCAAAGACATTACAGGACAATCGTTTGCACAAGTATTATCAGAAGCAGTATCAACAACAACTCTTGTTGAGTTTAAATCAGCGGTAATGATGCTTACCATGTATTCACCAATATCTATTACTACACGCTGTCTCCTATAACCTGATCCCGGAGGAGTATTCTCTGCAGGTAAATTTTCCGGAATTACAAAAGAAGCAATTAATTTTTCATTTTCATCTTCAATTTTTCCTCTCAATTTTTCAATCACTGAAGCAGCAGTTGCGTAGTATCTCTTAGATAGCTCAGCAAGGGCTTCTGAAAATAAATTATCCAAATCTTTACTTACTTTTGTTTTATCTTTCAGTCTCAAAAGATCCTCATAGGTTTCAGATGCGCTATCGTATGTCTCTTCAATAGCGCTTATTGTTGCTTCAAGCTTTTCATTTCTAAGATATTGATCTTCATTTTTCATTGCAATTAACTGCGAAGATATGCTCGCAACTGAAGAGGTAAGACTCGTCTCAGAAACCTTGCTATTTGCTAAATTCTTATCGAGAAGTTTTGCAAATAAAAATAAATAGGCGATCAAGACAATCAAAAGAATTATGCCCACCCAATACAAGATCCCAATTTTCGAATCGAGCTTTCTTCTAATCTTTATCAGAATATCTAAAAAAAACTTTTCAACTTTTTTCACTCTTATATCTTAGTCAATTAACCATATAAACCACAACCCACTAACACTATTGATTAGCTTTCTTTAGTTGTGTTACTCTGATTAAGACATGAAACACCTGCCAAAACTTTTTGCTGGAATGCTTTCTATACTTTTTGTATTTGTCTTGTCGAAAGAAGTGTTTGCAGCGACAACAAATGTATCCATTACTAGTACAGGATTTATTCCAGAATCCATAACTATTGACGAAGGCGACACTATTCTTTGGACAAATGATGACACTACAGAGCACACTGCCACAGATGATGGTTTAAGTTGGGATTCAGACATAATTTCTCCGGGTGAAACAGGTTCAATCACTTTAATTTATGCGGGAACGTACACTTACTCAGACACAATAGACCCTTCTCTTACAGGAACAATAGTTGTACAAGCTGCAAGTGAGTCAGGAGCTACTCCAACACCAACACCAGCTACTGGTGGGACCACTCCAACACCTACGCCTGCTACCACCCCAGTTTCTGGGGTAGAGGGTCCGACGATAGCTCTATTAATGGCTGGTGCTCTTTTTATTCTTGGCGGGACCTACGCTTACAAACGTATCTAAATTTTCTTCTAAAAACCCACAAATCTTCTGCTACAATGTCACAGTATAAATTTTGGAATGTATTATGAAAAAAGCCGTTCTGATCATATTTTTATCAATTTTTCTCTCTGCTTGCACAAACAAAACCCCCATTAACCTAGATGAGATTTCAAAAGACAACAAAAGTATAGTAGGAATGAAGACAGGAGAAGAGCAAGCACAAGAAGATTTAAGTGTAGATGAGCTTTCGCAAACAGAAACCACAGAAAGCAGTCAAGAAGACGGAAAAGAAGAAAAAGTTATAAATCTAACAAAAGAGGAGATCGAATCCATGTCAGAAAAAGTGATATTAAAAACCAGCAAGGGCGACATTGTTCTAAAGCTTTATTCAGATAAGGCTCCAGAGACAGTTAAAAACTTTCTCACCAAAGGAAAGTCCGAATATTATAAAGACTTAAATTTTCACAGAGTTGAAAACTGGGTGATTCAGGGTGGAGATCCAAAAGGAAATGGTACTGGTGGAGGTAAAATGCCAACCGAGCTAAGTGATGCACCTTTTAAACTAGGCAGTCTGGGAGTTGCAAGAGGAGGAGACGTTAGGGTTAGTAACGACAGTCAATTCTTCATATGTACAGATGACTGCGCATGGTTAACAGGTCAATACACCAACTTCGGAGAAGTTATTGAGGGAATGGAAATCGCCAAAAATATCGAGATTGGTGATAAAATTTTGTCAATAGAGGCTGATGAAAAAGCTACTGACAAATAATGCAAAACTTGCAGTTCTTTATTATCTGCGATTTTTTGCCAAACTACAGTTAAAGAAAATCAATCCAAAAATAATTGGTATTACCGGAAGTGTTGGAAAAACAAGCACAAGAAATGCAGTTGAGGCAGTTCTTAAAAACACAGGAATAGTCAAAATTTCCAAAAAAGCAAACTCGGAAACAGGAATACCCTTAAATATTTTAGGAATAAAAATACGTGATTATTCTTACATTGATTGGATTCGAATTCTCGTTCTTGCTCCGGTAAAGCTTGTTTTGAATTGGGAAAAAGTGGATACATATATAGTTGAAATGGGAATAGACTCTCCGCATCCACCTAAAAACATGAGCTACCTTCTAACAATCTTAAAGCCTCACGTAGGTGTTTTTCTCAATGCTCAGGCTGTTCACAGTGAGCCCTTTGATCACTTAATAGAAGAAGATCAAAAAAGTGATAGAGAGAAAAAAGCAAGAGAATTAATTGGGAATGAAAAGGGAAAGCTAATAACTTCTTTGCCGGAAAATGGAACATCAGTTTTAAACATAGATGATGAAAACGTATCCAAGTTCATAAGTCTGACCAAAGCGAACATAATCACTTTTGGATATGACGACAGAGCAGCAGTTCAAATCGAAAACGTGATACCCACATTAAAAGGTACATGGTTCTCATTCAAGCATCATAATCAAATGGAAAAATTTGTTTTCCCAACTGCAGCTCTAGGAAATGCTTTTGGATATACATTTGCTGCTGCTATTTCTGTAGGAATTAGTCAGGGACTTTCATTGGATGAATGTGTTCAAAATCTAAAAACTTACTATAAACTTCCAAAGGGTAGAATGAGCCTCATTCCCGGAATCAATCAAAGCATCATAATCGATTCTTCATACAACGCTTCAACTATTCCTATGATTGATGCACTAAACACACTAAATGCTATTGCTCCAGGAAGAAAGATTGCCTTATTAGGAGACATGAGAGAAATGGGTGAAGAATCAGAGCTTGCACATCAGGCTGTTGCCAAAATTGCTTTTGAAAAATGTGACAAAGTATATATTGTCGGACCGATGATGAGAAAATTTGCCGCTCCAATTCTAGGAGAAAAGGCATCAATTTTTTCAACCACAAAAGATGCAGTACAACTATTAATAAATGAAATAAAGCCAAACGACACAGTTTTGATCAAAGCATCTCAAAACACTTTGTTTTTTGAGCATGCTGTTGAAAAGTTAATGAGAAGCCCAGCGGAGGCAAAAAAAGTTCTATGCAGAAGGGGTGAATTTTGGGATAAAAAAAGAGCAGAAGTAGGCCTTGATTAAATTAAATACTCCTGTCAAAATCACAACTTCAGGGTAAAATTATCTTTTAAGATATGAATAAAATAAAAAAATTCATTAAGCAAAAAAAGTGGATATTAATTGTCCTTATATTCGTCATCGGACTATTTTTGTTTTTTAGATCAAAAACAAAATCAAATGGTAAAGAGGAATATGTAGTTGAGAGTCCAAAAATTCAAAATATTTCAAAAACACTCGAGCTTACAGGTTATGTAGATGCAAAAGAAAAAGCAGATTTACACTTCATTGCTCCAAGTAGATTAAGTTGGGTGGGAGTTAAAGAGGGTGATTATGTAAAAAAATGGAAAGCTATAGCAACAGTTGACACCAGAACTCTTGAAAAACAGCTTCAGCAAGACCTCAATAATTTTGAAAAGTCATATAGAACCCATGATCAAACCTTAGATGACAACAACTACTACGGTAACCCAAGTATAGACAAAGAACTAAGAAGAGTTTTAGAAAGCGCGCAGTTTGATTTAAACAACTCAGTAATTAATGTTGAAATCAAAGATTTAGCAATTAGACTTTCAAGCTTAATAAGTCCAATAGAGGGAATTGTAACTAGAGTTGATGAACCAAATCCAGGAGTAAACATTTCAATAACAGATATTTTTCAGGTGGTAAATCCTAAAACAATGTTTTTCTCTGCTGAAGTTGACGAAATTGATGTTTCAAAAGTAGGCCTGAGTCAAAGCGCAACAATAGTTCTAGATGCTTATGAAGATGAATCAGCAGCATCCGAGGTTCAATTCGTTAGCTTTACTCCTGTCGTTAGTCCAACTGGAGGAACTTCATACAGAGTGGAGCTTTCTCTTCCACAAAACACAGAAGATCTCAAATATAAGTTGGGCATGAGTGGGGAAATTGAAATACTTCTCAGTCAAAAAGAAAACGTTCTCACTATCCCCAGCGAAGCTCTCATAGAAAGAGATGGAAAGAAATTTGTAGAAGTTGGTGAAAGCAGTGAGGAGTCAGAAAGAAGAGAGGTTGAGGTTGGCATAGAAACAGACGATTTAGTTGAAATCACTTCAGGGATAAACGAAAACGATAAAATCGTAATCCCACAATAAAAATGACGCTTCTAAAGCTTACAGAAATTCACAAGCACTACACTCTTGGTGAAAACATTATAAAAGCCAACAACGGAATAGATTTTGAGGTGGAGGAAGGCGAGTTTATTTCAATAATGGGTCCATCTGGAAGTGGGAAATCCACTTTAATGCACCTGGCAAGTCTTCTTGAAAATCCTACTTCTGGAAAAATAATTCTCAAAGGAAAAGATGTCACAAACTTCAATGAAGTGGAATTGGCAAAAATCAGAAATGAAGAAGTGGGATTTATCTTTCAACAATTCAATTTACTTTCAAAAGTTCCAGCGTGGGAAAACGTAGCCCTTCCTCTTGTGTATAGAGGCGAAAGCACTAAAAAAAGGTATAAAAAAGCCAAAGAAATGATGGAGATTGTCGGATTGGGGGATAGATTAAACAACTCCAGAGGACAGTTGTCTGGAGGACAGCAGCAAAGAGTTGCAGTTGCAAGAGCCTTAGTGAATGATCCATCAATTGTATTTGCTGATGAGCCCACAGGAAACTTAGATTCAGTTTCTGGAGGTCAGATAATGAACTTGTTGGTGGAGCTAAACAATCAGGGAAGAACAATAGTAATAGTTACCCACGAACGAGAAATTGCAGAATATGCAAATAGAAATATTTATTTAAGCGACGGAAAAATTACTTCTGACAAAAAGAAAAGAAAAAAGAAAAAGAAATCTAAAAAATGAACCTTACAGATACCATAAAAGTTGCACTTCAGTCCTTGATTACAAACAAAGGCAGGTCATTACTTACTATGTTAGGAGTAATAATTGGGGTTTCTTCAGTTATTTTGCTGGTAAGTATTGGAAACGGTTTAGAGGCTAGCATCACAGATCAATTTGAAGACTTAGGCGTCAATACAATAATTATTGCTCCAGGAGATTTGTTTGGGGACGATGAAGAAGGAGGCTTTCCCGCAGAAGACCAGCAAGTTGCAGCGTTGTCAAATAACAAACTCAATATGACTCACGTAAACGAGGTTCGCAAAGTAAAAGAGTTTATTAATGCGGTAACACCAATGGCTATAATTCCAGCAGAGGTAACGTATAAAGGAGAAACAAAAAATATTAGCGTAGTTGGAGTTAGTTCAGAGTATGGTGACATTGCAAACTCAAATCCAGAAGAGGTGGGAAGATTTTTCACAAAAGCAGAAGAGGATAAAGCAGAAAGACTTGCAGTTATGGGGTTTAAGATAAACGAAGAACTTTTTGGAAACATAGATCCAGTAGGAAAAAGTATCAAATTAAACAATCAAACTTATAAAGTGATAGGGGTAGTTGGAGAAAAAGGGGGCGGCTTCGGAGGACCTTCATTTGATACTTATGTTTACGTTCCGATCGAAAGTTATTTTAAACTTTTTGATACAAAAAAAATTCTAAGAATGACCGCTCAAGTAAAGTCAGCAGACTTAATTGATGAGTCTATTGAAGCTGTAGAAAAAAGACTACTAAGGAAGCTTGACGATGAAGATTTTTCAGTATTTGATCAAGCAGAGATACTAGATGTAATCAGTCAAATTCTAGGCGCACTTACTGCAGGATTAGGTGGTATCGCGGCAATTTCTTTGCTGGTGGGAGGAATAGGAATTATGAATATTATGCTTGTTTCAGTGACAGAGAGGACAAGAGAAATTGGCCTAAGAAAGGCATTAGGGGCAACTCCAAACATTATTCTAATGCAATTCCTTATAGAGTCAGTTGCATTATCAGTTGTCGGAGGAATGATTGGGGTAGGCATAGCATCAGGAGCAGCTTTTGCCATTAGTTCGTTTATTCCAGCAGTTATTTCTATAGATGCAATTATTCTAGCCTTTACTGTGTCTGTTGTGGTTGGAGTGGTGTTTGGTGTGTATCCAGCGAGAAGAGCATCTCTTCTTTCTCCAATTGAAGCACTTCGTTCAGAATAAAATCCAACAATATTTCTTTCTCCAAGCACATGAGTATGCTAATCTTTACTTGATGGCAAAGAAAAGAAGAAAGAAAAAACAATCCTCATTTAAAAAGGCAAAAAATTTGTTGTCAAAATTATTGTTGTTAGCTGTGGTTTTTGGCGCTTATTACGTATATAAGAATCCAGAAATTATCTCTTCAGAGAAAAATGATAGCCTACAGTCAGTAGAGCAAGTCGGTAAGGACATTACACTAACCAGCTTTGTAAACGAAGAAAAATTTTCTGAAATTCTAGGCAAAACCACCTCCCTTGTTGAAGAAGGTCTTGAAAACATTAAGGTTCCTAAACAATTATCAGGAACTCAGGAAGAAATAGTTATTCAAGATGTAGTAAACAATTTTACAGAAAGAGTAAAAGATTTACCCAATGAACAAGTTGGTAGGATAAAGATTCAGTTTTGCAAAGACATGCTATCAGGGGTAGAAAACGCATCAGTTGTAGAAAAATAGGTATGGAAAAAGTTATCGACAAAAAAACGACATATAAAGGAAAGGTAGTTTCAGTAGAAGAAGTAGAAATAGATTTTAATAACGGAAACGTCTCTACTTTCGAAAGGGTAAAGTTCAACGTTGAAACTGGAGTCTCCGCTCTTCCTATGGATAAATCTGGGAATATTATCCTAATAAAGCATTTTCAACTTGGAGTTGGAAAAAGGATAATTACTCTCCCCACAGGGGGTCTTGAAAAAGGTGAAGATCCCAAAAAAAGAATGGCGATGGAGCTTCAGGAGGAAATTGGTTTTTATCCAAACAAACTTACTCTTTTAATGAGAGCACACGCAATTCCTGGGTACGTTGGAACAGAACCATTTTATATATATCTAGCAGAAGACTTAGTCCCTTCAAAAACAAAAGGAGATGAGCTCGAGGATATAGAAGTTATCAAAATTCCGTACGACAAAGTGGTAGAAATGATAAAAAATGGTGAAATCGAAGATAGTAGAATTATTATGGCAGTTTTATTTCATCAGAAATTTTTTTAGAATAATCTATTTTTCATCTGATAAAATACTCAAAGACTTATGAATGAATTACTCTCAAAACTGAATATACAAAAAGATTTATTTGCACAAATCAAAAACGGATTAAACCTTTCTGAAAAAAAATCCAAAATTGAATCTTTAGAAAAAGAATCTTCTTCAGAAAATTTTTGGAAAAACGATCGTAAGGCCAAAAAAATCATGCAACAACTTTCCTCTCTGCAGCAGGAAGTCCATACAGCTCAAAGCTTAGAAAAAGATTTAAGTGAGTTAGGAGAAATTATTGGTCTTGCTGATGAGGTTGAAGACAAGCAATTGCTACAAGAAGCAGAGTCTTCTTTAAAATCACTAGCAAAAAAAATAAAGAAATTAGAAATAAGCTTATATTTATCTGGCAAATTTGACCGCGGCGACGCTATATTATCTATTCACTCAGGGCAGGGTGGAACAGAAGCAATGGATTGGGCAGAGATGTTAAAGAGAATGTATATAAAATATTTTGAGGGCAACGAAAACACCTCATACAAGCAAATAGAAGAGACTAGAGGAGAAGAGGCGGGGATAAAATCTTGCACATTCTTTGTGTCAGGCCCATTTTCATTTGGATACCTGAAAAACGAGGCGGGAACTCATCGTTTAGTTAGATTAAGCCCTTTCAATGCTGATAATTTGCGCCAAACAAGCTTCGCTCTCGTTGAAGTATTGCCTCATATAGAGGAAAATGTTGAAGATATCGATATCAGTGATGAAGATTTGGAATGGCAATTTTTCAAGTCGGGAGGAAAAGGAGGACAAAATGTAAACAAAGTTAGTACAGCAGTTCGTCTAAAACACACCCCATCAGGAATAATTGTAGAATCACAGGCAGAAAGACATCAGGAGCAAAACAGAAAAATCGCACTATCCCTACTTAGAGGAAAACTTTGGCACATCGAAGAGGAAAAGAGAAAAAAAACTTTAGATTCCATGAAGGGTCAGAAAATTGCAAGTTGGGGAACTCAAATAAGATCTTATGTTTTACACCCTTACAAAATGGTTAAGGATTTAAGAACCAATGTTGAAACCTCAGACACACAGGGCGTTCTTGACGGAAAAATAGAAAAATTTATTAAAGCCGAAGTAAAATTGAAATAAGCTTCCACTAGACTGAAAAAACCTTGTAGTTTAAGATAAAAACAACATGACAGACAAAAGCACTATTAAAAAAATAGAACTAGAAAACCAAGACAAAAATCCAAAAGTCGTACACAAACCCTCCAAAGAGGAGGAGAAACCAATTAATCAAACCCAAAAAGAAGGGATAGTAAAAACCATGCCAGAAAACAAACCCAGAACAAAAACCATTGCAATCAACTTAATCGTAAGTGTGTTGGTTGTGGTTGCGGGAGTCGCTTCTGGTTGGGGTTTATCAAAAGTAATTGGAAGTTCTCCAGAACAAACACCTGAAGAGCAAGCTGTCGTTAATGAGGAAGAGATAAAGGTTGGAGATATATATGGAAAAGAAATAAATGGATTTAGAGACTCAGCTGAGGGGTTATTGTTGAAAGGTGGGATAGAGGGAGAAGGCTCTCATAGAATTCTTAGACCAGGAGGTCAAACTCAAACAGTCTTCCTAACATCTTCTGTTATAGATCTAGACCCTTTTATAGATCATAAAGTTACTATTTGGGGAGAGACTTTTGCAGCACAAAAAGCAAACTGGTTAATGGATGTTGGAAGAGTTGAGGTTTTGGAGTTGAATGCTGAAAAGCCTTTTGAAGAAGACTTAGAGTAATAAATTATCCTGCTCAATATGATAGTTTTTAAGGGTGTAACCAAAAAATTTTATCCAGAACTTCTTGCTCTGGACGATGTTTCTTTCACAATTGATCCTGGAGAATTTGTTGTTGTTACAGGACCGTCTGGTGCAGGAAAAACTACCATCGGAAGACTTCTTATCAGAGAATTTCTTCCCACAAAGGGGGAGATTACAGTTGGAGATTATGATTTACTCAGTCTCCATCCAAAGGAGATTCCCAGTCTTAGAAGACAAATAGGATTTGCTTTTCAAGACTTTAAACTCATTCCTGAAAAAACAATTTCGGAAAATATTGCTCTTGTTTTAGAGTTTATGAACAAGAACGTTGACGAAATCATTAAAAGAGTAAAAGAATTACTCGAAATTACAGGAATAAGAGACAAAGCCCACCTCTTTCCTCATCAACTATCAGGAGGAGAGCTTCAAAGAGCTACTATAGCAAGAGCTCTTGCAGCAGACCCAGCAGTATTATTTGCAGATGAGCCAACAGGAAACCTTGATATCGAAACAGCAAAAAAAATTATTGAACTTTTAGAAGAGATAAATGAAATGGGAACTACCGTAATTATGTCCACTCACAACAAAGACCACTTAGACAAAAGAAAATATAGAACAATTAACTTTAAAAAAGGAAAACTTATCGAAGACTCGGGAAAAGACAAGAAAAAGAAAAAAGTAAAATCAAAACAAAAATCAAAGGAAGATGATGAATAGGTTAGTTCCTCATACATGGAAAAATATCAGGCGGAGTCCGTACCAGACTTTGTCAGCAATAACAGTTTTAACAGTAACTTTTTTTATTGCTCAAATGTTCATCTTGCTTTCAATTGGTTCTCAACAAATACTAAAATATTTCGAAACGAAACCGCAGATAAGTGCATACTTTACTGATGAAACCCCAGAGGTTCAAATATTAGCCTACAAACAAACTCTAGAAAAAAACCCATATGTAAAATCTGCAACATACATCTCAAAAGATGATGCTCTAAAAATCTACAGAGAACAAAACAAAGATGACACACTACTACTTGAAATGGTAACTGCAGACATTTTGCCAGCAAGTCTAGAATTAGCTCCTACATCTTTGGAATACACAGAACAAATTACAAATGAGTTAAGTGGCCTCCAAGGCTTAGAAGAATTAGTTTATCAGCAGGACGTCATAGAAACGCTAACAAATTGGACACAGGGAGTTAGGTATTTTGGAATGAGCTTAATTGCGTTTTTAGTTCTAACATCAATGTTAATAATCGTAATAATTGTGGGCATGAAAGTTGCATCAAAGCGTCACGAGATTAGAATTATGCAGCTTTTGGGAGCAAATAAATGGTTTATTGTGGGACCATTCTTATTTGAGGGCGCTATTTACGGATTTCTAGGAGCAACAATAGCTTGGGGAATGAATTATTTAGTTCTCCTATATGCGACACCCTACCTTTTAGACTTTTTGGGAGACATTCCCTTATTGCCAGCCGACCCAGTAATAATGTTGTCTATTTTAGCGATTGCAACTGCTTCGGGAGTAATTATTGGAATGAGTGGTGGATCTGTTGCTGTTCGTAGATACTTCAAGAAATAAAATAATCCATTTGCCTGAGTTTTTACTCGATGTTACACTAAAAACCATATGTTCTCGAGAAAAAAAATAACTCTCGTTTTTGCGGTCTTTACCCTTGTTTTTGTGCTTTTGCCAACAAAAATATTTTCCATATCATGTGAAGAGACCTGTGATTCTAGAGAAGGGGATGATAAAGCCTCTTGTCTTGCAGAGGTAAAAAGGGCTTGTGAAGACAAAATAAAAGAAACTGATGCAAAGAAGCAAACACTACAAAGTGCACTCAACTTCCTTAATTCAAAGATTGGATTAACTCAAAGCCAAATTAACGAAACGGTTTATCAAATTGCCAAACTTGAAGACGAAATTGATGGACTTGAGGGAAAAATAAGCACATTAGACCTATCCTTAGATCAAATTACCTTACTACTTTCTCAGAGAATAAAGCGCTCATACAAGAGTACGAGAATAAACCCAGTATATTTATTTTTCAGGTCAGATGGGTTTAAAAATTTCATTTCAAGGTATAAATATTTGAAAATCGCCCAACAAAATGACAGGAATTCTATTCTTGAACTAGAAAGAGCTAGGGCAAACTATGATAAACAAAAAACCACAAAAAAAGAGGTTCAAACTCAAGTTTTAGGACTTCAAACAGATCTCTTAGGTCAAAAACAAACACTGGATGTTCAGCAAATAGAAAAAGAACAATTATTAGTCATCACTAAACATGATGAATCTAGGTATCAAGATCTTCTTTCAAAGGCAAACGCAGAGCTTGCAGCTATCCAGGCAATTATTGCCGGTAAAGGTGAAGAGACTGAGGTTGGCGGAATCACTCAAAGTCAAAAAATTGCCACAGTCATTCCAGGAGCATCAGCCTGTTCAACTGGGGGACACTTACACTTTGAAGTCGCAAAAAGTGGAGTAAACCACAATCCGGCAAATTATTTAACAAGTAAGTCTGTAACTTGGGACAATGCTCCGGACGGAGCTTTTGGTTTTTCTGGATCGTGGCAGTGGCCTATTAACGATCCTGTTCGAATAACTCAAGGGTATGGAATGACATATTATGCAAGGGTGGTGGGGTATTACAGCGGCAATCCTCACACTGGCATAGACATGGTCAATACAAGTGATTACACAGTTAAGGCTGTGCAGTCAGGAACCTTATATAGAGGATCAATAGCTTGTGGCGGTGGAACCCTAAGATACGTTAGGATAAAGCAAACAGACAGCTTTGACACATACTACTTGCACGTCAACTATTTCTAGTAATCACATTAGACACACCTTTATACTTTTGAGATATTTAATAGCAGGATGTCTGCCCAGGTATTTTTTCAACAAGCTTTAATATATTTAGTTTTATTAATATCTTTTTCAAGAAAAATTTATGCAGGAGACATTGTTATCAACGAATTTCTTCCTGATCTCCCAAGCGAAACAGATGAAGAAATTGAAGAATGGGTAGAACTTTATAATCAGGGTTCCAGTCAGATTAGTTTAAACGGGTGGGCTCTAAAAGATTCTTATGACACACATGTGTTAGTAATAGAAAACATTACAATAGAGCCAAACCAGTTTCTGGTTATTAAAAGAAATAAGTCAAAGTTTTCACTCAACAACAGTAGTGATCAAGTAAGACTATTTACCTCCACCACAAGCGCAGAACCCATAGACTCTTTCTCTTATGACAAAGCATATGAAAACAAAAGCTGGGGCAGAGTGCCTGATGGGTCTGGAGTTTTTATAAATAAATTAATACCCAGCCCATCAGAACCAAACACAGCTCCCACCCCAACACCCACCAGTACTCCAAAATCCACTCCTACCCCCAATCCAACCTTAACTCCTCAGTCAACTCCACAAAACGACACAAACAATAATGAAAATATTGATCCAGCTCCAATTGGAAAAGTAGCTGGCCTCACCTCAGTTAAAGAAAGCACTCACAGTTCAAACATAGAAATAAGACCAATAAAATCAGCAAGTCAGTCTTTTGACTTAATAGCAACTCCTTCTTCAGAGACAAACGAAGAATACCAATCAAATAGTAATAGTAAAATTTTTATGTGTTTGGTGGAGGATTTATCACATCAAGCGTTGTTGCGCTACTATTTAAGAGATACAATATGAGTCTAGTATGGGAAAAGTTAATAAAAAAGAAATAGTAATACGCTGGATTCCGCCAATTATTTGGTCAGGAGTTATTTTTGCGCTATCTTCATACAGTACGCTTCCAGGGCCCAAAATTATTTGGTGGGATTTCGTATTCAAAAAATCAGCACATATGTTTATGTATGCAGTTTTGTTTTTACTTATTCAAAGATCAATAAACTGGAAAAATAAAATCAAAAGATATTCACTATCCATGATTCTTACGATCCTTTTTGCATTTTCAGATGAATATCATCAGTCATTTGTTTTGGGCAGAACAGCATTATTGTCAGACGTGGGTTACGACTCACTTGGAGCCTCTTTGATGTTATTGAAATTAAAACATCTTATTTAATGCAAGTAGTTATCACAAACTCTCCAGAAGAAACAGAAAAATTCGCACACGATTTTGCCAAAACGCTAAAGCCCGGATCAGTGATTGCTTTGCATGGAGAACTGGGCGGAGGAAAAACCACTTTTACAAGGGGTTTGGCAAAGGGTTTAGGGGTAGAAGATAGGGTTTCAAGTCCAACATTTGTTCTCATGAGAGATTATGATCTTCCCAAAAAAGACGGGAGTAAGTTGCATCATTTAGATTTATATAGGATAAATTCATCAGATGAATTAAGGTCGTTAGATTTGGATGAGTTAGTAAATCAAGAAACAAACATATTTGTTATCGAATGGGCAGAAAAGGCAGACAAAAAAGAACTCGAAAAAGCAATACATATAGATTTTGAAGTACTTGAAGAGAACAAAAGAAAAATCACAGTCAACTCATGAAATTATTCTTAAACACTTCCGACAATTTAAAAACTATTGTTAAGCTAGACGATAATAATTATGAATTTGAGTACAAATCCCCTCGAGATCAAAATGTCATGGGCGCACTCTTGGATTCTCTAGAAAATGAGCAAAAAGATCTGACTAACATTACAGAAGTAGAAGTATTTACGGGCCCCGGATCTTTCACGGGTCTTCGAGTTGGTATAAGTATTGCAAACGCACTTAGTTTTGCCTTAAACATTCCCATAAACGGAGAGAAAGCAGGCACAGTTATAAATCCTTATTATGGAAAAGAACCGAATATCACCAAGAAATAACCTATAATTTCACAAAAATTGACAAAAAATGCTATAATTTAACCAAATTCTGCCCAGAGTTATTATTTTGTTGGAGATAAAGGTGAAAAATTTACTAAAATTCACTCCTTTCCTTCTAGTCATATCCCTTCTTGTGGGCATGAATGTAGGAAAAGTGAGTGCGGATCAAGAACAGGTGACAATATGTCATGCTACTTCAAGTCAAGAAAATCCATATACACAAATTACAGCTGCTTATCCATCAATTTATGGGCAAGCAGGCCACTTTAGTGAACCGGGAACCCCCAACTCTGGACACGAAGATGATTATGAAGGTCCATGCACATGTGAAGATCTAGGGAATTGCCCATCACCAAGCCCATCACCATCCCCAAGTCCTTCACCTTCACCATCCCCAAGTCCATCACCAAGCCCTTCACCATCACCAAGCCCTTCACCATCACCAAGCCCTTCACCATCACCAAGCCCATCACCATCCCCAAGTCCAACACCACCTCCAATATGTGAAGAGGTGACATGGACATGCAACCAATGCCAAACGCTAGGTGATGATCTTTGTTATGAAAATAAAGAGTCATACTGTAGTAAAAATCATGAGTGTGGTTGGGTATCAAGTTGTGGAGAGGGCCTATTTACAAGACTATTTGATAGGGAATGCTCTAGAGAGTGGGTTTGTGAAGATAAATGTGAGCAGCCAGAAGGAAAAGTTTTGGGTGTTTGGTTAGATGATCCGGGATGTGGAGGAACTTTCACGGTAAATGCTCAGTACAAAGAAGATGGCAATCCAAAAGTGGGATTAGCAGTTGAGCTTGTTTACAAAACCCAACACCAATACAGGACAACTGATTCTGAAGGAAAGGTCTCTGCGAGTTTCAACTATCAAGGTCAGGAGGACGCAGTTGTAAAGGCTGCAGGATACCCAGACAAAACTATCGAACCTAGACTAAGTGATAGTTGTGAGCCCTCTGAAAAAGAAGAAATTGGTGGTCAAGTATTAGGCGCTACAACTATAGCTCAAGGCCAAGTATTAGGAGCATCCACCATGGCTGAAACCGGAGCAGAAGATGCTTACGCCCTCCTATTTTCTATCGGATCCCTTATGCTAAGCTTAGGTCTAAAGCCCTATGCTCTCAAAAAAGTTAACTAAAAAAACAAAAAAATTATACAAATCCCTAGACTCAGCTGAAAAGCGAAGTCTGGGGTTTGTTTTGGTTGGATTACTTCTCATCTCTCTAGTAACTATTCACAGGGTGTACAACGTAAAAAGATTATCTTTTAATACAGCAGACGAGCACTTGATAATCAGCGATAATCCACCACCAGTTTTTATGGAAATTCCAAAATTTAAAGTCAAAAAAAATATAACTCCTGCGTCGATTTCAAATCAAATATGGCAAATAGATGAACACAATGCAAACCATCTATCTACATCAGCTTCCCCGGGAGATAATGGAAACATTGTTATATATGGTCACAATAGTAATATAGTTTTTGGACCCCTAAGATGGGTAAGTGTGGGAGACGAAGTAGAGATAACATCAGCAGATGACATTAAATATAAATACATCATTTCTGAGATCATCGAAACTGATGCAGATGACATCCAATGGGTTTCTCCAAAACAGGAAGAAATCCTCACCCTTTATACATGCTCAGGATTTCTAAATAAAAAACGACATGTTGTTGTTGCAAGGCCCCTAGGGTTTAATTAGCCCTTCAAATCCCACAACCTCTTCATCATAATAAACACATGAAAGTATTTTTTGATCTTTTTATAAAAAGCACAATACTAGTCTTTGTTGGGGTGTTTATTTACCTTTCCCCATATATATTTCAAGAAGTAAGGTATTTAGTAAAACCTTATGAAGAATTTCAAGTGGTAGATAATAGCGAAGAAAGCATGCTTGATACTGGCTCGAGTAGAGTCATAAAACCAGTTGATACAGACTTTGGAATTATAGTTCCAAAACTAGGAATAAGCGCCGCAGTTTTAAACTATGAAGACATGGGTGATTTTTCAGAAGAAGAAAAGGGTGGTGTATATAAGGTTTCAAACTCCTATAAACCAGGATCTTTAGGAGAAGTGATATTGCACACCTTTGCCTCAAAATCAGAGCTTATGAATAGAAAAAGCGCTACGTATTATTTACTTCACCGACTAAAAGAGGAAGACAATATTATTCTTTACTACAAAGACGACAGATTTGACTACCAAATAGTAGACAAAGAAGTGGTTCCGGCTGATGCGTATGATAAATATCAATCTCAACAAAATAATGAATTAAGGTTGGTTTCAAACTGGCCACCCGGCATGTCTTCTCAGAAAATAATTATCTACGCCACTCAAGTTAACTGATTTTTTATAGCAATCTTTCATTAATATATCGGACCATATTGACAACGTTTCCCAATTTGATACGCTAGCAAAAGCCTACCCAGAAAAAATAATGATTGTAAATAATTCACTATATCAACGTGTGAACCAGCCGACTGCTGGTTTTTTTGTACACAAAATTATTTTGTCTTTTTGAAGGGAGGTGAGAAGAATGAAAAAAATTGTTTTAAGCTTAGCAATGATTAGTTTAGTCAGTTACGCAGCTTTCAATGCCACAATGGCTCTCTTCTCAGATACCGAAACGAGCACGGGAAACACTTTTACTGCAGGCAGCTTAGACCTAGATGTTGATGGCAACAATGGGACTAACACGGTTAAATTCACGGTTTCAAACATGAGGCCAGGGAATCAACCAAAAGGAACATACACCTTAAATAATGTTGGAACATTAAATGGGTACCTTGATCTTGAAAGTATCTCCGTTTCCAATAATGAAAATAGTTGTTTGGAGCCAGAAAGTGATGATGGAGATGTTACATGCAACAGCCCAGGACCAGGAGAAGGTGAGTTACAGGACGTAGTAAACATGCGATTATTCATGGATTACGGCTGTGATGGTTGGATTAGTGTTGGAGACGATGTGTTTTACAACGGACCAACAGGATCAGTTGCGGGCAGTTATGACCTAGATGAACTTATTACTGCTGGAGGCAACACATGCATGGTTGCATTATTTGATTGGTGGAATACTGCCGATGACAATAAAGCCATGGGCGATGATATGACTTTAGACATGACGTTTGAATTACTTCAAACAGCAGACTAATAGTTATTTTGTCTTTACTCTCCCCCCGATTATTCGGGAGGAGAACTAAGGACATAAATGAAAAATAAAATAAAAATAGCTACAAATATTATTTGGGGATTATTGGTCATCCTTATTATTCTTATTGGATTTTCTACCCTCCCAATTCCAGGAAACTACAAACTTTATTCTGTACTGAGTGGATCCATGGAACCAGCTCTTCGCAAAGGAAGTGTTGTGATTGTAAAGCCGGTAGATTATTACAACCTAAACGACATAATCACCATGAGCATTCCTAACTCCAAAGATACTGTTACTCACAGAATTACAAAGGTGGAAACCGTAGACAATAAAACCCTATTCACCACCAAAGGAGATGCCAACGATGTTGCAGATCTAAAACCAACTGAGCAAGAAAATATTGTGGGAAGAGTCATGTTTAAAATTCCATTACTGGGATATCCCATGAGTTTTACTAAAACAAAAGAAGGCTTGGTTATTTTGGTCATCATCCCTGCAACAATTATTGTTTACTCAGAAATTTTAAATATTAAAAAAGAAATAAAAAAGAAAATTCAATATAAAAAAGCTGTCAAAACTAGAAAAGAAAAACAACAGGAAATTCAGGAGGAACAAGAAGAATGAAAAACCTCCTCAAATCAAAAATAAATCAAAGACTTTATAAAGCAACTCAAAATATTTTCAAAACTTTTGCGTTGTTGTTTATTTTATTAAACCCAGTAGTTTATTTCACAAATGCTTCCTATCAAGATACCGAAACATCTACCTCAAACACTTTTACTGCGGGATGCTGGGCCCCTCCAAGCGTGCCAGAACTTTCATATCCTGCAAACAATTATTATTCTGGCCTAAACTCTACATGGGACAACAATCCGCATATGGATTGGAGCGACTCTACAGATTATTGCGACAACGGACCACTACAATATCAGTACGAATCATACAGAGATGTTGGCTTAACACAGTTAGCATATAGATCATCTTGGTTAAACAACTCTTTTATTCCAGCTCCCGGTACTCCTGAAGGAAATTACTATTGGAGAGTAAGAGCCCGCGATCAAGAGGGTAGGGAAAGTGACTTTTCTAGTCCTTGGTTGTTAATTGTTGATCGGACTGCTCCATCTGTCCAAATCAATTTTCCCGGAGAAGGTAGTCAATTAAATGGAACTGTTAACGTTATGGGAACAATAACAGATCTCAACCCTCATCATTATTGGCTAGTTATTGAAAATAGCTCAGGTAGTAAAGTTGCAGGTCCTGGAGTAGTAAACCACTCAACCTCAATAAGCAATCAAACTCTAATGTCTTGGGACACTACCACGGTTGCTGACGGACAATACACTATCAAGCTTGAAGCTCGTGACGCCGCAGGAAACAAGCAACCCAATCTATCTCCAGTTCCTACTGATCCCGGAGTTTATGGAGACTCTGTCCACTGGATAGTTGTGACAGTCAATAATACTTTAGGGTCATCTACAGCAGGAACAACCCCTTCAACAATTGCTTTAAATGAGATTTATCCAAACCCATATGGACCTGGAACAGATGACAATCCAATGCCAGAAGGAGAGTGGGTAGAGCTTTATAACCTAACAGGATCAGATGTAAATGTTTCAGGTTGGTATTTATACGACGCTGTTAATAATGGGATCATGATTACGACATCAAATACAGGCTCTGGCAGCGCCACAGTTCCAGCCTCAGGGTACTTAGTTGTTTATTTGAATGGAGCATATACAAATGGTTGGTTAAATAATTCAGGAGATAGTGTCTCTCTATATAATGGACACATTTCCACAGGAAGCTTAATCGATACTCACACATATTCAGGATCTGTTCCAGATGGCAAATCTATTGCCAGAATTCCAGATGGAACTGGGCCTTGGTACGATCCAATTCCAACTCCGGGTTCAGCCAATAAACTAATTGACGATTCAAATCAGACCAACTTATCACTTTACTGGGATGGCCCATCATCTGTTGGATTTACTCTTTCAGGAGGAGGATTGAGTCAATTTAACAACGCTTCTTACGCGATTACTTATAAATATCAAGAAGTTGATCAAGAAATATCAGGATCGCTGTTGGTAGACACAAACCCTCTTCAATTAAATGAAATAAAATTACAGACATGTTCGGGAGGTGGAGCTTGTTTAAACCACCTCGGAGTTTCAGAAGTTAAAATAAAAGTAGATTTATTCGGAACAATTACTAGAACACACACAGATCAAATAAACTAATGAAAATAATCAACAAACTAAAACCATTTCTCTTTTCTGTGTTTTTGTTTTCAGTGCTGGCAACAATTTATACCCAAATATCACTTGCTACCAACCAAACAATCACATGTGATGAAGGGAGTGGTTGTACTGGTGTGGCAGGGCCGTTATTCAACGAAAGCAATCTGTATCCAACTCAAACAATTACTCAGACAATCACCGCAAACAACAATTATGCCGACAACCGTGATTTTGCAGTTGCCATATCTAGCTCAAATTTTTCAGATTCAACACCATCAATGGCGGACATGTTAAGCATTGGTGTTGTGGAGCAAGAATCCGGACTGACAGTATATTCTGCCTCCACAATTTCCCAATGGAAAAGTGAGGGGTTTATTGTTCTCTCAAACATACCATCAGGAGCAACTAGGCATTACATTTTTACTGTTACATTTGCAGATGTTGGTAATGAATATCAAGGAAAAAACTTATCATTTGATCTAAATCTTGGTTTTGATGCATTACCCCCTAGCTCAACCCTTTCTACCACGACAGTCTCATGCGATAACAGAAATTTTGATGCAATAATGACATTAAAAAATGATGGGGTAGTAGTTTCTGGAGTGAA
Source organism: Patescibacteria group bacterium (assembly GCA_042569595.1). Lineage (GTDB taxonomy): Bacteria > Patescibacteriota > Microgenomatia > UBA1400 > 2-01-FULL-45-11 > JBHPHI01. The sequence continues at coordinate 24,025 of JBHPHI010000009.1, forward strand.
TGTAGAATTTGCTTATCACGGCACAACAGTTACGCGAACTACAAACTCCAGCGGCATTGCACAAGCAGGATTTACTCAATCAGGAGAGTATTCAGTTACTGCAACGCCACAAAGCGGTGGCTATCCTTCTCATTCAATATTTATCTCAGCACCAACAGGGTGTGATGGTGGAGTAGGGGGAGGGACTGTTCTCGGAGTCACTACATTTGGTCAACCTTCTGCTCAAACAGGCAGCGTGCAGGGGTTAAGCGATGAGGAGGACCAGCAAGAAGAAGTCGAAGGTCTGGAGGGTTCAATAGAGGGCGTTACTGACTGCGAAGAGACCATTCCTTGGTGGGTTCCTTTGCTCATTCAACTGTTGGTAACAATAGCCTATTACATTTTTATCAGTCACAGCGAAGGCAATAGTTTTATAAAAATACTACTTTTACCAGCTATTTTTGGAATACTGTCCCAAATAGCACATTCCTTCTTAGGTTGTGGTTGTTCAGCATCATATTGGTGTGAGAGGTATCTAGTAATTAATCTAGTTATTTTTTCACTAACATACTTAATTCATCAAATTCGATACACACTCAGCAATAAATAAACTACCCACATCCTAGAAAACTCCCAAAATAAGTGTTTAAATGGATTCATGCGTCTAAATCTTGCCCACATATTTACTCCACACCAATCCAACAATCACAGGCCTAGGATTATTCAAAATGCTGGATTCACCCTCTTAATTGCTATTTTTCTTTTTTCACAGGCAACCATCAAACTACTATCAGTAAGCGGAGGAGTAGGGGGGTTTGTCTTAGGATATGCCAGCTCAATTACACCAGGACAGGTAATTGAATTAACCAACCAAGAAAGATCAAAATATGGTCTACCCTCACTCACACACAACGGCACCCTAAGCAGCGCAGCAGCCTCAAAGGCAAATCATATGTTTGCTCAACAATATTGGGCGCACATTGCGCCAGATGGTACTAGTCCGTGGTTTTTTATAAAAAATGCTGGTTATAGCTATTCAGTAGCAGGAGAAAATCTTGCTAGAGATTTCGGAGACACAGGGTCAGTTATCGTAGCTTGGATGAATTCTCCCACACACAAAGACAATATAGTAAATGCAAAATATCAAGAAATGGGAGTTGCAGTTGTAGATGGTGTTTTGAATGGGGTAGAAACTACTCTTGTGGTGCAAATGTTTGGTTCCCAAAATAGAGTTGCCGCAGCAACCACTCCAAAAGCAGCCACAACCCCAGCTCCTGCGCCAGAAGTAAAAAGCATCACCCAAGAAGAACCCCAAATAGAGCCAGTAGAAGAAGCCGTTGAGGAGGTAGAAGAAATAGAGTTTATAGAATCGCCTGATCCAGAGCCTATTGCCACCGCAGAAACCTTGTCAGCCCCAGCAGAGGGAGCAAAAGTTAGAATTTCTCCATTAACTATCACCAAAACCATCTCTACCAGCATCATTGCTCTAATTATCTTGGTGTTGGCATATGATGTATTTGTAATAAACAGAAAGAAATTATTAAGAATTGTAGGTAAAAACTGGGCACACTTTGGATTCTTTGGAATAATTCTTGTTATTATTTATATAAGTACTGCAGGTCAAATAATATAAAAACATGATAAACGACTTAAAAGAACACTCGCTAGACTACATTGTATTGTTTGCTATTTTAGGATCTGGAGCATGGTTGTATTGGGTTTTTTCTGATGACTCACTTATGCAAAGAGTAATCTCTGCTGGAACTGGACTTACATATATTTTATGGGGAATAATTCATCACCACAGGTCAGACAAGGTCACCACAAAGGTTGTGTTAGAATATGTTCTTATTGCCATATTTGGCTTTTTAGTAGTAAATAGCTTGGCTTACGGGAGGTAAATATGAAAGGTGTTATTTTAGCCGGAGGCAAGGGGAGTAGGATGTATCCTCTTACCCATGCCACAAACAAACATTTGCTTCCTGTGTACGATCAGCCAATGATTTATTACCCTATTCAAACTTTAGTAAACGCTGGAATAACCGATGTGCTAATTGTTACGGGAGATATTCACGCAGGGCATTTTATAAACGTAATCAAAAATGGGAAAGATTTAGGCTTAAAGCACGTAGAATATGCATACCAAGAAGGTGGTTCAAAAGGAATTGCAGACGCCTTAAAATATGCAGAAGATTTTACTGATGGAGAGCCAATGGCAGTTATTTTAGGTGACAACACCACAGACGCCGACATTTCTAAATCAGTAAAAGACTTTAAAGAAGGTGCAACAATTTTTTTGAAAAAAGTAATTGATCCAGAAAGATTTGGGAATCCAGTATTTGATGAAAAAGACAAAAAGAAAATTACAAATATTGTAGAAAAACCAAATGAGCCACTTTCCCCATACGCAGTAACCGGTCTCTATCTTTACGACAACTCAGTTTTTAAGAAAATCACTACATTAAAACCTTCAGAAAGAGGAGAGCTTGAGATTACGGACATAAATAACGACTATTTAAGGGAAGGGAATTTGAATTGGGCAGAGCTTGACGGATTTTGGTCTGACTCAGGAACCTTTCATTCGTTGTATAGGTCAGGCAGGTTTTGGGCTAGAAAAAAACTTGGCGATCAATACGAGGATGTCGTAGCAGGGAACGGCGTACCTGAAATAATCAAACAAGTGTAGTAAGCTGTAAATACAAGTAAATAAAGAATAAAGAGAAGTGGGTAGAGAACTGGCTTAAAGATCCACTCAGCAACCAAGCAAAGGCTAAAGGTGCTAATTCCAGCCCATTGAGGGAAGGATTCGTCCTGTTTACAGGAAAAAATCAACACTCCTTTGGAGTGTTTTTTTATTAAATACTCCCCCACTTTAGGGGGATTTTTTGTTAAGGAGGGAATATGTTTTATTCTCAATTCACATCAGAGTCAGTGGCAAGCGGCCATCCAGACAAAATATGTGATCAAATATCAGATGCAATACTTGATGAGGCTTTAAAATCAGATCCGAACAGTCGGATGGCTGTAGAGACCATGGTGACAAAAAACAGGATTGTCATTTCTGGAGAAGTATCGTGTAGTAAAAAACTTCAATATAAAAAAATAGCAAGAAGCGTCATAAAAGATTTAGGTTATACAAAAGAAGAGTATGAGTTTTGGCACAAGTCGCCAATTAGCTTATATGTACATCAACAATCTCCAGACATATCTGCTGGGGTAGATGTGGATGGGGCAGGGGATCAGGGAATGATGTTTGGTTATGCATGCAATGAAACTGAAGATCTTATGCCTTTACCCATCACCTTGGCGCATAGTTTAGTTAAATCTATGGATCGAGCAAGGATTTCAGGCAGTCTCCCCTATTTAAGACCGGACGGAAAGTCTCAGGTAGTGGTAGATTATAAAAATGGGGCTCCTCAGTCAGTTCCGGTGGTTATTTTAGCTGTTCCTCATGATCCAAAAATTTCAAATATTCAGTTAAAAAATGACCTCAAAAAAAACTTTGTGAAACCATTACTCGAGGAATATAAGGTGTATAAAAAAAACTTTTCATTCATTGTTAATGGAACTGGAAAATGGGAGACAGGAGGACCATCAAGTGATACAGGAGTAACTGGAAGAAAGATAATAGTGGATACATATGGGGGAATGGCTAGGCATGGAGGTGGGTGTTTTTCTGGAAAAGATGCAACCAAAGTGGATAGATCAGGTGCTTATGCAGCTAGATTTTTAGCCAAAAACATAATTTCTGCAAAGCTCGCAGATAGGGTAGAGGTGAAGGTTGGGTACGTGATAGGAAAAGCAAAACCAGTATCATTTTCAATCAACACTTTTGGATCTGCTAAAAAATCAGAGAAAGTGATTTATGACTTTACCAGTAAAATCCTAGACCTTTCCGTTGCAAGCGTAATAAATTCTCTTGATCTTAAAAAACCAATTTATAAAAATACTGCAGCATATGGCCATTTTGGTAATGCAAAGTACCCTTGGGAAAAGGTGATTGCTCATTGACCAAGGAGAAACTATTTGCCATACTCATACCCAAATAAAGCCCAAAAGTATGGACAGCAGTATTCCACTTGCAGATAGAATAAGACCAAAAAAATTAGACGAGTATATAGGACAATCTCATTTAGTTGGGAAAGAAAAGCCTATTAATTTGGCCGTAAAGCAAGGTCAAATTCACTCCATGATTCTTTGGGGTCCTCCAGGAAGCGGAAAGACTACTTTGGCAAGAATAATTGCCAATGAGTTAGACGCAAATTTTGCTCAACTTTCAGCTGTTTCTGCGGGCAAAAGCGATGTTCGTCAAGTAATAGAGGACGCCAAAACACTATTTGGTCAAAGAAGAACAATCTTATTCCTTGATGAAATTCATAGGTTTAATAAAGCCCAGCAAGATTTCTTACTTCCATATGTTGAAGATGGCACCATTATTTTTATAGGTGCAACTACAGAAAATCCAAGCTTTTCTGTTATTTCAGCATTACTTTCAAGAACTCAAGTATTTGTCTTAGAGTCTCATTCAAAAAAAGAAATCGAAAAAATTATAAATAAAGGTCTGAAGGTTCTAAAAATAACAGCTAGCAAAACTGCAAAAGACTTTCTTATTCAATTTAGCAATGGAGATGCAAGGCAAGCATTAAACCTTCTAGAAAACACTCAAAGACTATATAAAACAATTTCTATAAAAAACCTAAAAAATGCTCTCCAGAGCAAACACCTCCGTTATGACAAGCACGGTGAAGAACACTACAACACAATCTCAGCCTTTATCAAAAGCATGAGGGCTAGCAATCCAGATGCTGCAGTTTATTATCTTGCAAGAATGGTGGCAGCAGGAGAGGATCCATTGTTTATTGCGAGACGAATGGTTGTATTTGCTTCAGAAGACATTGGTCAATCCCAGCCAACAGCTCTGGTTGTTGCAAACGAGGTATTTCAAGCTTGTCAAAATATTGGATACCCAGAATGTGCAATCAATTTATCCCATGGTGTGATTTATTTGGCTAAAGCAAAAAAGGATAGGAGTTCTTATAATGCTTTGCGAGCTGCTCAGGCTGACGTGGAAAAGCACGGCAACCTCCCAATTCCGCTTAACTTAAGAAATGCCCCAACAACATTCATGAAAGACTTGGGATATGGAAAAAATTACGAGGCATACACAGATAAAGACTTACTTCCTGATAAGCTAAAAAGCAAGAAATACTACAAGGAAAAAAAATGAAAATCACTTCAAAAGACAAGGAAAGTCTAAAAAATGAAGCAATAAAAGCGTTAAATAATCCATATCCCAAATCATCTGAAACTGTATTTGCCGCAGCCGTATTAACAAAGGATGGAAATATTTACTCCTCAGCACAATACGTTTCTACAACTTACTCCCTCACTCTTCACGCAGAGCAATCAGCCCTTGCTCATGCCGCAGCACACGGAGAGGGAGATATAGCAGCCATTGCTGTAACTAGTTCAGAAAACAAAAATAGTCTCACGTACCCATGTCATATGTGCAAGCAGTTATTGTGGGAAAATCATTTGGAATCGAAACTTCCAATTCAATTAATTTGTTTTAATAAATCAGGTAAAGTGGAAGAGTACGATATAGAAGAAACAATAAATCTACCTTGGCCATCCAAGGAAAAATAACAAAATTAAGAACAAATAAGTATGTATTTTTTTGACGCAGACGGAAACAAAGTAGAGTATGACGGATCAGACTTGGAATGGAGAGTTTCGGCATATGGCCTAATCTACAAAAAAGATAAAGTTTTCTTGATAAAACACAAACACGAAAAAAACTATGACTTACCAGGAGGTGGTATAAATCTTGGAGAGCACACAGAAGATGCTTTGATTAGGGAAGCGAGAGAAGAGGCAGGCATAGAGCTGAAAGTAAAAAAATTGATTTCTTATAAACAAGATTATTTTTATTACAAACAAAAGAAAAAATACTATCAAACCATACTTTTATTTTTTGAATGTGAAATTGATGGAAAAAAGAAAAAACCATCAGAAAAAAGCATAGAATTTGCAGATTTTATTTCCATAAAAGACTTAAAAAAATATCCATTAATTTATTTTGTCAGAGAAGTTGTTGATCAATATAAAAACAATTAGAAAATATTTCCTCAATAAGATACAATACCCCCTACATGAAAAATATACTATTTATCACAAAGAGCCCAGGTGTCGATTCAGCTGAAAATCGCTGAGAGACGGGTGTGGTAAATAGCAAATATCATACTCCGGACAGCCGGAGTTTTTTATTAGAAAAATGAACAAACAATTGAAAAAAAATCTAAATCTAATCTATTTATTTGGGTTTATGTATAGATTCCATCTTATTGGTGGGGTGTTGGTTCCATTCTTTACAGTGTGGGGAGGGATGACATTCACTCAGATGATGATCGTGCAAACCTGGTTTTTAGTCTGGTCATTTTTACTCGAAATCCCCACAGGTGCAGTCGCAGACCATATCGGAAGAAAACACTCAATGTATTTAGGTGCTTTAATCTGGGGAATTGGAGCGTTGGCATATACATCTCACCCGAGCATGGCAATGTTTCTTTTTGCAGAATTTTTGTTAGGATTGGCAACAGCTTTATATTCCGGAGCAAACGAAGCATATTTATTTGACATATTAAAGCAATATAAAAAAGAAAACCTAATAGGAAAAGTGTTAGGTAGGTATCACAGCATCGAGCTGTTGGGCATGGTAGTTGCTGCTCCGCTTGGGAGTTTTATTGGTGCCAAAATTGGCTTAGAGTGGCCTTTTAGGCTAATGATCATTCCAATGCTTATAGCCTTTGTGGTGGGGAATCTAATGGATGAGCCCAAAAGAGGAAAAGAAAGTGAGAGTCAAAGATATTTAGACATAGTGAAAAAAGGTTTAAAACTATTTGCAAAAAAAAGAAAAATACAATGGATCTCCATAGATCTAGCTGTAGTTATGACAATCTCCTACATTATGATCTGGTTATATCAACCACTTTTGCTGAGTTTGGGATTTAAGCTAGAGTGGTTGGGGTTTGTTCATTCTGCAAGTACTGCAGCGCAGATATTTATCTTAAGTTTTTACAACCGTATTCAAAAAAAGATAAGTTCAGAGAAATTGTTGGCAGCTACCGCTTTAATTCCAGCAATTTTATTTATAGTTGCTAGTAAAACGTACATTATTCCTTTAAGCATTTTTGCAATAATTTTCAGTTTCGGAATTGGATTCACTAGAAAGCCTTTAGTAGCTGAAGAATTAAACAGCATGATTCCTAGTGCTCAAAGAGCAACTATTTTATCTGCAGTTATGATAATTACAAAGCTTTTTAGATCAATTGTTGGGCCAGTGGTTGGGAAATTAGCAGACTGGTCTGTTCAGGGAACCTTATCTATATTTGGTTGGCTACTTGTGGGATATTTTGTTGTCAGACAAATCTTTCTTCATTCATACTACAAAAAAAAGCAAGCTTAGCTTTTATGTAAAAGTGATAATATTACATTTATATGATGACAAGATGTTCTTGGGCTTCTTTGGATAACAAGCTATATCAGGATTACCACGATAACGAATGGGGTGTTCAAGTTCACGATGATAAAACTCATTTTGAGTTTTTAGTCTTAGAAGGAGCACAAGCAGGCTTATCATGGGAAACTATTCTTAAAAGAAGGGTTGGGTATAGAAAAGCCTTTGCAAATTTTAACGTAAAAAAAGTTGCCAATTTCACTCAGGTCGACTTCAACAAGATTATAAAAAATCCTGGAGTAATTCGAAATAAACTTAAAATCAAATCAGCCATAAACAACGCTCAAAAATTTATAGAAATCCAAAATGAATTTGAAAGTTTTGATAAATATGTCTGGGAGTTTGTAAAAAACAAGCAAATAGTTCACAAATTAAAAACATCAAAAGATTATCCAGTTTTTATTAAAGAAGCAGAAGAGCTAAGTAAGGATCTTAAGAATAGAGGATTTACTTTTGTGGGTCCTACTATAATGTATGCCCACATGCAGGCTTGCGGATTAGTAAATGATCACACAATAAATTGTTTTAGACGCAAAGAGGTAATGTAAGCATGCCAAAAGATGATAAGAACGAATTATTCTACTGGGTTAATGAAAACGATAAAGAATTAGGCTCTATTTCAAGACAAGAAGCTCATTCAGGAGTAAAAAAGATTCACAGATCAGTTTATATTTTATTAGTTAACGATCAAGACCAAATACTTCTTCAGAAAAGAAGCCAGCAAAAAGATACGTATCCAGGTTTTTGGACGGTGTCCACGTCAGGTCACGTTACTTACGGACAAACATACGAAGAAGCAGTAAAAAAAGAAATGGAAGAAGAAATTGGAATTTCTCCAGAGAACTTTACATATATCTCAAACATGTTTTACGAAAGCGCTCAGGAAAAAGAAATAAGTAAAATATACCTTGCAGAGAACCAAGGTGAAGAGGTAAGTATAGACAAGACAGAGGTAGAAGAAACAAGATGGGTTTCTATAAAGAAATTAAAAGAATTTGATAAAAATAATAACCTAACTCCGGCAGGAAAAAAAGCTCTACAGACAGTAGGATGGTACTAATATGCCAAAAAAGATAATTCTTATTCGTCATGGAGAAACTGACTATAACAAAAAAGGTCTTGCGCAAGGCTGGGTGGATACAGATTTAAGTCTTAAGGGCTTAAGTCAGGCAAAAAAAGTTGCTAAAAGGTTAGAAAAAGAAATTATTCACGCAATTTATTCTTCAGATTTAAAAAGAGCACATGAAACCGGAAATGAAATAGGAAAGTTAACAGGTAAAAAACCAAAAAAAACAAAAGACTTAAGAGAAAGAGATCTGGGTGTATTTGAAGAAAAATCTTGGAAAGATATTCAAACAAAAATGACCTCATTATATGAGGGACTTAGAAAAACTGATGACATGCAATGGAAAGAGCACAAAGGAGAATCTAGGGGAGAGGTAAGAGAGAGGCTTTCTAATGTTTTAAGGCACTTATCGAAAAAGCATAAGAACGAAAATATAGTTATCACCACTCATGGTGGGGCCAAAAGACAACTGCTTAGACTGATGGGATTATTTGATGCGACTGAATACATCCCTGTAGACAACACTTCAGTAACGGTTTTAGAAAAAAGTAAAAATGGAAAATACAAAATTACAATGTTTAACGACACCAGTCACTTGGAGGATTAATGTTTAACACTCTATATGTAGTTCGTCACGGTGAGACAGACTGGAATCAAGCCCTCAAACTTCAAGGTTGGACAGATGAACCCCTTAACGATGTAGGTTTCAGTCAAGCTCAAAAAATAAGTAATTTTTTTGTAGCCAAAGACATTGCAAGTATATACACATCTGATCTAAGCAGAACCAAACAAACAGCCGAAGTTATTTCAGAAAAGCTGGAAATGAAAATCACAGTATCCAATCTTCTTCGAGGGAGAAACTTTGGTGAATTTTCAGGATGGACTTGGGATGATATCCAAGACAAGCACCCAAGAATATATGAGCAAATTATGATAGAGCAGGACGAGTTATGGAGTGAGCATGGTATAGAATCGATCCAAAGTATCAAGGGCAGGATTCAAACATTTTTCAACGGCATAAAAGACGAAACAGGAAGTATTATTTTAGTTGCTCATGGAGCGACTAAAAGACATATACTCAGATTTTTTAATTTAATAGATTCAACAGAAAGACCCAAAACATCAAAATAGTTTTCTTCGGTTTTTTTGGCCCCAAGTTTGTCAATTATTACTGCGTTATTTCCAATCACAGGATGATTGTCTAAGACATAATGATATCCAGCTATGCTTAAGTTATTTTCTAAAGCAAATTTTAATTGAGATTGAATAGCTGGATTTAGACGAGAATTAAAAACATACTTGTCGTTAAGTCCAAGCCCATGGTGGGCAATGCAAAATTGAGACCCACTTTTAACAGCTTCTGTCAGAAGATCCATATTTATTGACACACCAACTACAACTTTTTCCACTTTTTCTGATCCAATTATTTGAACACCATTTGCACTGTTGTCTATTTTTTGCGCGGAAGATATTAACTCCCCACCAATGGCTTGGTTATGAATGAAATTAATTAACTCGTCTCTTTTTATCATTATTCAGCTTTAATAATACCTTTTTCTAGTACTTTTCCACCACAGTATTTTTGAGTGATGGTTATTGTGTCTTCTAAGGTCTGTAGAACCCGTTTTGGAGAAATATCATAAATCCCTTCAGTATTTATCCAAATATTTTTGGTTTCAAGGGTTACAGCTGTTCTTAGAGCATCTCTATAGTTGTAATCAACGTTGTATGGGCCTTCTTGGTCAAAGTAACAAACTTCACCCTCTTTCAGTGTTGTTGGTTCATCTTTATCACCTATGTAAAAAGCAGTTTCTCCTCCTTCTGCAATTTTGACTTGAACAGGTGTTTGTAGCTTGTCTGCATCAAACGCTCCTGCAGAAACTCTGTTTTTCATCACAACTAAGTTGTATGCATCTACACATGTATTTATTGGACTATATAATCCTTTTCCTGTGGCAATTCTTCTTAGCAACGCTTCTGGACTTGGTCTTTTTGAGTGCCATTTTACTCCCATATCTTTATACATTTGTCTGTAGCTTTGAATTTCCTCGTACTCACCCAAAGCTTCTGTTGTTAATCCAGTTTGAGATTCTAAAAATTCTTGTCTTTCTTTTTCAAGATCTTGGTCTATACCTTTTACTACTATTCCTTCTATATATGCGTACCCTACTGTTGCTGAAGGATATTTTTCTTTAAATAGTGGATGAAGACTTATGTTTTCTGACTCTGTAATTTCAATTCCGTCATTTTTGTTTTCTTGTTGACTGTCGAGATTCGAAAATTTCTCAATAACCACATCTTTGTTTTCAAGAAGAAGCCAGGCTGCTTTTGGTCCGTGAGTTTTTCCTGCAAGAGCAATGTAGATAGATTGAAATGCATCTCTTGCTGGAATATTCATGTCTTTGGTTTTCTGATACATTGCTTGTTGAAAAACATCTGGTGAGTCCCAACTTTTCCCCAACATGTTTAGTACTTCATTTAAATACTCTCTCTGTTGGTTTGATAGTTTTTCTACTTCTTTTGGAACTGATTTTAATATCCTAAAAACGTCCTCTTTTGGGGCATAGTTTTCTACCCAAATTTGAGCGTATTTTATTCTTTCTTCCAATACTTCTTGCTCAAAGTCAGTAAGGCTACCACCTTTAATGCTTAGCATCTCTTTTTTAAGATCTAATTTTGGATCTTGAATGATTCTGGTAATATCTCGAAATCTTGGAAGAAAATGTTTTTCTGGAACATCATCTGTTAACTGAGACAGCTCAAATATTCTGGCCATTTTTTCGTCTGATTTATTCCAATATGCTTGAGCTGTTTTATCATAGGCATCAAAAAGGTCTGGAATTATATCTCCTTGTGGATCGAAGTTTATTGCCCTGTTGTATTTGACTCTTACAATCATGAAACGAACTAAATATGGAGGTATTATTTGAGAAACTTCTTTAGCGCTAGATCCCGTGCCTTTAGAAGAACTCATTTTTCTTCCGCCAACTAGAAAAAATTCATGTAAAAAATGAAATGGAACAGGATAATCTATCACCTCGTTGCAGATGAGTTTTCCAAAATCATGGGAGCCACCTTCAGTCATGTGATCTTTTCCAGCTCCTTCAACTGTTACTCCTATGACTTTCCATTTGACTGGCCATTCTACTTTCCATGGAAGCTTGCCCGCAAAATAACCTTTTTTGCTAAATGGAGATTTTTTGCCCTCATGACCACATCCCATCGCCTTTCCAACTTGTCCATCAGCACATTTATATGTGATTTCTTCCCCATCCCATCCTGTTGTGGTGGTGGTTAGTTTTCCACACTCATCACATACTGGGGTAAATGGATACCAGTTTTTTGGTTTTTCTTGATCATACATTCTTCTGTAGATGTCTCTTACGATGTCTGCTTTTTCTAAAACAGTTCTGATGTCGTCGTTCATTCTTCCAGAAAAATAGAGGTCTGAGCCCAAAATTATCTCTGGATGAACCCCTATGGAATTAAATATTTCTTTATACTCACTCCCCCACCTATCGCCAAAGGATTTATATCCGGGCTCTGGAGATGGAACAGTAAATAATGGTTTACCTACGTGTTGACCAAACTTCTTTTCATCTACGTAGTGAGGAAGTTTATCCATAGGATCATGATCTTCAAATACATATGAGAAGGTAGCTTTTTCGCCTCTATCTATTAAGGCTTTATAGACAAGATAATGAGAAACAACTGCCCTGACAGAGCCAATATGAACCCTTCCTGATGGGGTTTTCATATCATCTACCCAATAAGGCTTGTGGTTGCCAGATTTGATTATTTGATCTGCAAAATCGTCGGCCCAGTACATGACTTCCTATATTATTTTTTAATTATACCTACTTTGTGAGCCCGGTAGGAATCGAACCTACGACGCACAGCTTAAAAGGCTGTCGCTC
>JBHPHI010000010.1:0-35123 GCA_042569595.1 Patescibacteria group bacterium
GTTATCGTATTGGTTTGGCAGCAGAAGAGCTCTATAACTATTTTTGGCATTGGTATTGTGATGAACAGATAGAAAAATCAAAAGAGGGAGAGGTTGGGTTTTCAGCTCTTTTTGAAGGTTTGGTGGTGTTTTTAAAACTACTACATCCTTTTACCCCTTTTGTAACTGAAGCTGTGTATCAAGAACTTATCTCTTCTGATTTGTTGAAGGAGGAAAAGATGCTAATTAGTTCTTCGTGGCCAGTTAGTCGATAAGAATGAATTTTTTAAAGATTGTATTTTTATTTTTTTATTACCTACCTACTCCAGGTAATAATTTTTTTAAACTCCCCCACCCTTCATTTGTTATTTCTTTGTCTTGTTTGTTGTTGTTTGCTATTTACAGTTTTTTTACCCCAGCTCTAGATGTGAAACTGGGTGCAGTCTCCCCTAACCTTTCGGGAGAAAGTGGTGAATTTATTGACTTGTCTTTGGAAGTTGCGAGTGTGTTTGATTATGATCTGGCTTCCTACTTATATGATTACGCTATGTCCATCAACACTGTTCTTGGCATTAGTTCGGACCAAGAATCTGTGATTTTTCCGGAAAAATACCTTTACTACAAGCTTGGTGAAATAGAGTCGCATTTGGAAATATACCCCAATTCTAGGGATTTGCTGTTAGAGAAAGGGTTGTTGTTGCTTGAGCTTGATAAAAAAGACCAAGCAGCTGAAGTCTTTTTTGAACTTCACCTGCTTGATCCAAACAATGAGTCTGTTTTAGAATTTGAAAAACTTTTAAATAACTAGTCTTTCTTCTCCTTTGACTTTTCTTCTGGTTTTTCTTCTTTTTTATCGGTTTCTTCAGATTCAGATTTTTCCTCTAAAGAATCACCTTCTGTTTCTTCTGTTTCTTCTGTTTCTTGTGGTTCTTCTACCTCTTCTTTTGCCTTCTTCTCTTGAGTGATTGCTAAAGGCTCTTCTTCTCCTAGGCTTATTGTGATTTTACTAGAGTCAACACTTAAGTCTTTAACGGTAAGAGTTTCTCCAATATTTATAAGTTTTGAAATGTCTATTTCTAGCTTGTCTGGAATGTCTGTTGGCAACGCTTCAACCTCAACTTCTGACACTGGAGTAAACAGTACAGCTCCTAGTTCTTTGACTGCTGGTGATTCTCCTACTAACTCAACAGGTACTGTAGCAGTTACTTTTTGCTTTAAGTCCACCTGGTGAAAATCAACGTGGATTGGGTCTCCTGATACAGGATGCACTTGAACATTACTTACCAACACTGGTCTTTTTTCTTTTTCTCCTTCGACCTTAAGTTCTATAATGTTTGTCTCCCCCGCCTCTTTAAAGCTATCTAAAAAGTTTTTTTGTAGTACTTGAATGTGTTGAGATTTTACTTTGTTGCCATAAATATTTGCTGGCAATATTCCCTCTTTTCTTAGGGTTTTTACTTTTCTTCCTGTAATTTTTCTTGGGTTTACAGATAATGATATTTTTGTAGTTGTCATATTTTCCTTTCCTTGATTAAGACAGGCCATATCTTATCATGCGCCTGTAGCTGAAGCAATTTGCTTACTTTGCAAATTCTGTTGAAAATTTTTGAGATTTTTCGTTTGTGGTGCTGAGTGTAGCTTTTTTTTCTACAATCTCTCCACCACTTGAAACCTCTAAAGGCATGAAGGTTGGGGCGCTAACTTCAAAAAACAGCGGGTCATTAGTGGTGCCAGACTGTTTTTGAAAGTACATTTGATAAGAAAAGCTCGAGTCGTTGGGGATTTTTTTATTTAGTTGATATGCTACTTGAGCAGTTGCTTGAGATTTTACTGGGACTTCAAAGTAAAAACCGACAATTTTTTTATTGTATTTTGACTCTATTTGAATTTCCCTTGGATCTACCTTTTTATTATCAACTAAAATTTCCTTGATTGAGCTATTCTGAGGAATAATGAATCTGATATAGTTTTTATACGTTCCTGCAGGCCACGCAGCAGACTGAGCAGTGTTTGAGATTGTTAGAGTAGATCTTTCTAGAAGCCTGCCTTTTTGAATCTCAACTGAATGAGAGAGGCTCCTGTTAATAAAATAGTTGGTTTTATTCACTCCAACATTGCTTTCAATAATAGATAGGTAGTCATTTATGCAGTTTTCTTGGCTATACTGCGCACACGTTGGTGATTTTATTTTTCCAGAAAATATTGTGTCTTGAATTACTGACTCAAGCTTCGGATCTCTTAATGAGAAAAGTATTTGTGATTGATCTGCTTGTCTGAATATTGATTTTGCAATTTCCACTCCCCCATCTTGACTAATTTCTTCTAATTTTAGATACAGAGAATTGATTAAGCTGGCAATAAAATCCTTCTTTTGAGTTGATCCTTCAAAATAATTTAGCTCACTATGATACTCCGCCCTTTGAAACAAATTTTCTGAGGTTATGTTTTCTTGGTAGTCTGCCAGCTCTATCCCGCCAACAACACCTAAGATATCTTGAACTGTGTTTAGGTTGATTCCTATGGTTCCATCCACTTGTCTGCTCATCTCTTTGTCTAAAAACCATTCTGCTCTCCTGGCTGTTGTGGGAAAGTTTGGATCCCAGTTGCTATCTCGCAAATACCAATTTGCTTCACCTAAGTATTTTTTAAGCGCCTGTGGTGGCTCCACATGACCCCTTAATTGACCATCAGCTGAATACACATCGTAAGTTTCAATATCCAAAAGTTTACCTTGATCAAAACTCACCAAAGCAAACGATCCGATAAATCCCCCCGTGGCTCTTAGTTCCGCATTATTTTGTAACAGTAAAAGATACGTTTTTTGACCACCCACTCCAACCAACTCTTTAAATATACTTAAAATTTTCTGAGCCTCTCTTAAAGAAAGTCTTCCCTCCCGTACAATTTTAGTAAATTGACTTATTTGTTGATTGTATTGAGGTTTTATGTTTGTGGTTTCTAAATTATTTAAACTTGCTTCAATTTCAGAAAGACTATTGTAAATTTTTAGAGAAGTTTTTGAAAGCAACTCTATTTCTCTGGAAACATCTCCCTTCTCTTTGTTTAATATTTTTAAAAGAAGTCGCTCGCTGGTTTCTGCTAGATCTGACACGTCTTTGAGTGCGTTCATTGACGTATTTGAGGTTTTCAGCAGTTTTAATAAGTCTTCTTTTTTGGCGCCAGTAAACATTGTCCCTAGAGGCAAAAGTGGTTTAATTATGACTTCTGTGGGTTTGTGGGTTTTGATTGCGATGCTTGAGTGTTTTTTTGACTCTTGAAAGCTCCCCTCTTTAAAATGTTTTATGGCGTTTATGTTTGATTTTATGTAAATAATTGGCAATATTGCCATAAAAAAGATAGAAGCTATCACAAAATGGGCTGCTATTTTTACAATGTTTGAATTTTTGTTTTTTCTGATTTTTTTAAAAGGTTTTTTTGGTCGATTTTTTTGAGTGGGTGCTTTGGGGCTTTTGGGTTTTAAAACCGGCCTTCTAGTTACATTTTTTTTGTTTCTTATGCACCAATCTGTTGTGTTTGTGACTATTTGATTTATTGATAGTTGGCTTGATAAATATATTTTTATTCCTTCGTTTGATTCTTTTTTTGTTTCCGTTTTGTTGATGTTTGTTTGTGGAGATGTATATTTGCTTTGGATTAAGTGGTTTTTTATTGCATAAGCAATATTTATTTGCGGAATAGTCTGCTTTCCTTCTATTTGAAAGATTTTATTACTACTGTGTTGGGTAAAAGAGGTTTTAATAACTTGCTCTATAAAGTCTTTAATGTTTGTAGGTCTCAGTAAGATTTCGCCTTGATTTATCAGCTCTACGCTCTTTGGTAAGTTAGCAAAAATAACCTCTGCGTTTATAGGAGTATCCCGCTCAATCCCCTCGCCCAAAATATCTATGCCTTGAACAATTCTCCAATCAACACCAGAGGATTTTATAAGCTTTGCTTGTTCAGAAATAAATTGTTTGTGTTTTGTAATATCTTTTCGATTGATTTTAAAATATTTTTCTAAAATTTCGTCTGGTAAAAGCGCATATTCTGCAGAAACAGGAGATATTACAGTAAGTTTTGCATTTGTATCTTTACACAAATCAATAACTCTTAAAAGCTCATTGTTCCGGACCTTGTGTGCGGTCTTATTTGAGGAAATTTTTCTAGGAATTAAATGAAAAACATATTTAAAATCGGGAATGGCGTTTGTCTTTTTTTCATCAAAAGCTATTCTTTTTTCTTCAGGAATTATCTTGTCTTTTTCAGGAAATAAGTTATTTTCTAACACATACACATTGCAACCTTTTTTGCCAAGAGACACATTGAGGTTTTTTGACACAAATGACCACTCTCCAGAAATCAAACAGGACAAACCTGAGTTTGAATGGTTTTTTTGAGGGGCAGACATACTTCTCATCCTACAACGAACCAGTAATTGATTCAATTTTTTTGCAAATAATCCTGTAACAAATCTTCGCAAGAATATTATTTGTTATGATGTTCTGTTTCTGCTTTTTTTCTTGAGTAATTGCTTTATTATTTGCGGTTTTTTTGTTATTACATTTCACGTGCTATATAACCAGGGAGCAAGAAGGACACTATTATTTCACGTGACTAGTCTTATAGTTTGAAATTTTTAACGGCTGTCTAGTGCGTCATTCAGCAGTTGGTCGGCTTCAGCGTTTTTCTCTCTTGGAATGTGACTGTACATTATTGTTGCGTTAAGTTCTTTTGTAATGCCGTCCACTTCTTTAACCAACTCAAAAAGGTGTTGTTTTTTTATTTTAAATTTCCCAGACAATTGATTTACAACTAAATTGGAGTCTAAATAAAAATCTATATACAAAGGATGTTCCTTGTTTTTATAATTTTCTGGAAGCTCTTCTCTGTTGTTTTTTATCCACCTCAAAGCTTCTACAACGCCCATGTATTCTGCGACATTGTTTGTTGCTTCTCCAATGCGTTTTCCCTCTTTGTGAATTAAGTTGTTTTGGTTAAATATTACATAACCTATTGCGGCTGGACCTGGGTTTCCCCTCGACCCTCCATCAGAAAAAATTGTTAGTTTGTTCATAGCGAAATTTTATCACAGCGCTTAGGCTGTTTTGGGTGAAATAATTAGCCTTCTAGTTTTTCCATATCCTTCAGAGTGAGTCTCTACTTGATCGTTTTCACTTAAAAACATGTGAGCAATTCTTCTCTCATGGCTTGGAAGAAAGTTTAATACTATTTCTTTTCCTGTAAGGACTGCATTTGAAGCTGCTCTTTCGGCCATTGCCCTTATTGCTTCTTCTCTTCTTTCTCGATAATCATTAATGTTCACTGACACCCTTGTCCAGTCTTGATTGTCTTTGTTTACAATTAAATTGACGATTAACTGTAAGGCATCAACTCCTTCTCCGTGGTACCCGATAAGGATGCCTGAGTTTTCTGGAAGTGCGTTTACATTAACTTTAATTGCTTCTTCTGTTTCTTCTACTTCTACAACAATGTCTGAAAACCCCATATTTCCTAAGAGGTTTTGTGTTATTTCTTTAATTTCTTCTTTCATTTTTTTACTTTGCTTTAAATATTTTATTAATATACTTTTCTAATCCACCAAGGCCGCTTACGAAATATTGTTGAATCGTACTAAATAGGGTAGTGATAATCCAGTATATTGCCACTCCAGATGGGAATCTTAAAGCTATAACTACTGTCATAAGGGGCATAATAAACAGCATTTGTTGCTGCATGGTTTGAGCCATGTCTGACATGCCCTCTGCTTCTTTATCGTCTTTTTTAGTTTTAGTTTGAGCTGCGATTGTTTTTTCTGCTGCCGTATCTGTGGCGGGAGCAAGCATCAGGGCCAAAATAAACTGAATTACTCCTGCAACAATAGGAGCAGCGTAAGTTTTGTCGGGCTCTGCTAGATTCATCCAAAGAAAATTTAAATTTACTGTTGTTCCATTAATGTTTCCTGAGGCCAAGAAGTCTAATAGGACCCTGTATAAACCTATTAAAACTATTAAGTTTATTATTTGAGGCAAACACCCAGCTGCAGGATTAATGTTGTGTTTTTTATATAGTTCAAGCTGAGCCATTTGAAGAGCTTGCTTGTCGTCTTTGTGTTCTTTTTTTAACTTATCTAGATCTGGCTTTAAGTCTTTTATTTTTTTTGCTGATTTTAAGGAGGGGAGAGTAAGAGGGGCTAAAACAAACCTTATAAGTAGTGTTATCGCAATAATTGCTAATCCTAAATTATCACCAAGTAGGTGATAAAAAAACACCAAGCCCTGATTGATTGGCTCTTGAATAAATTGATTAAACATTTTTTACTTTCTATTTAACTGGATCGGCTCCTCCTTGTGAAAAAGGATGGCACCTTGCAATCCTTTTTACGCCGAGAGAGACGCCTTTGAGTATACCATAGCGATTAATAGATTCTTTTGTGTATTCGCTGCAGGTTGGAACAAACCTACACACGCTGTTGGGTGAGATTTTATATTTAACTTTTTGATAAATGTTTATTAGATTGATGAAGAGTTTTTTTGACATATTTTTTTTAAACTAACAGTTAATTCTTTTGAAAAAGATTCTCTTGGGTTTTGAAGTATTAATTTTGTTGGAATGATTAATACGTCAAAGTGTTCTTGGTTTTGTTTTTGGTCACTTTTCAAAATAGAGTATATTTTTCTTTTAAGCCTGTTTCTGTCTGTTGCGTTTTTTGCAATCTTTTTTGAAACTATAACTGAAAACCTGCAATGGTTTTTTTTATTTGGTGAATATAAGAGGGTAAAGAGGGGAGATCTTTCTTTTTTTGAAGAAGTTTTTACTATTTCAACATCGCTTCTATTTAAGCGGTAGGCTTTTGAGATCATTTAAGTTGCACATTTTATACAGAGAGGCTTTTTCTTCCTTTTTGGCGCCTTCTTTTGAGGACGTTTTTTCCAGACTGAGAAGTTGCTCGAGAACGAAATCCGTGAGTTGTTTGTCTCTTTTTCTTTTTTGGTTGCCAGGTTCGTTTAGACATTTTCTGTTTTTTATTTAATATTTGTCTTGGCTATTCTATCATGAGTAACAAAAATGAAAAAATTCGGGTTTTTTGGGGATTGTATACTGTGGAAAACTTTCTTAAACTGTGGATAACTTTCTGCTGCTTCATAATATTTTACCTGCCTTTTTGAGGATTTGTGAATATAAAACAACTTTGGTCTTTAGTGTTAGAAGATATTCAAGTTGGCCTATCAAAAGGAAATTTTGCAACATGGATTAAGCCGACACTTCTTGAGGGAATAAAAGAGGTGGGGGAAGATAGGTTGATTGCCGAAATTTCTTGTCCTAGCTCTTTTCATCTTCAAATGGTTGAGGGTAGATATTATGGACAAATTAAAGAAGCTCTTGATAAGGCCACAAAAAAGAAGTCCGAGCTTAGATTTTCTGTTAACACCCAACTTCAACAAGAAAAGCCAATTGATTCATCACCTCTTTTTGCAAGCACTTCTCAACCAACCATTGACGAGCTTTCTGTGGCTCAACACAGAATAGGACTGAATGAGCAGTTTGTATTTGATACTTTTGCGGTTTCTACAAGCAATGAGATGGCTCATGCTGCTGCGGTGGCGGTTTCGAAAAAACTTGGCGGCTCATATAACCCACTGTTTTTATATGGGGGAGTTGGAGTCGGAAAAACGCACTTAATGCAAGCCATTGCGAACAGCTCTTTAAACGAAAGCCCCAGAACCCTTATGGTTTACTGTGCTGGGGAAGAGTTTACTAATGAAATTATCGACGCTATTCAACAAAAAAGAACCAGAGAGTTTAAAAAGAAATATAGAAGTGTAAAAGGTTTGTTTATAGATGATATTCAGTTTATAGCAGGAAAAAACACAGTGCAGGAAGAATTTTTTCATACGTTTAATGCGGTAACTAAGTCTGGAGGACAGGTAGTAATGACTAGTGATAAGCCCCCCCATGAAATAAACAATCTTGAGGCTAGGCTAAGGTCTCGTTTTGAGGCAGGACTTTTAATTGACATTGGGGACCCTTCTTTTGAATTAAGAACGGCAATTTTATTAATAAAATCTCGTCAAAAAGGACTTGATCTCCCTATGGATGCGGCTCGGGCCATAGCTGCTCATGTGGATAGCGCAAGAAAACTTGAGGGGTTTTTAGTTCGGCTTGCAACAGAATCTCGATTAAGGGGCCATCAAATTACTATTGACTTGGTTCAGTCTATTCTTGGAAAAAGAACCGAGGCTCCTATAACCACGCCAATAATCGTTCGCCCTTTAGAGGTTATTCGTGCTATTTCAAAATACTATGATGTGTCGGTAAAAGAACTTCGAGGACCAAGAAGAAACAAAAACATTGTTCTTGGGCGACAGCTGGCGATGTATATAATGAGGTTTGACTTAAAGCTCGCCTTAACTGATATTGGAGGCATGTTTGGTGGAAGAGACCACACTACTGTTATGCACGGCGTAGATAAAATGACAAAGACCTTAACAGACTCTGAGTCTTTAAGGCTCGATTTAACAAACGTGAGGAAAAGTTTACAAAATTAGTGGATAAAAATGACGAAAATAAATACTTTTACACTTTTCCACAAAAATTCATTGTTTTTCCACATGTTTATCCACAGTGATTTGTGCTGTTTTCAACACAAAAAAAACACGAAATTACCAGGCTTAATTAATTTTGTTTTAAAGATATCCACGCCTCTACTATTACTACTTCTATTTTATATATTACAAAAACAAACAAAAAAATTTCTTTTAATGTTGATATATTAATCATGGAGATAATATGAAAGTTAAAATTTTACAAGAGAATTTACATAAATCACTTTCTTTAGCGGAAAGATTTGTAGCTGCGAGACCTCAATTGCCAATACTGTCTAATATTTTATTAAAAGCGGACTCTTCTGGTTTCTATGTAGTCGCTACAAACCTAGAAACGGGTATAAGGTACAGGGTTGGGGCGAAAATAGAGAAAGAAGGGTCTTTAACAGTTCCTGCTAAGACATTTTTTGAGTTTGTAGGAAACCTTCCTTCAGAAACTGTAAGTTTAGTTGTTGAAGATGAGCAGCTAAAGGCAACATGTGCTAATTTTTCGGCTTCTTTTCAAGGCATATCTTCTACGGAGTATCCAGATTTTCCGGAAAAAGGAAAGGAAGAAGAGAGTGAGATTTCCTTAAAAGTTATGAACGAGATTATTGATAAGGTTGGTTTCGCTGCTTCAAGCGATGATAGTAGGCCAGTTTTAACGGGAATGTTTTGGGATTTAGGAAAATCTAGTTCTAAAATAGCCGCTACGGATGGATACAGATTAAGTTTGCTGAATATTTCAACTAAAGAACTAGGAGGAAGAGAGACGTTACTATTACTGCCTTCTCAGGTATTGAGAGATGTTGGAAAAGTTTTTACTGATATTTCTTCTGAAAAAATTAAGGTTTCTTGGTCAGATAAACAAAAACAAGTATTTTTCATTTCGAACGATCTAGAAGTTGTAACAAGAGTTTTGGAGGGGGAGTATCCAAACTATAAAGCAGTTATTCCCGAAGAAGAAGGCATTAGAGTTTTAGTGGAAAAAGAAAGCTTACTGAAAGCTGTAAAGATGGCGGCTATATTTGCCAGAGAAAGCGCAAACATCATAAAGTGGAGTATTAATTCAAAAGGATTAGTTGTTAGCGCAAACTCTCCTCAGGTTGGCGAAAACAAGTCTGTGGTTGAGTATGAAGGAGAGGTGACTGAGGAAAAGGATATAGCTTTTAATAGTAGATACTTACTTGATCTTTTGTCTCATATTGATTCAAAGAAGATTGTTTTTACAATGACTGAACCATTACGTCCTGGAGTTTTTTATGAAGAAGGAAATGAGAAGAGGTTTTTGCACGTAATAATGCCTGTAAGAGTTCAAGATTAATTTAAGTTTTATAAAAACTTTTAAAAGGGTTGGTTTATTGATTTGGAGTGATTTCTCCGGACCCTTGAGGGTTTTGCTTTTCGTTTAAAGGGAGGTTCTCTGTTTTTAAAATTTCTTGTTGTTTTTTAGTTTTTCTTTTTTCAGCGACTTCTTTGGGGTTTGTAGTGATTACTTCATGTTCTTGAGGGGAGGCTAACACTCTAATAGCAACATGATTTTGTCCTGCGAAGAATAAACCCTCTCCCACTCCACAGGACAAAAGAAATCGACTCTCACCTTGAGACAGGTGAAAAATTTTGCCTAATTTTTCGATTGCAGCAGTCGACTGCTTCATAAGTAGCTGAATTGAGGAGTTAGTTACAATAGCCTTTCCCTGGTCGGTTGACAAAAAGTCTTCGACGTCTTGGGTGATTGTAGTTACTCCTAAGTAATATTTTCTAGCTCTTTTTGCTAAGGAGAACATATAGTTTGCTGAATCAGGGTACTGCATTAGATACCAAGCTTCATCTACAATAAGAAGTCTTTTTTTGAGATTTTGCTTTACCTTTGTCCAGATGTAATCAAGAATTATAAACATTGCAATTGGTCTTAAAGATCCCTCTAGCTCTCTGATTCCAAATACAGTAAATTGGTTGTTTAAATCTATTGTTGATTTTTGATCAAAAATCCCCCTAAAAGAGCCTTTTATATATTTTTCTAGTCTGCTGGCCAAGACTTGCGCTTCTTTGCTTTCCATACCAAGAAGTGCTTTATATAAATCTTCCATGAGAGGCGGTTCTTTGCTTTGTGTTGCTGGATCAGGAGTAATTCCTTTTGCTTTATAGGCGGCGACCAAAGCTCTATCTAGAACTGCATCTTCAACTGGAGACAACTCTCCAAGCATTATTTTAAATAGAGTATGAAGGGTGAGAATTTTTCTTCCAAGCTCATTTTCCTCAGGATCATGCATTGCTGATAAGTCGAACGGATTAATTTTTTCATCGGACCTGAAAGAAAAATGAATGTACTCTCCATTAACCGACTTACTCATTTCTTCGTATTCACCTTCAGGGTCAATAATAATAACTTCAGAATCAAACATTAGAGATCTTAAGGCTTCTAGTTTTATGGTATAGCTTTTTCCTGCTCCTGACTTAGCAAACACCACCATATTAGCATTTTCCATCGAGAAACGATCAAATATTACTAGTGAGTCGTTATGTTGATTTATTCCATATAAAACACCCCTGTCACTAGTTAGTTCAGAAGAAGTAAAAGGAAAAGTGGTCGCAAGAGAGGTGGTATCCATGTTCCTAGTTATGTCTAAATAATCTGTTCCTAAAGGGAGTGAGGTTTTTAATCCCTCCTCCATTTGAAGAGTGGCTTTTTTTGAAATAATCAACAATGAACCCAGGGTTGATTGAACCTGTTCACTAATTGCTCTTAATTTTTCTTCAGAGTCGGCAGAAATAGTAATATATAAACCGAATTGAAAAAATCTTTCAGCTCCTTTTGCAAGTTGCTCTTGCAGTATTCTGGCATCTTCTAGTTTTACTTGAGTATCAATATTGGCAATTCTACCTCTACTTAAGTCTGATTGAATTTCAGCTTCCATCTCTGTTATTTTTCTTCTTAGGTCATCCATTATTGTTTTTCCCTCAACAGGATAAACAAACATGCTTAAGGAAAGAGAGTTGTTGAAGTTGATTAAAGGAGAAAGCCAGTTTGCGTTTACAAATCTAGGATATCCGGCAACAAAAAGGGAGGTAATATAACTCGACCCCACTTTTACAAAGTTAAAATCTACATCTATAGACTCTGGAGCTATTATGTCTTGAATACTAACCAACCCTTTTGAAAAGCTCTGTTTATCTGAGTCAAGTTTTTGAGCCTCTGACGTTTTTTGACTCTCTTTTTTCGATTTATTATTTTGGTCTGGTTGTTTTTTGAAAGGTAGGTTTATTTTCATTGTTTTTTGTTTGTAGGGCTTGTATTTTGGGTTTGATTTTGTACGATTTCTGTTTTTAGTTGAGGTTGCTGGTTTGGTGTTTGATCGTTTTTAGTTGATGGGTCCGCCTTTTGTTCTGGTGATGATTCTTGAACTGGAGGACTTAAGGTGACAGTTGACTGAGTAATAGGCGAATCAAGACGATCAATTTTTGAGAAGCCAGTTTCTTTAGCAACATTTGGGTTGTAGGCTGTGTAAAACAAGTGGACTATTTCATTGGTATTTAGTTGTTTTGTGTTTAGTCCAACCCTGGCAAATTGTCTAACAATATGGTCCTTTTTTGGATTTAATGTAGCAAGAGCTTTTTTTAGAATATAGTCTTTATCATAAGGAAGGGACCTTTCTTTTTTTAAAGAGAGGGGGTTTGAAGCTCCCAGTCCAAGCTCTAGCCTAGAAAATGGTATTACACAATAAAACTTTTTATCTAGCACGTTTCCCTCTTTTACAATTTGTCCTATGAATTTTCTGTATTCAAATATTTGTCGGCGCTTTTTTTCTGTGCTTGCTACATTTTCTTGCTCTTGAAGAAGGTCAAGGTATTTTGAGACATCTTTTCTTTGAGATTTGACAAGAATTTGTATGGGAAATGTTAAGGAGTTTAATAGTCCAGCATATGCGAAAATTATTGCCTCTTGTTCTTGCTCAGACAAGAGATCAAAATTTACTGCGCTTACTTTTAACACAAGAGAGCAAGACCCATCTTTTTGCATAATGATGTCGTTGGTTATATCTAGAATGTCTAGATGATCTTGTGTTGTGGATTTTATTGGAGCAGGAGGCATGTTATTTTGACCTAATTTCTAGAGGAGGATATATTTTCCCCTCAAGAGCTAAACTGATTATATCAAAGCTGTGATCGGGCTTTTCAAATTCTAAAGTATACGACCCATTTTCTAAAGGAGTAGTGAGAGTGAATTGGCCAAGTTTGTTGGTTTTTGTGGCGCGTGCTGTGTTTTGTTGGGCGTCTTTTATTTCAATCACAACGTTTTCAAGTATTTTCCCTGACCTGTCAAAAATCATTCCAGAGAGAGTGTTGGGTGTTTCTGTTAATCCAGGAAAAGGGAGGTTGGGGTTGAAAAAAGCTTTTTGATGAGGTTTTTCATCTGGTTTGGGTGTTATTGTGCCTGAAAAACTTGGTTGAGGGCTTTTAGGTAGTGTTTTTTTAAGAGGTGCTTCCTTCGTTGTTCTTGCTTCTTTGTTGATTTTGACGGGCTTGATGGTTTGGGTTTGTATGGTAGGGACAAAGTTTTGACTAGAGGAGGCGGGAGGCTGGGGTGTTTCTCTGGAAGTAGGAGGGGGCGTTGTTTTTTTTGTTTGATCTTCGGAGAACAGAGTGTTTATTTGATCTAGTTTTTCTTGGTCTTTTTTCGAAATGACCTCTTCTGAGGGTGTTAGTTGATCTTGGCTTTTTGACTTTGAGGCGGCAAGGGGGGTTGGTTTTTGTTTTTTTTCTTTAGTCTTAATCTGAGCGGAAGGAGTTTTTTTGGCTTGATTCTTGAGATAGTCAGGAACGCTTGAGGATTTTTTCCAGTGAAACTGTGTTGGGTGATAGATGGTTTTGATAAACGCCATAAGCCATTGATCAAGAGGTCTGCCTTCAAGAGGTAAAAATGCAAACCCCACACCAGCAATTATGCAAACCGCTATGAAAAACCACTTAATTAGTCCTGGTAAGTTTGTTAAATAAAACAACCCTCCAACTCCCATCCATGCCATAAGCAACAAAAACTGTCTTAGGGTCATGTCTCCTATTAATCTAAATTGATAGGAGCTGATGTTTTGCGGGATTGGGTGCTGTTCCATTTTTCTTTGGTTTTAATAATACTTTTATGATAGCAGCACAAACAACGAGTATCTATAAAAGAAGAGCTTATTTTATAGCAGAAACAATATATGTAATTGAGTATGTTGAAAAAGGCTTGACGTTTTGAGGAGCTGTTCCTTCAAAAATATAAATAGGAGAGAGCAATCCATTAGATTCGTTTAGTGTATACCCAAGAGAAGATTGGTTTATTGAGGCTTTATTAAAGTTGATTTCAGACAGCCCGTAATTGGAGTCGATTACATCTGCTCTAATAAGCTGTCCCTGGTTGGAGGTTAGTTTAATTGAAGCCTCATTTGTGTTTAAAATGCTTAGGTTTTTATCTTCTGCTATGTTGTCAATAAAGTATCCGGACATTGACTTGATTGACCCGTTGCTGTTTAAGGTAATACTTAGGGAATATTGAATTTGCGTAGAAAGTATTAAGGGAAAGTTGTTAATGTAATAAACAATACTTACTCTTGTGTGAGTAGCGCTTTCTCTTTTGCTGACAAACCTAACTTCACCCCCAGTTAGATCAAGATATTGAGTTTTTATTATCTTATGCTCAATTTTATTAGGCAGTACTCCAAACTGCTTTACTAGGTCTTTTGCTTTGCCTTCGGCTTCTAGCTTTTCTAGTCCTGGTCCCTGATAATTGCTTGAATCGTTGTTGTTGAAATAAAAGTACCTTGGTGAGTTTTCAATATATATTTCTCCATTTACGTCTGAAGAAATAAATCCTGATCTGTTGTCAAAGTTGGTTTTTTTCGGTTCGGCTTGAATATTGAAAAACGTTTTTAATAACTCCATTTGTTTGGAGATTGAACCCCACTCGATCTTGTATTGAGGCATTTCTTTGTTGATGGGGGGAGATTTTAATCTTGTGCTTATGATTGGATTTTCTTGAGATGTGTTTGGTAGCGGCGTTGCTCTGATTGAATTTTTTTCTGTTTCTTGGGGAGTTTCTGTTTCTAGTTGTTTGGATCTTCTGCTTAATAAAACAAGCATAGTCACTATGAGCAACAGAAAAATGACTAGTAGGTATGTGTTCTTTTTTTTCATTGATTTTGTATACATAAACTACCGCATTCGGCAAATGAATTACATCCATTATCAATAACTGCTGCTTCTGGGGGCAACACGCTAGTTACGCTTTCTGATAAACCCCTAGCTTCAAAATGTAAGTGTTCATCTCCCATACCTGTTTTGTCTGCTGTTGCAATTAGCTGTCCTGGAGTAACTGTGTCACCAACAGCTACTTGAATATCAATTAAGTGACCATACAAAAGAATAAAACCATCATCAGTAGTAATTTCGACTCTGTTGCCGTAGTTTCCAGGCCCACCCTCTTGTCCCCACGACATGCCTGAGTGAATATAACTAACCCTTCCGGGGTATGTAGCATATACCCCCTGAAACCCAGAGCAGCCATATCCGTCTCCAGTCATGAAGTCTATTCCATTTAGCCCACTTTGTGCGTGAGAGTATGCTCCATTTGGTCCTTGAATAGCACAACCACAATCCATTGGCCAGTCACAATATGGTCCAGTGCACGTTGGGGTGGGGCAGTCTTCTACTGCGGGATCGCACATGTAAATTCCGGGCTCACCTTCACCATCACCTAAGGGATAAAGGCTCGATGTTTGAGTTGGGTAATTTATCATCCAAAAAATAAGAATAAAAAGTAGGGCTAGTACTATAGCAACAACAACAATAATTCCAATTAATACTCCAACCTCAACACCAATTGCAGCAGCAGCGGCAACTAGTGCGGCCCCAATTTTTGCGACAACCCACTGAGCTGCCTTTTTTACTACTTGAACAACAATAATCCACACTCTTCTGACTATTTGTTTTAATGCGCTTCCTGCGGCTCTGGCGGCACTGGAGATTGCTGCTCTGACAGGTGATGAAATAATTTTAGCTGCACTTACAGCTTTATCTGGAAGAACTCCGGGTAAATATTTATTTATAAGAAGCAGTATTCGAGCACTCTTTCTGGGGGAGATTGTTTTTTTTGTGCTTTTCTTTTCACGTCCTCTTTTTAAAAATCCCAACAAACCAAATCTTTTGCTTGTTTGAAAAGTTTTGTTAGAGAGAACATCGAACTCTCTTTCTTCGGTTGAAATATGATCGCTAATCTCATCCTTTTTGTTCGAGAGGTTTTTAAGACTTAGAAAATCTAGCCTAATTCCTGAAGAAAATTTTATTGGTTCAAAATCTACCTTATCAGTTAATGGAGTTGTAAGGTCTTTTAGTCCTTCTTGAGTTGTTGCTTGGTGGGTTTTCCCTTGTAAATAGCTAGCAACTATTAAGTCGTTTACAGATAAAGACTTTTCTGTGGCTCCACCAATTGCTTTTACTGTCTCTGTGGAAGAGCCAGTCTCTTTTAGTACTCTAGCTAATAAATCGCTTGGTGTATTAGGAGATATGCTTATGGGTTGGTTAGATACAACTAACAAATTGAGTCCTTTTACGGCATTTACTGCCTCCCTGATGGCAGTAGTTTTTGAGGTTTTGGATTTTTTTGAAATATCTTCTGCAATTCCTAGTATTAGGTGGTCTTGAGTTATATTTTTCGTGATGTTTCGATATTCTATTAAAGTTTCTATAGATTGACTCAGTTTTTGTTGAAGGCTTTTGTCTTGTTCGATTCTTTCTCTAATTCTGTTGGAAACAGACTCAATACCTCCGTCTTTAAGTTGGTTTTGGATAAACCTAGCCCCAAGATGAGACTTGCCATAGGCGTAGATTGTTTCTGTTGTAATTTGATGTGGAGTGTTGGTGGTTAACAGTGCAAAATGTAAAGCATTTGAAAGCTGGGGCTTGCTTTCTTTGAATATGTTTGCCGCTGTTTTTTGAGGCACAACCTTTCGAATTTTTAACTCTTGAGAAATAGCTTGAGTGATCTCTTGTTCAAGACCTTGAGCAGTTTTTCTTGCTTCTTCAAGTCTTTGTTTTAGGTTTCTTTTTTCAATTTCTTTAATTTGGTCTTTAAGGGTTTCTAGGTGTTTTTTTACCTGAGGCTCTGTAAAAGACCTGCTGTTTTCAGGATTTTCTTCATCTGGAATGGTGATGTAGTCTGGTATTGAGCTTTCTACCTCCGCAGGAGCGGCTGACTCCCTAATAAACATTTCAAGACTACTAATGTAACCCTTGAGAGAGGAAACCAAGATTGTGGGTCTTGGAATCTCTAGACCAATTTCTAAGGCGTATTCACTTAATTGAATAAGAACTTTTTCTACATCATATTCTTGGTCGTTGTATTTAACTTTTGTTGGTTTTGTGCCTGGAGATTTTTCAACTTGGCCAATTATTTGATTTGCCAACCCAACCGCAACATGATGATTTTCGACGTGAAGTGGTTTTTTATTTTTGACGTTGGGAGCCATGCGTTTATAATACCAAACTTGTAGCCTGGGAGTAATATCTTATAGTATTTTGTTTTATCTTGTTGTTTGGTATAATACGAGGCAATGAACAATCTTGAGAAACAACCCAGCGGCGAAAGAAAAATCTCCATAGTTGCCCCATTCGTTGAAATGAAGGCAAATAAGGTTGAGTCGGTAATAGAGAAAGCTCCTCCCGAAACAAACAAAGAAGGCTTTCTTGATCAATTGTCCATAATTAGATCAGAAACCAGGGACCATGTTGATAATCCAGGAAATTTTGCAAAACAATTAATGTTTTTAGCCTCAATGATGGTTAGACTTACAGTTCTCGAGCAGTCTGTTTTAAAAGCCTCAAACAAGGAAGAACAAGCAGATGGCCCTGAAGAAGAATTGAATAAGTGGCTTGGTTTGGAGAAAAAACTAACAGAAGCTGAAGATGATGGTTTTGAAAACTTTTCAAACCAAGAGCTTGAAGGTATTGAGGATGAGTTCAAAAAAATAGTGGGTGACACCAAAGACTTTGAAGATGTTGGAGATGATGAGTTGGGTGAAAACTTGTCTGATAAATTAGTGGAAGCTACGGAAGAGGCGACGGAAGATGTGGTTGAGTTGGTGGAAGAAGACCCTGAAGAGGAGAATGTTAAGAAAAAAGACGATTTTGATTCAAAAAAAGAGAGAGAAAAACGAGAAACAGAAAAAAAACTCAGCAAAGTTTTTAGAGATCATCCAGAACTAAGAAATGATCCATCTGTTGAGGGGGTGGTTAAGTTTTTAGAAGACAATCCCGGAGCTTCTCCGGACCAAATAACTGCAAAATTTCAAGAAGAAAGAGAGAAGGCTTTTAGAGCTAGCCCTGAAATACTTTCTCGAGCAAACAGAAGAGAAAAAGAAAGAATTCGAGCAATTAATGATGAAAATAGAAAAGAAGAGGCTCTAGCTTCAGGATATTATGACCTGCCAGGAAAAGGAGGCTACACAGGGGCTGAAATCTTAACGGACCTAGACAAAGCTGAAGAGTTGTTTGAAAGGTTTTTTACTAGAGCCTATGCTCAACAAACTGAAAACTTTCATAGATCGATGACATTTGAAGACCAGATCGAGTTTTCTAGATTCATGGATGTGTTTTGGAGTGAAAACGCGATAAAGGCTGCTGCAGAAAAAAGTGGAAAAAGCGTAGAAAAAATGAGGGATGAGTCAAGAAAAATGTTAAATAGATTTAGCAATGAATATGTAGGCAGGGCAATGATATTTAATGCTCACGTTGGAATTGAAAGAGGGTGGATAGAGCCAGGAGATTATGCAAAAAGCATGACCGCAATGACTAGTGAGATGTGGAATTACGTTTTTCAAAAAGAAGATCAGGCGGGAGTAAGTTTTGGGGCATCCCTATTTGAGAATGCGTTTTACAACCTTCTAGACACCAACAATCGTGTGGAATATGACCAAATTGCTGTGCTTCCAAAAGGAGATGGTGGTGCCTGGAGCATTGTTGATGAAAAAGTAAGAGAGCAATTTATTTTGGGAAAGAAAAACGAAATCTCTAAAAGGATGGACTTTTTGGGCAAAAGACTTAATGCTGAACAGGTTTCTCAAATAAACAGTGCTTTTGAAGAAGAGTGGCCAGAGTGGAAAATAACTAAAGCCATGGCTTTGTCTAAATCATATTTTGTAGCAAATCTTAGAGCTCCTGAAATTGCTGCGAAGGGCACCTGGAGAAGAGAAAGAGAGGGAGGGTTTTTTGGCGATCGATATACGTCTGGACCTTACGAAAAACACGCCAGAGTACTTGATCCTGCTGAGTGGTTTATTGCTAGATACCAAGTGGGTAGACCAGCTAGCGCAATGCTATATTTTGTGTTGGGAGATAAAAGAAGGCATAGAAATGCAAAAGAAATGTTTATGGCTTGGAAAACTGGTGAGTTTAAAAACGACGAAGTGTTCTTAGCTAATCTAAGAAATATGTTTGGCATAGGTGGTCACATGTCCTCTTCTGGCTGGAGAGGTCCAGTGATGGGAAGAACCATACTACAAAACAATCCTGAGCTAGCTCCTCTTTTAGGTGTAAATATTAGACTCCAGGGGGCTGGCGCTGAAGGCAATATAATGAGGCCTGTTAATGAAAATGGAAACAAGATAGAGGACATGGGAGAGGCGAAAAGAAAAATATGGACCGATGCTTTGTGGATGAACCCAATGCAGGTGGTTCATGAGGCTCAAACTATTCTTGGAAGAAACAGAGATTTTAGTGGAGGGTTGTGGGATAAAGTTTATAAAAAATCAGGAATAGGAAAACAAGACATTAGCCAAGCTAGAGAGGATCTACAGTTTGTTCAAGCCCAATCACTGTCTCAGTTTAAAGTTAACAAAGACAACTTGTCATCTACAGGGCCAATTGACGTAAAGAGCTTTTTAAACTTTGAATTATTACCCGAAGAAAGACGAGCAAACGCTCAAAAACTATTCAAAGGAATAAGAGAAACAATGAACGAAGGAGTAGAGTATAAGTCTGATGGCTATAGAAGAAACAAGATTCATTTGGGAAGAAAAGGCCTCAAGCCGACAATAAAATATGGTGAAGATACAGAAGCAGAAACAATGTTTGGTAAGACTACAAAATATAACTCGTCAATTCATATGCTGTCTGAAGTTAAGTCAAGTCAGGGCTATGGTCAAAATGATGTTAGGCTAGACCTTTTAGAGTTTGAAAAAGTGGGTCCTGAAGGATGGCAGAGAAGATTGAGGGATTATGGTATGGCCGTAGAAGCCCTTCATGGAATGGCTGATTTTTTTGAGAACTATAGAAAGGTTATGCATAATACAGCAGATATTTCAGATGCTCTTTTTGAAAAGATAATATCTCCAGTAAAGGCTTACAATCCCCACCATGGAGTTGAATTAGCAGAGCTAATGACCCAGGCAGTAGTGGAGTTTCATGATCCTGGGTGGCTTGCGGCTTCATTACCAGAACCTCTTGATGATATGTATGACTTTTTCAAAAAGGGACAAACCTTGAGCGAGCTAACAATGGGAGAGCACACCCCTTATTGGGAAGTAAAACACAAAAGAAACTTTATCCAAGAAAACATGACTACAGGAATGTATGTTGATGATTCTCATGGAGCTGACTCAACTCATCATGTTGAAGACAAAATGTTTAAAAAACTCGGCGCCACAAGGACAGACCTAATAGTTCAATGGGCGGTTAAGAATGGAATACCAAACGCAACGTTGATAGGGTTGATTTTTGGAATGGAATTAAAAGAACTAGTTGAAAAAGACCTAACCGGAAGCTCATCGGGCGGTGGAAAAGGTGGAGGACATCACTAGGTAGAGTGATTTTTTACGGTTTCTTAGCCGTGTGTTTCTTTTTCTTTGTCTCTTCTACTACTAAACTCTCTTGTCATAGCTTTTTGGTATCTGTGTTGAGTTACTTTTTGGTAACCACCAACCAACATATTAATAGGCTGCAGGACTCCGCCGACCGCAGATCCTAATACTGGAGATCCTTCAGAGGCAAACATTTGTTTGGTGATCTGACTTACCGTAGGCAGCAACATAATCATTCCAATTCCAACTATTCCTTGAACAGATCCAGCAGTTCTGTCTCTTTTGTTGCCTATAAATGGAGGGTTCCAGGTGGTGTCACTAAAGGTGGCTTGACCTGTGGATTCAATACCAAGCTCTGAGGCATCTGCTCCTGTCAAAGCAACTCCTAATATAAGCATAAGAGCAATGGCTGGGAAAACCATGGCATTTGCTAAAAGACCCTTAATCCAATTGCTAAAAGCCTCGCTTCCTGGCATAGCGTTTCCCATAAGTTGGAGTGGGGCTAATATGGTGGACATAATTATTCCCACATAGGCCATAATTATTTGAAAGAAGGTTCTCATCATGGCAATCAAGATAGCAATACCAATAATTAAAGTGAAAAATCCGTTTGGCAACCAATCAATCCACCAGGGAAGAGCGCCAAAAACAACGTCTGTTATTGCTTGTCCACCGACAGTTGCGGCACCAGATCCGCCAATTCCATCAAATACTAAATATTTTGCACCAATACTAAACAGACTTTCGCTCAGTAGTGCGTTGATTGCGTCTGCCGGAGAGTTTATGATGCCAAATCTTGCAAGAATGTTAATCATCAAGAAAATACTAAAGTAAATAAGATCAACTATAAATCCAGCAATGGCGTAAGAAAATGATATAAGCACCAGAGTAAGAATGATTTTTGGTAAAGCCATTTGGGCAGTGACAACGTATTGGTGGTTGATTTGGGTCCTAAACATAATCATAAAACCAATACCAACAAAAACGACAATAAACAGGAAGTAGGCCATGTTTCTGAATGCTTTCCAAATATTTAATACTGGACTAAGGGCTGAAAAACCAATTCCCTGAGCATATGCTTGAGGCGCGACTCCAAAATTTTGCATAACATCTGCTATATATAACTTTCCAGTTACGGGAGGATTTGTTGTTAGAAAAGCGATTTGATCATTAATGTATTGAACGGCACCCTGATCAATCACTTCATTGGTGTCGGTGGTTTGACATCCCACGGTAAGACAGACGCCTTTTGTGACCATGGCGCTTCCGCTATGGTCTGTGTATTTATAAACATTAAGAGGTTTATCTGAGCCCATGGAGTTAACACCAACATCTCCCTCATCTTGGGCAAAGATTGGGGTAGGGGATATTAAGACAAAAAACGATAGTGCAACAAGAAAGATGGAAAGAAGTTTTTTCATGATGTAGTTATTGTAACTTATTGTTTGTTTAATTTAAATTTATATATTTCCACCACCATAAGTGTTGGGGCAAAGGAGGGGCAGATTTCCTGAGAAAGCATCGATATTGTTCCATCCACTGCTTGTGAGATTACTGACCAAGATTGATGAGTCCAGAGAGCTATTAAATAAGCT
Organism: Patescibacteria group bacterium; assembly: GCA_042569595.1. GTDB lineage: Bacteria > Patescibacteriota > Microgenomatia > UBA1400 > 2-01-FULL-45-11 > JBHPHI01. The sequence continues at coordinate 21,991 of JBHPHI010000010.1, forward strand.
AGAGTCTGGATTTCCAAGCGAATTTAAGAAGTCTCCCAAGTCGTATTGTTGAGCAATGCATTGATCGTCTGGAATTTCAGCTCCTCCACATGAGGCTTCCCCATAATAACAACAATATCCATACTCTTTTAAAACCTGAACATCTGGAAGTCCTTTTCTAGAAGATATAGTTCCTACCATGCATGAGATTTTTTCGTCTATTGATTGGGTTTGACTGGTTCTGCATCCAAAATGATATTTGGATGAGCCGTCTGCGGCTTCAGATATTAGGCCACCATTTTCGTTTAAGGCAATGGCAATAGCATAATATGGGTTTATTCCGGCCCCCTTGGCTGCAGCAATTACTTTTTCATAATAAGGCGTTCCTCCAGAATCGTTTTCAAACAACCACTGTTTACAAACACCAACCTCGCTGCTTATAGGAGTTGTTGTTGGAACAATGTCGGTTGGACAACTATCTGATCCAGCCAAATCTCCACCTCCATCTAATCCTAAAATTCCCGCTAGGTTTGAATACATACCGCTTAATCCTCTATATAAACAAGGATCATCAACTCTATTTGATCTTTGGCCTATTTCTGGAAGAGGAAGGAGTTGGGCTAGGCTATTGATTTTAAAACCTGTAGCTTGGGTTCCTCCTGGAATAGAAGCATCTGTTTTTCCTCCACCATTCCATTTTGCTTTGATAGGTTTTTCAACCATAACCGTTTCACATACCCTTTGACCCTGGTCGTCTCTGTAGCATTGCTCCTCAGGTTCTAGATAATAGCCAATTTCTGCTTCAGCCTTGCCCTCATTGGCCTCAAGGTAGTAGGGGATATCTGACCTACTGCTTTTATCCATAAAAGCTTCAACGTGATTTATTGGATAAAAGATATTGCTGGCAGACTCTGAGTCGCCTGCTAATAAATATTCAAGCTGAGTGAACTCTCCAGCAGAGACTATGAAGAGGGTGTAGGGGTTTACTTCTTCTTGCTTGTTCACTAGTCGATCAACATCTATGTTTAGAAAACTGAGCAGAGTGTCTAATAACCCCATTGGGGTGATTTTGGTGTTTCCTCCGCTAAATTGCTTAGGAATGCTGGTAGTACCTCTGCAGGCAGAACCAACTTTTTTTACTTTGTTCCATAAAGCTAAGTCTCTCCCTGGATACTGACTGTCTGCTGGTGGTGGAGGAATGTCTAGATTATCTTCTCCTGGAGTTTTTGATTTTTGTTTAATTCTCTCTAAAGCCTCTTCTCCTTTGTCAATAGGGTTAACAATTCTTAATTGTTGTTTGAGTCCACTTACTGCACCTATAATTCCTTGAGCATCTCCACAAGCGATTTTGGTTTCATTAAACTCCATGTCCAGCAAACCTTTTGCAAAACTTAGGTCGAACAACCAACCTCCTTTGTTATCTGCAAAGATGTTTGGGGTAACCACGATGCAAACCATGCTTCTAGCCTTGGTTTCTTGTGAGGCGGCCTGTAAGCGTCTTTGAACTAAACCTGAAATACCAAGATATTCGTCTGCAGTTTCTGGTAACCAGTCTTTGAGAACTTCGACATTGGTCCTATTTCCTCCAATAGAGTATTGATTCTGACAGTGAACATCATCTGGGGCGGTGCCGTTGTAGCATTGAATATCTTCCCTGCCTTGCTCTTTTACTAAGTTGAATTGATCTTGAAGCGAAGTCATTCTAGAAATACTTTCAAAGCAAAAGTCATTGGCTTGTTGATTGCCATTTTCGTCTGGAGGAAGGGAGCAGTTTTCAAATTGTTGCATGCATAAATCAAGATCATCTTCTAGACCCATAGATCTGCACCAAGCATATATTTGACCACGATTGTACTGATCGTAAGCACCCACAGTCATTTTTAAGCCTGGGTCTAAAGACCTATCGCCAGATTGATGTAGTGAGTCAGTATGTGAGCTGTTGATGCCGATATTAGGCAGTATGGGAGTGAATCCTGTGTCAACTTGACCGGGACCATCTGCCTCATCAAAAAGCACTCCATCATCTAGGTTGCCAATAAAACTTGGGCTTAATGTTGGGTTTCTTACGCAGCTAACGTCAGCAAACTGAAGCCACTCTCTAAAAACTTTTGTGGTGGTATTGAAGTACTCCATACTGCAATCTTCCCCAGGATCTGAAAAGGGGGTGACGATGTCTCCAATTTTAAACTCTGGGTCTTTGGCACAGTTTGGGGCCGCCAGAGTTTTGGATGGTGCTATAAAAATGAATAACAACAATATCAGGAAGGTTTTTAATATTTTTAATAAAAATCCTCTTGAAGAATTCATGAGGTTATTTTAGCATGGCAAGAATTTGATGAAACTAGAAGCTTAAGTCTATGTTTAGCAGATCAACCCCGGTGACGGATGATATAAGCATCATTATGAAAATGGCCATGACTGCTAAAATCAGTCCAAATATTGCTGTGGTGACTGTTTTTTTTGCTCCCTCCATTCCTTTTGGATCTCCGCTAGAAGATATCCACCTAAAAGCTCCTATAATAACGAAAACAAATGCAACTAATCCAACAAGCCTTAATGCGTTGGAGATAACATTTCCAAGCAAACACTCAAGACCAAGAATGGTTGGAACATCATTATTGGGTCCGGAAACACATTTTGAAGACCATGGAGCTGCATACACCTTTGAAGGGAATAGGAGTAGGGCGGTTGTTAGTGAGGCCATCGCAGTCTTGAGTTTTTTCATAGGACAATTTTAACATCACCAATAAAAAACCACTAGTCGCCTAGTGGTTTTTATTATTGATTTGTCAATTAATTTAATAGCCTTTTGGAATAGGCACGTCTTCTGATAGTACGCTGATGCCAAAGAAGTATTCGATAAGCTTCATTACTGCCCAAGCTGCTGCAACTACTGCAAGACCAACCAAAGCTGCAGTGATTCTGTTTCTTGCTTCTTCAGTTTTTGCTTTGTCTCCACCAGACATAATCCATTGAATACCGCCCCAAAGCAACATGGCAAACACAAGGATGCCTGCAATAAGAAGGGCTACTCCAACTGCGCCGCTAATAAGGGTGCCGACGTTGGTCACCTTTACGGACTCTGGCTGGGGAATACTTATATTTTGAGCAAAAGCCGGAGCTGCTGCTGATAACATCATTCCTGTTGCGGAAGCGATGCGGGCAATTTTCTTCATAGATTTCTCCTTGTATCAGTATAATTTACCTGAGATCTATTTTACTTTTCCTTCTGGTGGATGTCAAATTTGTTATTGAGTTGCCTCTGTGAGTCCAAGACCAAAGAAATAATCTACTAACAAGAATACGGCCCAGGCTCCAGCCACAACTCCTAAACCAATCATGCCGTTGGTTAGTCTGGCTTGAGCATCTTGAACTTTGGTTTTATCGGTTCCTGCGAGCATCCATCGAATTCCACCAATGATGATGTAAATAAAAGTGGCAATGCCAGCCACAATAAGAATTGTGCTAGCAAATTTACTAACATAATCTCCCAAGTCTGTAACAAGGCCAAAATTTTCAGCCTCAGACTTACTCTCTAGTGTTTCTAGGATGGGGATAGTGTTTTGTGCTATTTTCATATTAATTTGGTGTTGGAATGGTTGGATTTAGTATTTCGAATCCAAACACATCACTTAAAAATATAGACAAAGCGACAACGGCGACCATTATTGCCATTCCAATTATTCCGTTTTGAATTCTTTCTTTAGCTACTTCGATTTTTGTTTTATCTCCGCTAGCAGTAATCCAGGATAAACCACCCATCATTGTATACAAAAACAAAGCTAATCCTCCCAGCATTATTAAAGTTCTAAAAAGACCAGCCATAACAGTTGCCACTGCTTGACCACCATCACCACTACCAATTGATGGGTCGACTACAGGGTTGGTGATTTGAGCTATGAGGGTAAACATTTTTTATGCTCCTGGATCTAATTTATCAATTTCTGTGGCTGGGTCTAGAATGTCAAAACCAAGAACCTTACCAACAACCCAGACAATTCCATATGATACGACAATAATTATCATTCCTATGGCTGCATTTGTCATACGATCTTTGGCTTTATCTACTTTGGCTTTGTCACCACTACCTGTTAGCCAGCCAAGTCCTCCAACAGTAAAGTAAATAAGCATTGTGATTCCACCTAAAACAGTAAGGAAGCCTAAAATATTACTCATTAGAAGAGCTATTTGTTCTGACCCTGATGCTCCTGCGGTTGGCTGGTATCCACCAATACCCTCAAAAGTGCCAAGCGGTGTGTCTGCTATTAGTTTTGACATACTAACTTCCTGGTCCGTAAATTGTAGGACTGAGTATTGCAGAGGCGTCTCCAAACAAAATGAGACCCAATATGGCCGCTATTGCGTAAGAGGCCACTATGATGGCTAGGCCAATCAAACTATTGTAGATTCTACTCCATGCTTTTGATGTGGCTTTGGGGTCATCTCCGCTAGTTATGTGTTCAAACCCAGAAATAACTACGTTAATAAGAGCCCAAATTCCACCTATAATAGCCACTGCCTTGAGAATGTTTGACAGCAAACCAACCAACCCTCCGCTTCCACCGGCGCCGGTAACGTCTCCGTAGCCGCCTGCGAGGGGATTGTCTACTGTTCCAAAAATGTCACTCATATTGTTACCCAAATATTGTAATACCAGTTATTATTTCAATGATCTGAATGATCCAATAACTTGCGAATATCAGAACAAATCCGATTATAGCATTGGTGATGATTTGAGATCCTTTTCCTGTATCTTCTCCTCCAGAAGATGTGACCATAAGAAACCCTCCAAAAAGCATGTAGATGAGAAGAAGAATTCCTGCAAATACATATATGTTTGGAAGTATTTGAGAAATGAGATCAGTAGGCTTATTAATAGAACTAATAGGGTTGTCGCCAAAATACTGATCTTTTATATCGATTGCCATGGGCTTAGTCTATCACATCTGGATGTCTTGGGGTAGAGAAAAGGTGCGATAAGTAGGTTACAATATGGTTGTGAAAAGCAAAGAGAGTAGATACGAAAGAATGTTGTCAGGAGACAGAAAGGTTTTTCGGAAGTTTTATGAAGAAACTTTTCAAAGTTTGGGTGTGTGGGTGTTGAGCAGGGTAGAAAGTGTGCAGGATGCTGAAGAGATTGTTCAAGATATTTATTTGTCTTTCTTGGATAGTTTGCCTTTGTTTAGAAAGAAAAGCAGTTTAAAGACTTTTTTGTATGCAATTGCTCGGCATGAAGTAAATGATTATTGGAGAAAAAAATACGCCAAGAAAGCGATTAAAACGATTCCTTTTATAGATCAAATATATACGGAAAAACTATATTCTTCTGCTGTTTTAAACCAAGAAATTGAGGTGGTGTTTGAAAAAATGAGAAGTGATTATGTGGTAATTCTTCGACTTAAATACGAACTAGGTTTTAAGGTTGTTGAAATTTCAGAAAAGATTGGAATTTCTAAGAAAGCTACGGAATCAAGATTGTTTAGGGCAAGGAAAGACTTTCAGGCAACTTATACGGAGCTTTTTCAAATATGAAGCGTTTGGAGTTTGATAAAGAAATTGATAAAAGATTAAAAGAAAATAGGGTTTTGTTTAATAATCCTGGTCCAGGGATGAGGCTGGGAAGACTTGGAACTTTTTTAGGACTCAACTCGTTTTGGATTATTTTCTTTGCTTCTTTTGTTTTGGCTAAAATGCTTTTACGCAATGACTATATAGAAGGAATGAACAGTATGTTGTTTGGGTTTTTGTATGAGTAAAAAAACAGCGGTATTGTCTTTAGGTTATTGGTTTTCAGCAATAACTCTTGGGATGCTTCAACATCCATACAAAACAATGCGCGAGGTGGTTAGAAAAAAATCATTAAGAATGTCATTTTTGGCCCCAATTGTTTGGATAAGTTTGTTGTGGGTGATGTCTGTACTTTCTATTTTTTTAGGGAGAGTTTTTTTATCTTTATTAAGCATTGAAATAGGTGAGGTGGTTTTTTTGGTTTTGGAGTTTTTGTTTTGGTGGGGTTTTTTGTTTTTGGTATTGTGGCAGATTTTGGTGGGTTATTTGTATTTTAGGTTTCGAAGTGTAATCAATTTTGAATGATTTTGGTTTGTTTTTGCGACTAAGTACAGGCAATGAGAGATTTTTTGAAAAAAAGAAGAAATATTGTTGATGATGTTGTTTCGGGCAAGTCTTCTTTTGGAGTTATTCCAGAAGGTTGGAGTGAGCAACAAAAGGTGGGCGCAAGAAGAGAAGTCGTATCAAAAATATCTAAAGGGATTTTTAAAAGTAACGCTATTGACGAGGAAGTGATAGATGAGGCGTCCGGGAGAAGTTGCGAACAAATAATTGGAATTACAAAAGTTCCAATGGGCGTTGTTGGGCCAGTTAGTTTTTTGGGAGGTGAAAGTATTTTTATTCCCTTAAGTACTACGGAAGGGGCTTTGGTGGCAAGTGTTCAAAGAGGAATTAAAGCTCTTAATTTATCAAAAAGGCAAAGCTTTTTAGCAGACGACAAGGGAATGACTCGTGCGCCAGTTTTTGTTGTAAATGATTTGCAAAAAGCTTTAGAGGTAAAAAAATGGATTAAAGAGCAAAAAACCTTAAGTTTATTTAATAAGTTGATTAGAAAAACCTCTAAACACATAAAGTTAAAAAAAACTTTGGTAAAAATTGTTGGAAAGAACCTTTTTGTTAAATTCTTTTTCGATACTGAGTCTGCAATGGGAATGAATATGGCAACAATTGCTGCAGATGTTTTGGTTTCTGAAATAGAGAGTAAGTTTGAAATCTTGTGCGCCTCTCTATCCGGCAACGGGTGTGTTGATAAGAAGCCTTCTTGGGGAACGGTAATTGAGGGAAGGGGTTTTTATATTCAATATGAAGCAGTTTTGCCTGAAAAGATTGTTGAGAGCGTTTTAAAAACTACTCCAGGCGATGTAGTAGAGGTGGTGCATAGAAAAAATTTTGTAGGCGGCGCAAGCTTTGGGTCTATGGGTTTTAATGCCCATTTTGCCAATGTTGTGGCTGCATATTTTTTAGCAACTGGCCAGGACATGGCTCATGTGGTGGAGGGTTCTGTGGGAATAACTACAGCTGAAAAAGATAATAATGATTTGTATTTTAGTGTTACCTTGCCAAACATTCTTCTGGGGGTTGTTGGTGGAGGAACTGAGCTTCCGACTCAAAGACAGGCACTTGAAATAATGGGGATTGATGACCGATCAAGAGAAAGTAAGTATTTGGCTGCTAGGAATTTGGGAGCAGTTGTTTTGGCCGGTGAACTTTCGTTAATCTCGGCCTTGGCAAGTAAAAGTTTAGCAAGTGCTCATGAAAAGCTTGGGAGAAAAAAATGAAAAAAGTTGGAGTGGTTGGGTACGGCGCATATGTTCCAAGGTTTTATATTAATTCGATCGATGTCGACAAGAGATCTGGTAGATTGGGGTTGAGTAAAAAATCTTTGGCGGCGTGGGATGAGGACAGTGTGACTATGGGAGTTGAGGCTGCTTTGTTGGCAATGGAGAACAGTGGAATTTCCTTAGAAGAAATAAAAGCTTTATATTTTGGCTCTGAGTCTCCGGCTTATGCGGTGAAACCTTCGAGCACTATTGTGGCAGATGTTTTAGGGGTAGAGAAAAATTATCACGCAGTTGACTTGCAGTTTGCCTGTAAAGCAGCAACAGCAGGCCTTCAAATGTTGTCAGCTCAGATGTATTTAAATGGTGGTGGTTGTGGGTTGATTGTTGGGTCCGATAAATCTCAGGCAAAAAAAGATGATGTGTTGGAGTGGTCTGCCGGAGCTGCTGCCGGTTGTTTGGTAGTGGGTAGAAATAAAGTAATTGCGGAATTGGTATCTACAACAAGCGTTTCTTCTGACACTCCAGATTTTTGGAGGAGGGGGGGAAGTAGTGAGCCCTCTCATGGAGGTAGATTTACCGGAGAACCAGCTTATTTTTCTCACGTTGTGATGGCTACGAAAAAGTTATTGAAAAAAGTGAATAGAAAACCAAGCGATTTTAACCATGTAGTTTTTCATATGCCAAATGGAAGATTTCCTTTGCAAGCTGCTGAAAGGTTGGGTTTTTCTGAAAAACAATTGAGTTTGGGCATGAGGGTGGTTGATGTGGGAAATCCATATTCTGCTTCTTCTTTGTTGGGTTTTATTTCTGTATTAGAAAAGGCTAAATCGGGAGATTTGGTTTTAGTGACTTCGTATGGATCTGGTGCTGGTTCTGATAGTTTTTGTTTTTTGGTAACTGAAGAAATTAAAAACTACAAAAGGGGTTTTTTGGAGAAAATGATTAAAAACAGAGTAAGAGTAACGGAAAAAGAATATAGAGATGAGAGGAGATGGAAGTGAGTGATGTTGTGGTTTCTGGAGTGGGGGCAACTAAATTTGGTGAGTTGTGGGATAGGGGATTTTCGGATTTAGTCCGTGAAGCGGTTGGGTTTGCACTTAATGATGCAAGTTTGTCTATAAAAAATATAGATGCCTTAGTGGTGGGGAATATGTTGCTTTCTCAAATAAACAACCAAGCTCATGTGGGTGCATATGCGGCAGAGAGCATTGGACATAAAGAATCGAGTTTTACTGTAGAAGGAGCTTGTGCGTCTGGGGGTCTGGCAATAAGGCAAGCATATTTGATGGTGAAGTCGGGAGAGCTTGAAAATGTATTGGTAGTTGGGGTTGAAAAAATGACGGACACCCCCATTGAAGAGATAACTACATATTTAGTGGGAGCTTCTAGTTTAAGAGAGCAGTTTGTTGGAGCTACTTTTCCGGGTCTTTATGGATTGATGCAGAGAAAATATATAAAAGAGCATGGAGTTGACGGGGATGATTTTGCATATGTGTCACAAAAAAACCATTTTCATGCGAGCAAAAACAAAAAAGCACATTTTCAACGTGAAGTGAGTATAAATCAAATAAATGAAAGTGATATGGTGGCAGATCCAATAAAATTACTTCACTGCTCTCCTATTTCAGATGGTGCGGCAGCTGTAGTTTTGAGTGGGTCTAAAAAACCAAAAAAAGGAGAAGTTTTGGTGGCGGGATCTTCTCAGGCGGGAGATTCACTTTCTTTGTCATATAGAAAAAAATTAACTTCTTTGGAGGCAACGAAAAAGGCATATAAATCTCTTGTGAAAGATGTTGGTTTTTTGAATGAGGATGTTGATTTGCTGGAGGTTCATGACTGTTTTTCTATAGCAGAGGTTATGGCTTTGGAGGACATGGGATTTTGCAAAGCGGGCAAAGGTTTGAGTTTGCTGAAAAATGGCTTTGGAAAATTAGGTAGTAGCGAAGTGGTGGTTAATTCATCTGGAGGTCTAAAAGCCTGTGGCCATCCAGTGGGCGCAACTGGAGTAAAACAAGTAGTGGAGATAGTGGATCAACTTAAGAAAAGGTGTGGGGAGAGGCAAGTAAAAAAACCTTTTCTTGGAATAACACACAATGTTGGTGGAACTGGAGCAACGGTAGTAATGCACGCGCTTAGGAGGGCGGAATGAAACCATATCCAGCACAAGTATGGAGGAATAATAAAGAAAGAAGGAGGTTTTTGGGTGTAGTAGGAGTTGTTGAAACGTTTTCTGTGGTAAAGCAGGGTCCAAAGCAACTAAGCAATAGACCCTCTTACATTCTAGCAATGGTTGGATTAAAGAATGAAAAAACATTAGTTCAGTTAGTTGATGTTGATGCGAGCAAGGTGTTTGTGGGTATGAAGGTGGTTGGGGTTTTGAGGAAGATGCATGATGTATTAAAAGATGAGTTATTGGTTTACGGTGTAAAGTTTCGGCCAGTAAAATTATGAAAAAAATAACGAGCATTGCCCCAGGAAAAGTAATCATTACAGGCGAACACAGCGTGGTTTATGGGGAGCAGGCACTTATAGGAGCAGTAAGTCTTTTTGTTGAAAGTGAGTTTGTTGTCGGGGGAGATGAAGTGAGGGTTGGTTTTGAGAATTTTTCAACAAAGGTAAGTTATAAAATTGATGAGCTGAGAAGCTTTTGGAGAGAAGCAGTTGATGTGTGGGGGGTTTTTTCTCAAACAAAAGATGATTCGGGAATTAGAGAGTTTCAACAAAATAAGCACTCTGTGGTGAAATTGTCTTTGGGGCAATTTTATGATGAGTTGGGTGTTTGCGAGGGTGTTGATCTTAAAGTTTCTTCTAATATCCCTGTGAGTTCGGGGCTGGGGTCGTCTGCGAGCGTAGCTGTCAGCATTTTGGGTGGTTTAAATGAAATATTTAATATTGGTTGGAATAAAGAGGATTTGAATGATCGGGTGTATTTGGTAGAGAAAATTATTCATGGAAATCCAAGTGGTGGAGATAATTCCACTGTTGTGTTTGGGGGGTTATTGAAATTTAAGAAAGTGAATGGAGAGCCAGTTTTTAAGAAAATTAAATCAGGTAGAAATACGAGGGAAATATACCTTATCCAAACAGGAAAACCCAAAGAGTCTACGGGAGAAATGGTGCATTATGTTTCTGGAGAGATAAAGAAAAGCAGTAAGAGTAAGTTAATATCAGATCTTGGGAAGGTTTCAAGCAAAATAATTGATTCAATTTCAAAAAAACTCAACACAGAATTGATTAAAGAAAACAACGACTTACTTAATGAGTTGGGAGTAGTAAGTAAAAGAGCGAGAGAAGTTATTGATAGAATTGAAGATGTTGGTGGAGCTGCAAAGGTGTGTGGGGCGGGAGGGATAAAACAAGGGTCTGGGATTGTTATGGTTTTTCACGATGACAAAGATGCGATAGAATATCTTTTTTCAGACTTTAACCTACCTAATTACAAAGTAAATGTTGGAATAAATGGATGGCAAATAAAATAACAGCTTCGGCTCCAGGCAAGTTAATGTTGTTTGGAGAACATGCGGTGGTGTACGGACACCCATGTATTGTGACGGCAGTTGATCAAAGACTTTTCGTGACTGTAGAAAAGAATGGGAAAGATGCCTTTCATTTATCGGCTCCAGATTTAGGGTTAACTGCTTATTCAAAAACAATTAATGATCTGGGCGGTGAAGGTCTTCCAAAAGCAGTAAGATTCATAGAAACTTTTTATAAAAGATTTTTGGAGAAGTTCCCTCAAAATGAAGGCATAGATGTAACTACAAAAAGTGAGTTTTCTAGTGATTTTGGGTTTGGTTCAAGCAGTGCTGCTACAGTTGCCTTTGCTAAGGCACTAATGAGTCTCTATAAAATTGAAATATCCAACAAAGAGTTGTTTGATTTGTGTTATGCAACTGTAATTGAAGTTCAGGGAGTTGGTTCTGGGTTTGATGTTGCTGCCGCTATATATGGGGGAACTGTTTATTATGTGACTCCAGGAAAAGTGATCGAAAGAGTGTTTGAAGGAGAATTGCCTTTGGAGGTTGGGTACACTGGGATTAAAGCAGACACCCCGACGTTAGTTAGGCAAGTTGCTGAGCACAAGAGGAAACATCCAAGGACTATTGGAGCTTTGTTTTCTCAGATTGAGAGGATAACTAAAAAAGCTAAAAAAGCCTTAAAGTCTTCTAATTTTAATCTGTTGGGAAAACTAATGAATGAAAACCAGGAATTATTAGGAGAGTTGGGAGTTAGTTCTGTGGAGTTAGACCAGCTTAATGAGGTGTGTTTAAGAAGTGGGTCAAAAGGAGCAAAGTTGTCTGGAGCAGGTGGTGGAGATTGTATGATTGCAGTGGTTGATGACAACAAGAATGAGATTATTGAAGGAATAAAGAAGAATGGGGAGTATTTGGACGTGGTTTTAGGAGCAGAAGGAGTGCGAGTAGAGTAATATATGGATATGAGAAAAACTACTGTTCAGGCGTGCACGGATGTAGCTTTGGTGAAGTATTGGGGCAAAAAAGATGAAGCATTAAGGTTGCCTGAAAATGGAAGTGTTTCTGTAAAGCTTGATGGTTTAGACACAATAACTACAGTGGAGTTTCAAGAAGAATTGGCAAAAGACATTGTGGTTATCGAGGGAGACTCCAAGGTAAAAGAAACACAAAGGGTAAGCAAGCACTTGGATAGGATAAGGAAAGTTGCAGGAAAAAATGTTTTTGCCAGAGTTAAATCAAAAAACACTTTTCCAAAAGGTACGGGACTATCAAGTTCTGGGTCTGGATTTGCAGCTTTGACTGTAGCGGCTTCAAAGGCGATTGGTTTTGATTTATCTGAAAAAGAAATGTCAATTTTGGCGCGTCAGGGCTCTGGCACTGCATGTAGGTGTGTTTGTGAGGGGTTTGTTGAGTGGAAAGATGGAAATGAGTCTGAAGCATCGTATTCTGAAAGCATTTTTTTACCAGAACATTGGGATATTCGGGATGTTGTAGTGGTGGTGGATGAGGGAATGAAAAAAACTTCTTCTACAAAAGGTCACACAACAGCGCAGTCCAGCATTGCTTATCATGAGAGACAATCTAGAATTATTGAAAAAATAAATAAAGTAAAAACAGCGATAGAAAAAAAAGACTTTTTAGAATTTGGGAATATAGTAGAAAAAGAAGCATTAGAGTTTCATAGTATTTTACTTACAAGCACTCCGCCAATGATTGCTTGGTATCCTGGCACAGTGCAGGTAATTCATGAGGTACAAAAATTAAGAGAAGAAGGAATCTCGGCCTTTTTTACTATAAATACAGGGTTTAATGTTCACGTTTTAACTCTTCCAAAATATGAAGATGTAGTTTTGAAGAGAATGAATGACCTTTCTTTGGTAAAAAAAACCTTAGTAGCAAGTGTGGGTGGGGGGCCAAAAGAGATAGGGGATCATCTGTTTTAGTATGAGTAAAGATTATAAAAACAAACTACCAAAACATGTTGCCATCATAATGGATGGAAATAGAAGGTGGGCAAAAAAAAGAGGACTTCCATCTGTTGCAGGACATAAGTTTGTGGTGGAAGACTTGGTTGAAAGATTGATAGAGCATGCAGCAAGTAGAGGAGTAAAGTATCTGACTTTGTGGGCTTTTAGTACTGAAAACTGGAAAAGGAGTGAGAAAGAAGTGGTAGGAATTTTAAAGTTGTTTAGATGGGCTTTGGAAAAAAGGGCAAGCAGACTGATCGAAAAAGGAGCAAGGGTAAAGATGATTGGAGACATAGAAAAGTTTCCCGAAGACATAAGAGGTGGTTTTGAAAGGATGATAGATCAATCTAAGAATAACAATA
>JBHPHI010000011.1:0-30733 GCA_042569595.1 Patescibacteria group bacterium
TGAGGAAATAGTTATCTATCAATCAAACACAGACACAAAAGATATAGTAATAACAGAAACGGTAGACGAAATATTGGGCGAAGGAGCAATATTAGTCTTTTAAATTTGTCAAAAAAGCCTGTATACTGGCAAAGCAATTTATTCGATAAAAGGAGCAAAATGGCAACAAAAAAGAAAACAAGAGCAAAAAAAACTGCACCAAAAACAAAAAAGAAAGCAACACCAAAGCCTACAGCAACAAAAGCACCTCAGATAAAAGAAGTTAAACCAAATTTAAGTAAGCAGCCACAAAGTTTCAATATTGTTGTAGTTGCACTAGTCTTGGTCGTAGCAGTGATGGGTTATATGAGATTTAAACATCTTTTTGTTCCAGCCACAGTAAACGGGTCACCCATATTTTCTTGGGAGTATGTAAAAGTCCTACATCAAACCTCTGGAAAACAAGTGCTTGATCAGTTGGTGGTAGAAAAATTAATAGAAAAAGAAACGAATGATAAAAATGTAACTCTAGCTCAAGAAGAAATCGATGCAGAATTTGAAAGACTTGAAGCGCAATTCGAGGCTGTCGGAGGCCTTGATGCATTCTTGTCAGGTCAGGGGTTATCAAAAAAGGATATTCAAAAACAACTTGAACTAAATCTAAAAGTACAGAAGATTCTTGCAGCGGATATTGAAGTAACTGACAAAGAAATCGAAGAGTACTATAAAGAAAATGGGGATTTATACGAAGACATGTCAGAAGAGGAAGCAATATTAGCCATTGGTGGAACTCTTTTTGATCAAAAACTTCAACAACAAATTGGAGTTTGGATTCAAGATCTTAGGGCAAAAGCTCAGGTAACCATCAATCTTCCAAACGCAACACAATAAACATGACTCATCAGGTTGGAAAACACTCCGTAGGTGTTGGAGTAGGGGCATATATTATGGATGGGCAAAAAGTACTTCTCATGTTTCGTCCCAAGACTATCTCACCACACAGAACCACCGTTGGGATGTGGTCAGTTCCCGGGGGGCAAATTGATTTTGGAGAGACAGCTGAAAATGCAGTTATTCGCGAAGCAAAAGAGGAGTTAGGTATAGAAATTTCCATAAAAAAATTTATTGGATATTCAAATCAAATTTTGTCTAAAGCTCATTGGGTGAGTTTGCATTTTTTGTGTCAAATAGAATCAGGAGTTTCCAAAATTATGGAAACAGAAAAATGTGAAAGAATTGAATGGTTTGATGTTGGGAATTTGCCAGAAAACTCTGGAATCACTCACGTACTGAGGCCGTCTTTACTGTTGGGTTATTTAAATAAAGAAGAGTTTAATAAAAGATCAGCTCAAACAAAAGAGAGTTAAATAATTGGAATAATTTAAATACAAAGTTACAATTTGTATATGCAAGAAAACATTGAAGATAAAGATTTAAGTCTAAACAACACTTCCAAAAAACCAAGACGCCGTCTAGTGTTTTTCCTAATGGCCATTCCTGTTTTAGCAATACTTTCTTCCATTTTTATAGTTGCATGGTGGTATTCAAGCGCTTTCGCTCAGGCAGGAAATATTTCACAAAACGAACTATCCTCGTCCATAAAACAAGGACTAAATCACGATTTTTTTCAATCCCAAATGAATCACAATGTTTTAATCCTAGGCATGGATCAAATTGGTCAAAATAGAAATGGGTCACTACTTACAGACACAATAATTGTTGCAAACCTCAGCAGAGGAGGAAAAATAAATCTGATCTCCGTCCCAAGGGACTTATGGATCAACTCATTAAAAACAAAAATAAACGCATTATATTATTACGGAGAAAAAGATCCACATATAACAGGTGAGGAGCTAATGAAAAAATCACTTGAAGAAATTACTGGTCAATCAATCAGCCATACAATCACTCTTAATTTAGAAACTGTAAGGAAAATAATAGATTCTATAGGAGGTGTCCAGGTTGATGTTGAAATGGGGTTTGTAGATGAAAAATATCCCAAGGATGACGTAGATCCAAACATTCTTCCGATAGAATTAAGGTACGAAACAGTTGCTTTTAATAAAGGCAAACAAGAAATGGATGGAAATACTGCCCTTAAGTTCATAAGGTCTCGTCAAAGCCAAAACGAAGATGAAAACACTGACATTTCTCGCTCAAAAAGACAGCAAAAAATAATATTTTCAATCATATCCAAACTCAAATCTAAAGAAATCATATTGAATCCTTCAGTCATGGGGGCCTTATATAAAGTCTGGCAGGAAGAGGTAAATTCCTCATTGTTTCTCAAAGATTTAGTGAGTCTAGGCAAAGCTTTTGCTACAGAGAATGTTTCTCTAAATCAGATAGGAATTCCTGTAAAATCAGACACTGAAGATGGGATAATGTACAATCCCCCAGCAAACAAATATAAACAATGGGTATATGAACCAGTTGATCCAACCTGGACAGAGTTTCAAGAATTTTTTGAAAAAAACTTGAACTAAGATATACAAAAAGATAAACTTCCATTAGATATTATTGAAACACCGGGTTTTTATGAAAATATTACTCATATTAATCCTGCTCATTTCTGCTCCAACAATTCGGGCTCAACAAGCCACAGAATCTTCGGTGATAGAAGAACATTCTGAGGCTACCCCCTCTGCACTTAATGAAGCTACACCTTCAGCAGAAGTGATTGATTCGACCCGATCAGGCGAGCCTGCGACTAACGAAGATAGTCAAAGTGAAGAGGTTGCCGAAGAAGAGAATCTTATTGATAATGAAACAATAAGGTCGTCGGCATTGTTTGTGGGAATTGCAACACTAGTGTTAGTTGCTTTTTTAGCTGGAAAAAAATCTTCAGAATATGATCAAATAGAGGAAGAATGAAAAAAGTTCTTATACACGCCATTCCGAATGCAAAGAAAAATGAAGTAAAAGTCATTGCAGACAACATTTTGAAAGTTAAAGTTTCTGCTCCCCCAATCAACGGTAAAGCAAACAAAGAGCTAATCAAAATTCTTTCAAAGCACTACAAAATTCACAAAAGTGACATCACTTTTATAAGAGGAGTGTCATCAGACAAAAAAGTTATAGGTATTCCAGATTAAAATGTTTCAAGCAGCTGCCCTATATATTGTTTCTTTCATAATTCTTGTTCAAATTACAAGGCTTTCACGTAGAGCATTTATATCTATTTCGTATTTATTATTTCATTCAAAAAAAATCGGCATTATTATATACAGCATGATTTATTTACCTGGAACGATAATTCACGAACTCTCCCATTTTTTTACTGCAGCATTTTTGGGAGTAAGAACTGGAGAAATTTCAATTTTCCCAAGAGAGGAAGAAGATAGCAGGATTCAACTTGGTTCTGTAAAAATTGCCAAAACAGACTTTTTTCGATCAAGCCTTATTGGTGTTGCGCCTTTTATAGTAGGAAACATTCTCTTGTTTTATTTCGTTTCAGTTTTGGGAATAGATATTACAAGAATAGGAGAGCTTCTAAAAGCAGACATGGGCATTCAAAAATCAATTTTTCTTTATTTAACACTAGCTGTTAGTAACACTTTATTTACAAGCAAAGAAGACAGATCACACTGGCCAGTGCTGATGGGTTTTATGTTGGTTTGTTTTATTGTTTTTTGGGCAATAGGAATAAGTATAAATATTCCTTCTTCATTTGCTTTGAAAATAATCAACGTAATTAATGGAGTGGCTTGGGCAGTTTCATTTTCAATTTTAATTAATATTTTCATTTATCTTGTTTTGACGACGATGCAAAAAATTATCGAAAAAATCACAAAACAGAAAGTGACCTACAAGTAGGGTTTGCACAGAAAGAAATCATAAAGTAGAGTAGGGCCTATGACAAAAGAAAGACTCAAGGAGGTTAAAATTACAAATCAAGTTCTTGCCATATTAGTGGTTATGCTTTCCCTTTCATTAGGAATTGCAATTGGAAAACAAAAAGGGTGGGTAAGAAACAACGCCTCAAAAGAAACTCAAACACAAAGGCAATACATAGGTACAGCCATTGAGCTTGAGTCGATAAAGAGCGGATCAAATCTTTCTGTCAACTCTGCTATAAAACAAAGACGAACTAGAAGGCAATTTATTGAAAAAGAAATATCCCCGCTAGAGCTAAGCCAACTACTTTGGTCATTGCAAGGTATTACCGCAAGCTGGGGAGGCAGGACAGTTCCAACCATCAAGTCAGCTTATCCATTAGAAATATCAGTGATAGTAAAAAATGCAGAAAATGTTGGAAATGGAATATATCATTATAGTCCTAAAGAAAATACGCTAAATCAAACTGTAAAAGGGCTGCCTCAGGAATTTGTAGATAAGTCAAAAGACACCCCCTCCCTAAGAGAAGCTTCAGTGGTTTTTATTATTTCTGCCAAAGGAGAGAAGCTTGAAGAAATTATTCAAAACCACAATGACAACTTGTTGTATTTAGAGGCAGGTCATGCAGCTCAAAATCTATTACTTCAAGCCGAGGCTTTAGGTTTAGGGGTAAATAATATTAGTTTATTCGACAGCAGCATGAAGAAAACTCTAAATATTCCAGAATCAGAAGTCTTAATTTACCTTCTTCCTGTGGGAACTCCAAAAGAGTCGTAATATTCCAATCATGTTAAAATCAAGTCGTAACTTATAACACAAGAAATTATCAAGGAGATAAATGAATTTACTCGTTTGTGGAGGAGCAGGTTTTATCGGCTCAAATTTTGTTCGATACATGTTAGAAGCTCATCCAGACTACAAAATGGTCAACTATGATGTTCTTACATACGCTGGAAATCTAGACAATTTAGCTGATATAGAAAGCAACCCAAACTACACTTTTGTAAAAGGCGACATTACTAATTTGGACATGCTCAATCAAACCATAAAAGAACATCAAATTTCTCACGTTATAAACTTTGCTGCAGAAACCCACGTAGATAGATCTATTCATGGGGGAACCAAGGAATTTGTGCTCACCAACACTCTCGGGGTTCAAATGATTTTAGACGCAGTTAGATTTAACAACGTCGAGAAATTTGTAAATGTCAGCACTGACGAAGTATATGGAGCTCTAGAGTTAGACGAAGATAGAAAATTTACCGAAGACACGCCTATCATGCCTAACATGCCTTACGCCGCTGCGAAAGCCGGCGGAGATCTTATGTGCAATGCTTATTGGGTGACTCACAAGGTTCCTGTTATTGTTACTCACTGCTCTAACAACTATGGCCCTTACCAATACCCAGAAAAACTCATTCCATTCTTCATTTTCAGGGCATTAAATGACGAGCAGCTTCCAATTTATGGAGACGGGAAAAACATCAGAGATTGGATTCATGCCATTGATCACGCAAAAGCTCTAGATTTACTTTTACACAAAGGAGAACCAGGAGAGGTTTACAACATTGGAGTAGACAACGAAAGAAGCAATCTAGATGTCACCAAAATGATCTTAAAAATTCTTGGCAAATCAGAAGATCTTATTACTTTTGTTAAAGACAGACCAGGACACGACAGAAGATATGCAATAGATGAAAGTAAGATTGTTTCTCTAGGTTGGAAGCCAGAATATACCGAAAACAAATTTGAACAAGGACTAAAAGAAACTGTTGAGTGGTATCAGAATAACGCTGATTGGGTGAAGAAATTGAGAGAAAGAGCCAAAGATGCCAACGCTCACATTGAAATTGAGAAAAAAAATGAGTAACAGAAGATACACTTTATTCGACCTAAAAAACATCCCAACAGAAAACTTTCTGATGATCCCCTTAGAGTTAAAAGATTACGTAAAATTTACTCCCAAAAGAATATATTTCATTAGTGACCCAGCAGGAGAAAAAAAGACCGGAAGTCACTGTCACCTAAGAGAAGAAGATGAGTTGTTTGTCATGGTTTCAGGATCTTGCACGATAGTAGTGGATGACGGACATGGACTAGAAGAGATTAAGCTAGAAGGTCCCAAAAAAGCAATTTTTATACCAGCCAAAGTTTGGCATCACTTCAAAGACATGACAGATGACGCCATTGTGTGTGCGATTAGCTCAACCAACTATAATTCAGAAAGAAGTGATTATTGTGAAGACTACAATGAGTTTAAAAAATTAGTTCCAAACGAGGGATAAAGTGAGTAAATCAATTCTAGGAACTGGCCTTTCGGGATTAGTTGGTAGTCGCTTAGTTGATCTATATAAAAATAACTATAATTTCGAAAACCTAGACTTAACTACTGGAGTGGATATCACAAAAGAAGATGTGGTTGAAAAAGCAGTGGCGAAAAGTGATGCAAACGTCCTTGTTCATTTCGCAGCTTTTACAGACGTAAACAAAGCTTTTGAACAAGCAGACAACACTCAAGGTCTTTGCTATAAGGTAAACGTTATCGGCACAAAAAACATAGCCAAAGCATGCAAGAAGCATAATAAATATCTTATTCATATTTCGACAGATTTTATTTTTGACGGCACCAAAGAAGAACCATACACAGAGCTTGATAAACCAAGCCCTATTGAATGGTATGGGAAAACCAAGTATTTAGCAGAAGAAGAGGTAAAAAATTCTGGAACAGCCTTTAGTATTTTGCGCTTGGCATACCCATACAGAGCAAGTCATCCAGAGAGAGTAGACATGATTAGAAACACCTTAAAGAGACTGAAAGATGGCAATATGTATCCGCCATTTTCTGACCACATTATCACCCCCACGTTCATCGATGATATTGCCAATGTTGTCAATATTGTTATTAGTCAAAAACCAGAAAGTGAAACATTCAATTTAGTAGGCTCCTCATGGCATAGCGACTATGAAATTACTAAACTCATTCAAGAAGTTTTTAACCTATCTGGAGAAATCAAAGAAGGAAGTTTAGAAGAATACCTAAAAACTTCAAGCAGACCATATCAAAAAACCATGAAAATAAGCAATCAAAAACTAATAGATAAACTCAAATACACTCCAAAAACATTAAAAGAAGGTCTGGAGATAATTAAAAAACAGATGAAAATTTAGTTTTTTCCGCTATTCTCTTCTCTCCACTTTTCTATCTCACCATGATTTCCAGATAATAAAACCTTCGGAACATTCATGCTCATGTATTCTTCAGGTCTAGTGTATTGGGGATATTCGATATAACCAGGCTTTTTGTGAGATTCATCAGAGGCAGACTCTTTACCTCCAAGCACTCCAGGGATTAAACGAACCACGCTGTCCACAACTATCATTGAAGCAATTTCTCCTCCAGTTAGAACAAAATCTCCTACAGATATCACATCATCTACTAACTCATGCACTCTATGATCTACTCCCTCATAATGACCACAAATTAAAACTAAATGATTAGCATCAGAAACCTTCACAGCTTTTTGTTGGGTATATCTTTCACCTTTTGCGCTCATTAAAAGCACTTTTGAGCCTTCAATCTTCAAAGCTTCAATCGATTTACCTATTACATCTACCTTCATTACCATTCCTGGGCCGCCGCCATAAGGCCTATCATCTACAATTTTATGTTTGTCTTCCGCCCAATCACGAAGATTGTGAATATTTATCTCTACCAAGCCAGCTTGCCTCGCGCGTTTGACTATAGACTCATCAAACGGCCCCACAAACATTTCTGGAAACAAAGTAACAATATCAATTTTCACATATGAATTTTACCAAATGAGGTAAAATAATAAAAAGAATATTTAGGAGCATTGTGAGCTACATAATTGGAATAGGCGGTGGCACGGGTTCTGGTAAAACCACTATAGCCGAAGAAATAGTCAAGAAATTTTCAAAGGAAGAAGTAACAAGCGTTGCTTTTGATCATTACTACAAAGACATATCTCACTTGAATTTGGAAGAAAGAAGCAAGCAAAATTTCGATCATCCAGACTCCTTAGACGCAGATCTATTAGTAGCACATATTAAATCTCTCAAAAACGGAAAAAGTATAGAGCGTCCTTCTTATGACTTTAGTCAACATATAAGATTGACTGAAACAACCACCATTCAACCTTCTCCAGTCATCATTATCGAAGGCATACTGACCCTTTCTTATCCAGAACTAGTATCTCTATTTGATATGAAAATATTTGTAGATACCGAAGCAGATATTAGGTTCATTAGAAGGCTAAAAAGAGATATTGAGGAGAGAAGCAGGTCATTGGACAGCGTTGTTGGTCAATATCAAGACACAGTTAGGCCCATGCACATTGAATTTGTAGAACCAAGTAAAAGAGTGGCAGATATGATCATCCCAGAAGGTAGAAACGATGCAGCCATTGACACTCTTATCTCATTTGTTAGTGATCAAATAAAGAGTTTTTCAAAAGAGTAGAAATTTCAAATAATTACTATTCAACAAACCTCCTAAAATCATACTTTCTCTGATATCATAACTACATGAATATAACTGTCATAGGCACGGGATTTGTTGGTGTTGTCACATCAGCAGTTTTTGCAGAATTTAGCAATAAAGTATATGCCCTAGATGTTGATGAAAAGAAGATAGAATCTCTTTCAAAGGGAGAGGTGCCTTTCTATGAACCAGACCTTAAAGAACTAGTTTCTTCTGGATTAGAAAGTGGCAACCTAGTTTTTACTACTAGTTACGAGCAATCCATTTCAGACTCAGAAGTTATTATGATTTCTGTAGGCACCCCTTCTGCTGCAGATGGAACTGCAGATCTAAAATACATTAAAGCAGCTAGTCAATCACTGGCACCTTTTATAAAAGATAATGCAATCATTGCCATCAAAAGCACGGTTCCTCCAGGAACAAATGACATAATCAAAAAAATTATCCAAGAAACAACCAATAAAAACTTTTTCATAGTTTCGCTACCAGAGTTTTTAAAAGAGGGATCAGCAGTTTTCGACACCAAGAATCCAGACAGAGTAGTTATTGGCGCCAGAGACAAAAATGTTATCAAAAAACTATTATCCATTCACAAACCACTGGGAGGCGAAAGAATCATTGTCACTCCAGAAAGTGCTCAGATGGCCAAATATTCTGCAAATGCCTATCTTGCTCAGAGAATTACTTTTATTAATCAAATTGCAAATTTATGTGAAAAAAACGGAGCTGATGTGGACCAAGTCACTCAGGTTATGGGGGCAGATAAAAGAATAGGATCTCATTATTGGTATCCGGGTCTTGGATATGGTGGCTCTTGCTTTCCCAAAGACGTTAAAGAGCTTGCAGCCTATTCTCTTTCAGTAGGGGAAGGTGATGGTCTATTTGTAAAACTAGACGAGCTAAATGAAAGAAGAATTCCAAAACTTATGAAAAAATTTGAAGGCAAGGTCGGTGGTTGGGAAGGAAAAACTGTAGCCATACTTGGGTTGTCATTCAAGCCAAACACTGACGACATGCGTGAAGCTCCAAGTCTAACAGTTATTCCAATCCTTCAGCAAAAAGGTGCCAAAATTAAAGTCTATGACCCAAAATCCACACATGTTGCCAAAGACTTTTTAGAAAATGTTGAATATTCAGAATCTCTATGGGAAGTTTTTCAAGAAGTAGATGTTGCTATTCTACTCATAGAGTGGGATGAGTTTTTAAGACTGGATCCAAACAAAATCAAACAAACCATGAAGGGTAGCTGGTTTATTGACACTAGAAATCAGTACAACAAAGAAACAATTGAGGACTCAGGGTTAAAATATATCGGAATCGGTGCAAATGAATAAAATTTTTATAACGGGAGCTACAGGTTTTGTTGGATCACATCTGATTGAGTACTTGTTAGGGTTGGAAAAATACGAAATTTATGGAACCAGCTTCGGGTCTGATGAAGGTTTTGTTAAAGACCTTATTGGAGATAACTTAAGACAGTTAAATCTTTTAGACGAAGGAGAAATAAAGTCATTAGTTTTAGATTTAAAACCTGAGTTCGTGGTTCATTTAGCAGCCCTTTCATCTCCTCATAAAAGCACAGAAAATCCAACAAAAACTATCACCAACAACATTAGCGCACAAATAAACCTACTAGAAGCAATAAAACTTCTTGAAGATCCACCTACAACCTTAATTATTGGCTCTGCAGAAGAATATGGCCTCGTAGATGGAAAGCATATTCCAATAGACGAATCTACCCCTTTAAACCCAGCCAATCCATACGCTGTTTCAAAAGTATCTCAAGATTATTTAGGACTTCAATATTACAACTCTAACAATTTACCCATCATTAGGATTAGACCATTCAATCATACTGGTGAAAGAAGATCTCCTACATTTGTGCTTCCAGCTTTCGCCAAACAAATTGCAGAAATTGAGGTGGGAAAAAAAGGTGGGTTAGAAGTAAAAGGCGACTTAACGGTTACCAGAGACTTTACTGACGTAAAAGATATGGTTATAGCCTACGAATTAGCTCTTCATAAATGCCAGCCAGGAGAAATATACAACATTGGATCCGGAAAAGGGGTTGTTATCCAAGATTTGCTAGATCTGATAATATCAAAATCAAATACAAATATTAGTGTTAAAAAAGAAGATGCCAAACCATCAAAGGTTAGGCAATTAATTTGCAACCCAGGCAAGTTTCACCAAGCTACGGGCTGGGAGGCAAAAATTCCTTTGCAAGACACTGTGCAAAGAGTATTAAATTATTGGAGAGAACAAATTAAGGAGTAAACAATTATGCAAAAAAAAGCATTGATTACCGGGATAACTGGTCAAGACGGATCTTATTTAGCGGAGCTATTATTAGAAAAAGGATACGATGTTTACGGTCTCACCAGGAGAACTAGTACTCCAAATTATGATCGCATAAAAGACATTGTGGACAAAATCACCTTAGTCCAAGGAGACTTGCTCGATCAACACTCTCTCACTTCTGCTATAAAAGATATTGAGCCAGATGAGGTGTACAATCTTGCAGCGCAAAGCTTTGTCCCCACCTCTTGGAATCAGCCAGTTTTAACGGGTGAGTTTACTGCGCTTGGAGTAACGCGCATTCTTGAAGCAGTTAGATTAGCAAAACCTGATACAAAATTTTATCAAGCAAGCAGTAGCGAAATGTTTGGCCAGGTCAGAGAAACTCCTCAAAATGAAAGCACTCCATTTTACCCAAGAAGTCCTTATGGGGTTGCAAAAGTATATGGTCACTGGATAACAGTAAACTACAGAGAATCATACGACTTATATGCCACATCAGGAATCCTTTTTAATCACGAATCCCCAAGGAGAGGACTGGAGTTCGTCACTAGAAAAATCACTCACGCAGTAGCCAGAATAAAACTTGGAAAACAAAAAGTTTTAAAACTCGGAAACTTAGACTCAAAAAGAGACTGGGGATACGCTAAGGAATATGTAGAAGCCATGTGGCTTATGTTACAACAAGACTCTCCAGATGACTTTGTAGTAGGTACGGGAGAAACTCATTCTGTTGAAGAGTTTGTAAAAGCCTCATTTGATGTGGTTGATCTTGATTGGCAAAAATATGTAGAAATAGACCCAGCCTTTATCCGTCCCGCAGAAGTAGAGCTTCTTGTGGCGGATCCAAAAAAGACAGAAAAAAAACTTGGATGGAAGTTTTCCACAAACTACAAGAAACTTGCTGAAATCATGGTAAAAGAAGATTTGGAAAGAGAAAAATAAGCAATGAGAGCCGTAGTCGTTATTCCAACTTACAATGAAAAAGAAAACATTGGACCATTAATAGAGGCAATTCAAAAGGAATTTAAAAAATCTCCAAACAACTTCAAAAATCATATTTTAGTTGTTGACGATTCTTCTCCTGATGGAACAGCTAAAGAAGCAAAAAAGAAACAAAAAAAATTCAAGAACGTTCATTTGCTTTCAAATCCTAAAAAAGAAGGGCTTGGAGGAGCGTATTTAAAGGGAATGAGTTATGCCGTAGACAAACTCAAAGCGGACGTTCTTATGCAGTTTGACGCTGATTTTTCTCATGACCCAAAAAGAATTCCAGAATTTTTGAAAGCCATTAATAATGGAAGTGATATGGTTTTAGGATCAAGGTACATAAAAGGCGGGACCATTCCAGATGATTGGGGATTCCATAGAAAGTTTCTAAGTTTCTTTGGAAATTGGACAATTAGAGTTGTAATGACTTATTTCAGCATTCATGACTGGACTACTGGATATAGAGCTATAAAAAAAGAAGTATTTAGATCAGTTAAAAACGAACTCAATAAAGAAAGATTTTTTGGATATACTTTTCAAATTGGATTTTTACACAAAGCCATAAGGAAAGGATATAAAGTCAGCGAGGTTCCGATAAACTTTATCGACAGAACCATCGGAAAATCAAAACTCGGTCCAGAGTACGTTAAAAACACTCTAATCTATATAATTAAAACAAGAATTGGAGAGATTATGAAAAGTAGAATATTTAAATTTGCGTTTGTTGGAGGAGTCGGTGCCTTAGTTCAAATTTCAACCCTGCAACTATATAGATCATTATTCCCATTTCAAATAGCATTTTTTTTAGCAATAGAATCAGCCGTAGCCTCAAATTTTATCTTCAATAATATTTGGACCTTTTCTGACAGGAAGTTAAAAGCAGTTCAGATACCAAAGAAGTTTGTTCAATTTAACATCGCTTCTGCGGGGTCAATTATTATTCAGCAAATAGTTGCTCTTATAGGGGAGAACACAGTTGGTTTAGTACCTTTGTTTGTCGTTCCAGTTATAAGCTTCAATTTCGACACAGGAACACTATACGCTGTTTTAGGAATCTTGATTGGAATGTTTTGGAACTTTTTTGCATACAATAAGTTCATCTGGAAAAAGAAATAATCATCTTCGATGAAATCACTTACCATCAAAAAAACTGAATTAATTTTTTTATTTACAATTGTAGTAATAGGAACCTTTTTTAGGTTGTACAGAATTTCCGATACCGTTATGTTTTTAGGCGACCAAGGAAGGGATGCCATAATTGCGAAAAACATATTAAAAGAAGGAGACATTGCTCTAATAGGTCCAGTTACAAGCGTGGGAAATATGTACTTGGGTCCTTTTTATTACTACTTTATGGTTCCTTGGCTTGCTCTTTCATATCCAAATCCAATTGGACCAGCAGTTGGGGTAGCTCTTGTAGGAGTGGCAACTATTCCACTGCTTTACTTTATTACAAAGAATATGTTTTCAAAAAATGCAGCGTATTTTGCCACGTCTATTTTCACATTTTCATCAGTTGCAATTAGTCAGGTAAGGTTTTCATGGAACCCCAACTTAGCTCCCACAGTAGGACTACTTATCTTTTACTTTTTATATAAAGCTGTCAAAGAAAAGAAGTACAAATATTTAACCTGGTCAATTATTATGTATGCCATCATTATTCAACTTCACTATATGGCAGCACTTCTAGCCGGATTTATTGGGTTAGTGTGGATATATCTTTTGTATAAAAACAAAAAAGACAGAAAAAAAATTGCAAAAAACACCCTAATAGGTTTTGTATTTTTGTTTATTTCAACTATTCCTCTTTTTGTGTTCAATCAAAGACACAACGGAATTATTCAAAAAGGATTTTCAAGCTTTTTTACGTCTTCAGAAGAACACATAAGACCAATTTCCCGAATTGAAAAAATAATAAGCGACATCAATGGAAATGCTCATAAACTGACCACACAAACGTATGGAACAGATTCAATTATTGAAGATCAAATCGGGTTGGTATTAATAATTATTGGTTTAATAATCTCTTATAAAAAAACTAAAAAATCAAAAATTGATTCACTAAATGTGCTAACTCTTTGGTTTGCTGTTTCTTTAGGGGCAATGAGTTTGTACAGTAGTTCAATTTTTACTCATTACATAAGCTACACACAGGTAGTTGCTTATATATTAATAGGGGTTGTGCTATCAGAGTATTCCAGAATCAATAAGCATGTAAAGGTTATAGCAGCAGCTCTTAGCCTGATTATTATTGCCTCAAATTTAAAGACATCCCCAAGCCTAATAAAAGGCCAGTCACACCTAAAAGTTGCAAAAGACACTAGCGCTTCAATATATGAAAGAGTTAACAAAGATGAAAAATACAACATAGTTCTCATTTCAGGAACAGGTGATATTGATGCGCAAAAATACAGATATTTTCTAGAAACCACAGACAATCCACCAGTTCAAAAAGAAAAAAGAGGAGAAGTAGAGTCCTTATATATTATTCAGGAAGACTATTTTGATACCAAAGCAATTGACTCACCCATATACGAAATTGTTGTCTTCCCAGACAAGGAGCCGAAAGAAGTGTATTCTATAAACAACGGACCCACTATTACAGTATTAAGAAAAAATAATGAATAAACCCTATTTATCAGTCATAATTCCAGCTTTCAATGAGTCTGAAAATTTCAAAAATGGAAAAATTCATGAAATGTACGACTATCTCAAAAAACAAAATTACAGTTTTGAAATAGTGTTTGTAGACGATGGCTCAACTGATGACACCGCAAATAAACTTAAAGATTTTAGTAAAAACAAACCGGAAGTAAAAATAATTTTAGAAAATCACAAAGGAAAGGGTCCAGCCGTCAGTTCAGGAATGATAAATTCAGTTGGGGAAAACAGATTATTTACAGATTTTGATCAAGCCACGCCAATTCAAGAGGTAGAAAAACTGTTGCCTTTTAGAAATAGAGGCTACGACATTATTATTGGATCAAGGGAAGTTCAGGGAGCAAAAAGAGAAAAAGAGCCGTTTCATAGGCATTTGATGGGAAAGGGATTTAATATTATTGTAAAAATTCTTGTTGTAAGAGGCATAAATGATACACAATGTGGGTTCAAACTATTAAGCGAAAAAGCAACAAAGCACATATTTCCAAAACTAACAGTTTCAAAACAAATCGCACAAAGAAAAGACGCCTTCACTGGAGCATTTGATGTTGAGATGATTTTCTTGGGAAGAAAGAGTGGGTACAAAATTGCAGAAGTGCCAGTGTACTGGCAACACTTTAAAACAAACAGAGTTAGTCCAATAAAAGACTCAATGAGAATGTTATTTGAGGTAATAAAAATTAGACTAAATTCAATTTTTGGTAAATACAAATAAGCAACTTATGCTTTTTCTTTATCCAATCGTAATATTTTTATACGCAATTTATTCTTTTGCTCTTACTGACCCAAATATCGTCTTTTTCAACAACGGTCTATTTTTAAAGTTTCAACAATTCATGTGGGGGATTGGATATGGAAACAGACCCCTTTCTTCATTGATGTACACAATTTTAATTTTAATTATCTTTGCAGTGTATTTTTATACAGTTCAGCAAATCAAAACAAAAAAATTATCAGAAAAAAATGCAAGCAAGATACTGATCTTCTCCATTATTATGTTGATTTTTTCAAACCCAGCTCTTTCTCACGATATTTATAACTACATCTTTAATGCTCGCATGGTTGTGGATTATCAGGCAAATCCACACATCAAGACAGCCTGGGATTTCACTAGCGATTCTTGGACAAGATTTGTTCAAAATGCTCACTCCCCAGCACCATATGGATATGGGTGGACAGGGCTTTCAATAATTCCCTATCTATTAGGAATAAAAAGACTCAAAACTACAATTCTTGCCTTCAAGCTTTTAATGGGGTTATTTTTTTACGCACTGATTTATTTTCAAAAAAAACTTGCAAATATTTTCAAAATCAAAAATGCAAATTTATTAATTTACACTTTCGCTCTGAACCCCCTAGTATTAATAGAAACATTCAGCAATGGACACAACGATGTGGTAATGATGGGCTTACTTTTAGCTGCGTTTTATTATTTTTACACATATTTTACTCAAAAAAAATATTACAAACTCATTGTCCCTGTCACTCTATTTATAGCGTCAATATCTATTAAGTTCGCAAGCATAGTTTCACTGGGCGGGGTTGCATGGTGGTATTTGGGAGGAGTTGTTGGTTTGTCTTTAAGTTTTGGATTCACAAATTCAATTGCGCATTTTTCACCATTGCTTACAAGTAGATCGCAAAGATTTTTACCCTGGTATCTTATATGGTCTTTTTCATTTTTTCCGCTAACGAAAGAAAAATGGTTAAGAAAATTATTATTAGCCTTCTCATTTTCAAGTCTTTTAAGTTATGTTCCAAGTTTATATTATCCAATTTTTGATCTGGGAGAATTTGAAAGTATTTTAAAAATTCAAAGACAACAAATTGCATTTATCACTCCTTTTGTAGTCTTGTTGTTGACCATTGTTTTCAGCAAGCTGAGAAAACCAACTACAAAAGACAAAAAGTAGTTTGTTTCAGTTAATTTAGCCTGGTAGAATAAAGATAATGAGATTTCTAAAAAGGGGTCAAGAATATTTTTGGATAGGAGTTTTATATTTACTATCCAGAATAATTTTTCTTACAAAACTACCTGTCTTTGCAGACGAAGCCATTTACATTCGTTGGGCTCAGGTGGGTCTAAACGAGCCTGAAAAATACAACCTTCTGTCAATGCTTGATGGCAAACCACCACTTCACAACTGGCTCATTAAGCCATTCTTATTCATCTTCAACGACCCATTATTTTCAGGAAGATTTTTGTCTGTATTGGCTGGGGGGTTTACTTTGTTCTTCGGATATAAAATTCTAAAAGACATATTTAAAAAAGACGATCTTGTGCAAAAAGGATTAATTCTCATGATTCTTCAGCCTTTTTGGATAATTCATCACAGGTTAGCCCTCGCAGAAAGCATACTTGCACTCTTTTTTACAACAAGCTGGTTCTACGCAAACAAAGCCATCAAGTCAAAAAAAATTAAACACACAGTGTTGTTTGGTTTGTCTTGGGGTTTAAGTTTGTGGACAAAAACAAATGCAATATTTTTTATTCCAGCATATTTAATAATTCCTTTTCTTTTTACAAAAAAACCCACTATCAAGAAATTAATCGTAAATTACTCTCGCCTATTAGTCGGAGGAGTTGTTGGAGGGTTGTTGTTTTTGACACTCAAATCATCCGAGTTATTTCCATTTTTATTTTCGAGAAGCCAGGACTATACATTCTCCATTTCAGAGATAATAAAAGGTGAGTGGAGATTTGTTTTGTTTACGACTATTCCAAGGGTGTTTAAGTGGATCATTTGGTACATTACTCCAACTGCATTTCTGCTTTCTTTTTATGAAAGAAATAAAAACAAACTACTTTCAGTTGGGCTGTTGACGTATTTTTCCCCTTTAATCCTTTTAGGTAGAGTTCTTTCTCCAAGGTATTTCTTTCCAGTGTCAGTTTTAATAGTGATTATGGTATTAAACGGAATTAAAGAAAGTCAAAAAAATAAAATAGACAAAAGAATTGCAAACATTTTATTTCAGACAACACTGGGTTTTTCATTATTTTTCTCTATGATGTTTATTTTCAGGCCCAACAACACTCCCTTTGTTGCCGCTGACAGAAAGCAATATTTAGAAGACTGGTCTTCAGGTCACGGTATTCCAAACGTAAGAGATTTTGTAAGCGAAAGAATCAAGGAAACAAAAGTAGTTGTAGCAACTGAGGGATTTTTTGGAACTCTTCCAGATGGATTAATAATGTATTTTGATAAATCAGAACACATAAATAACTTGGAAATGTATGGAATTGGATTACCAATAAATGGAGTAAGTCAAGATTTGAGAGAAAAAACAAAGGATGCAGAAGTATACATTGTTGGCAATTCTCATAGAGTGGACTTAAGCACATCACAAAATGTTCAAAAAATAGGTGAGTATGAAAGACCAAACAAGGCCCCTTCACTTCAGTTATTTAAAGTAAATCAACTATGAAGAAGGTAAATCCACTGATCTTAATTTTTAGCTTGTCTTTATTTTTCAGATTGGCGGTATTTAACCACGCAAAAACATTTGGGACAGATCAGGCAAGAGACGTTTTGCTCATAAAAGAGCATGTTGAGAACAAGACTCCTATCGTTTTAGGACCAAAAGCAAGTGTTGGAGATTTTTATCTCCCTCCGTTCTACTACTACCTTATATCAGTGCCTTGGGTTATGTCCTCAGGGCATCCATATTCAGCTACTCTGCTAAATATAATTTTAGAGTCCTTTACTCCTGTAGTTCTATACATATTTATAAAAAAATTCTGGAATGAAAAAGCTGCAGTATTTTCATCAACTCTTTATCTTTTATCTCCCATGACCATGCAGTACGCAAGTTTTGCTTGGAATCCAAATGTAATCCCTTTTTTCTCTATTTGTTTTCTTTATTTTCTTTTCGACTACGTCATAAATAAAAATAACAAGTCATTACCAAAATCTCTTGTTTTAGCTATCTTGGCAATGCAATTACATTACCAAGCATTTATTTTATTCTTCACAATAATACCCATATTTTTTTATGAAGTATTTTTAAAAAAAAGATCAATCAAGCCCTGGGTAAAATCAATTATTTATAGCGCAACTACATTTACCCTTCTATTATTTGATCCAAAAACATCTCAAGAAAACATAAACAACATTATTTTATATTTTAAAAACAATCATTCAAAAATTTATCAAACAACCTACACTTTTGATTTTTTTTGGCAGTTTATGAGTAGAATGTACTCTCTCCTTTTAGGATTTAGACATAAGAATTATTTATATGGAAGAGCTGTTTTGTTTATCGGATCTTCAGTTATCGGCATCAAAAGTCTGCATGAGTATGTTTCAAAAAAGAAAGTCACCTCAAATCTACTATTTACTATATTTATTTTAAGCTCATTTCTCGGACTAAGAGTATATAAGGGAGACAAGTGGGAATACTTCTTATCCTTTATGTATTTTGTTCCAGCTATAACACTCTCATTATCTACTCAGTATATTTTCAAGAAAAAATCATTGAATCTTGTTTTAATAGCTGTCTTTTTTTCTGGAATGTCATTTCCTCTTTTATCAAGAGCACGAAGCGATGATGTCAAAATGATAAATTTTGCAAAAGAAGAATCAATAAAAAGATATCCAAACCAATATAATATGAAAAACTATAATAAATACTTTGAAAACTCTTTCAAATATTTGCGATACCAGGGCATAAATGAAAATAATGATCCAAATACAATAATATTCATTTGTCCAAGTAAATATAAATGTAACATTCCTTATTGCTCACATAGAGAAAAGCCAGAAAAAGAAATATATCAGTTACCATTAGATGGATACAGCTTTAACGATTCATGGAGAGTAGAGGAAATATCAGTTACCTCATTTAAAAAATCATGAAGAAAAAAATCAGTTTTTTAATAACTTTAATTTTTGCAGTTATCATTTGTTACCCTGCTACCAAGTCTTTAATGAAAAAAAATTTCTTCCATACTCACGACTACACACATGTAGCTAGGTTATCGGAGATGCATACAGCCATATTCGACGGCCACTTTCCGGTTAGATGGTCGAAGAATTTTGGGTTCGGATATGGAATGCCTTTATTTAATTTTTATGGCCCTCTTCCTTATTACATAGCAGAAATCATTCATTTGCTTGGGTTTAGTTTTGTGGGGTCAATCAAAGCCATAATATATTTAAATTTTATAGCCTCTTTTATGGCTATGTTTTATCTTGCAAAATATTACTGGGGAAAGTGGGGTGGATACATCTCTGCAACTGCAGCCATATATGTCCCATACAGAGCTGTAAATACTTACGTGAGGGGATCAATTAATGAATTAGCTGGAATTACTTTTACAATCATTTCTCTCTACGCAATCAACTTACTGATGAGGAAAAATAAAATAAAGTGGGTAATTTTTTCCGCCTTTTCTCTATCAGCAATTATTTTGTCTCACAACATCACAGCCTTAATTTCCTTCCCAATAATTTTTCTCTTTGCCGTTTTTCATATGCACCAAACTAGCCAATCAATTCGGGCAAAAAAGATGTTTAGAATTATATATTCGTTCATTCTTTCAATTGGTTTGTCAGCTTTTTATGCGATCCCTGCATTAGTTGAAAAATCACATACAGCGATAAATAAAATTACCTCAGGGTACTTTCACTATTCTCAACATTTTTTGTATTTAAGGCAATTTATAAAATCTGAATGGGGATATGGAGGATCAATATTTGGCCTAGAAGACGACATATCGTTTGAAATAGGTAGAATTCAAATAGTTTTAGCCCTCATTGGAGCCAGTACAATTTTTCATCAACGAAAAAGAAAAAAGAAATACACATCATCAACAATAATCATCAGCTCACTCATTATTGTTGCTTCTATGTTTATGGCAACATTCAAAACAAAATTCATTTGGGACAATTTTCAACTTCTCCAATACGTTCAATTTCCATGGAGATTTTTATCAATAATCACAATTTTTATAAGTTTATTAGCGGGAGGAGTAGTTGTAAAAAGAAGACGATTTAGCTTTACCAAGCTTCCAATAACAATCGGCCTCATTATTTCTATTATTTTGCTAAATAAGTCTTTTTTTCAGCCCGAAAAATTCTTAGACAACGACAACGCTTTATATTACTCAGATGAAAAAAGAATTCAAAAGGAAATGAGCGGCATATTGCCTGACTATATTCCTGAGACAGTCGACTACAAAACTACCACTCCTCCAGAATACCGATTTAGCTTGATGGAGAACGGACAAGAAAAAGAAATCAAGCCAATTATAAATAGAACGCATGAATTTTTGGTGGAAACTCCTATTAAAGAAAATTCTACCTTCGTCATAAATATATTTAATTTTCCTGGATGGAAATTTTACATAAATGACAAAGAATATATTCCAAGAATTGGAGAAAATTTACCTGTTTTCTATCTTGACCTAGATTCACAAGTCATCCAAACTGACAAAGCATACATTAGTGGAATTTTTACCGAAACACCAATCAGACAAATATCAAACATCATATCCATTACTACATTGCTAATTATTAGTTATTTATACCTGAATGAAAGATTTGCTAAATCAAGAGGTTGATTCACTTACGAACGAAGAAATATCAAAGATCAAAAACAAATCTGTTGTTGGTGTTATAGCCTACACATTAAGAACTTTTTTTCTTCAAATAATCTCTCTTGTTGCAATACTTTTACTGACAGCATTTCTTACTCCAGAAGAATTTGGAATATTTTTCTTAGTAAGTGCCGTAGTTAACTTATTCACATTCTTGTCAGACATTGGTCTAGCAGCATCTTTAATTCAAAAAAAGAGCAAGCCGACAGACGAAGATTTATATACAACATTTTCAATTCAGCAACTTTTAGCAATATTAATATTCACAATTATTTTTCTGCTTACTCCTTTTTGGAGGGATCAATACAGCTTAAATTCTGCGGGAATAATGCTCTTATATGCTCTAGGATTTTCTTTCATACTATCTTCTCTCAAAACAATTCCCTCCATCATTCTTGAAAGAAAGCTTGAGTTTAATAAATTAGTCTTACCCCAAATAGTAGAAAATATTTTCTTTTATTCGACAGCAGTGTTTTTTGCATGGAAAGGGTATGGAGTTACTAGCTACACCGTAGCAGTTTTGCTGAGAGGAGTTTCAGGTCTTATTACTATTTACGCTCTAGTTCCATGGAGACCAAAGTTTAGAATATCAAAAAAGTCCCTAAAGGGACTATTAAAATTTGGAGTTCCATTTCAGGTTAATGATTTACTGGCAAGGGCAAAAGATGACTTGCTCATAGTCGTTCTTAAAAAATTCATTACAACTGCAGAGTTGGGGTTTTTGGGTTGGGCTCAAAAATGGTCCCTCTTTCCGTTTAGGTTTACAGTAGACAGTGTAATCAGGGTCACATTTCCAGCCTATTCTAGGCTACAAAAAGACAAAAAGAACCTTAAAGTAGCTATAGAAAAATCACTATTTTTTATAGCCCTGATAATCTTTCCATTATTAGTTGGTATGGGTGTTATGGCTAGACCACTTACTCTCGTTATTGATAAATATCAAAAATGGCAACCAGCACTACCAGCGCTATACTTTTTTATTATCAATGTTATGTGGTCCTCAATCTCAACCCCACTCACAAATGCCATTAATGCAGTTGGAAAAATAAAAATTACCCTAAAACTTATGGTCATGTGGACCACCCTAACTTGGGCTTTTACTATTCCTGCAGTAATAAAATATGGGTTCGTAGGAGCAGCCTTTTCAGCAGCACTCGTTTCATGTACTTCAGTCGTTACGATCTTTATAGTTAAAAGAATTGCAAATATTTCAGTATTCTCAAATATTGGAAAACAATTTTTAGCAAGCATTATCATGGGGGCAGTTATTTACAATTTTAGGGATTTTGTAAGCCTGTCCTTTACTAGGTTTGTGTTAGGAATAGTTTTCGGAGCTGTTGTATACGCAATCACCGTTTATGCAATTATGCCCAGAAAAATTACTTCTGAGGTAAAAAAAGTACTCTCATTAAGGAAAAAATGAACAAAATAAAAGTATCAGTAATCATAAATACAAAAAACTCATCAAATACTTTAGAGCAAGCAATAAGATCCGTTTCATGGTCAGACGACATTGTGGTAGTTGATATGGGCAGCACAGACGAAACAAAAAAAATTGCAAAAAAATACACAGAAAGTGTTCATGATTTCAAAGACGTTGGCTTTGTTGAGCCAGCCAGAAATTTTGCTATCAAAAAAGCAAAACACGACTGGATATTTATTTTAGATGCAGACGAAGAAGCTTCAGAAAAATTTTCAGAATTAATTCCCAATCTGATAAACAAAGATGTTGATGTATACGATATTCCCAGGAAAAATATTGTTTTTGACAAATGGATCCAACATACGGGCTGGTGGCCTGACTATCAAAGAAGACTATTTAAAAAGGATCACGTTACTTGGTCAGACAAGATCCACTCTACTCCAGAAGTAAGGGGAAAGATTGTCAAACTTCCAAACAAAGAAGAAATTGCAATAATACATCACAACTATCAAAGTATTGAACAGTTTATCGATCGTCTGAATAAATACACAACCATCGAAGCCCTACAGCAGAAAGGTTCCCACACCTCACCTTCAAAATTATTATCAGAAGGTTTTTCAGAGTTTTACTCACGCTTTTTTAAAAACCAAGGACACAAAGATAATATGCATGGAATCAGTCTGTCTTTATTGCAGATGTTTTATCAGGTGACAACTCAATTAAAAATTTGGCAAAACCGAGGATTTGAAAATATTGACGAAAAAATGTCAAAATCATTTTCAAAAATAATAAAAGATCTAAAATACTGGAACGCATACTATCACATGCACACCTCAAAAAATCCTTTGATAAAACTTTATTGGCGAATTAGGCTCAAGCTAAAGATATGAAACTTTCTGTAATAATGCCCGTTTTCAATGAAAAAAACACGGTTAAAAAAGCTGTGGAAAGAGTTCTCAGGCAACCTTTTGTTCATCAGCTCGTTATAGTAAACGACGGATCAACAGATGGATCAAAAAAAATAATAAACTCAATCAAGAGCAAGAAAGTCGTTACAGTAAACAACAACAAGAACCTCGGGAAGGGTTCAGCAGTTAGGCAGGGACTGTTAAAAGTTACAGGGGACTACATCATCATAAATGACGCTGATCTAGAATATGACCCAAAAGATATAAAAGAATTGATAATTCCTATTAAAGAAAAAAAAGCCAAAGTTGTTTATGGTTCAAGGTTTAAGGGTCCGCACACTAACATGTTTTTTTGGCATTATGTTGGAAACAACTTTTTAAACCTGCTTGTAAACGTACTTTTTAACACTACTTTGTCAGACATGGAAACTTGCTACAAACTTGTTCCAACAGACTTAATCAAAAGCTTTAAACTAACTGCAAACGACTTCGGTTTTGAGCCAGAAGTTACATGCAAAATCTTGAAAACAAAACACAGGATTTACGAGGTTCCCATTTCTTATTCAGGAAGAGGGTATGATGAAGGGAAAAAACTACACTGGA
This sequence comes from Patescibacteria group bacterium, assembly GCA_042569595.1. GTDB lineage: Bacteria > Patescibacteriota > Microgenomatia > UBA1400 > 2-01-FULL-45-11 > JBHPHI01. Next base: position 23,799 of record JBHPHI010000011.1, read on the forward strand.
CTCAAGGTATTAGGGCTGTCCAAATTATTCTAAAAGAAAGATTTTTATAAATGCCAATATTAGAACCTATTTTACAAAAAAAAAGAATTAATAAAGTTTTACCCGATATAAAACCAAACAGTGTTGTTGTTGATGTTGGCTGCGACAATCCACCTAAATTACTCAAGCTTATCGCCTCTAAAATGGAATACTGCATAGGGATTGATGAGGCAATTTCATACTCAAAAAAAGGAAACATAGAAACTTTCAATCAAAAACTAAATTCCGAGATAAAACTTGAAACAAATTCAGCAGACGTAATCACAATGATGGCAGTCTTGGAACATCTCAAAAAACCGAAAGACATACTCAAAGAGTGTTTTAGAATATTAAATCCAGGTGGAACATTATTAATAACGATTCCACTGAAGAAATCAAATATAATTCCATTCATCTCATCAGAGGTGATACTAAATGCATGGTCTAGTTTAGGTCTAATAAGAAAAGAAATGATAGATCAACATGAAAATTATTTCACACCCACAGACTTAGAAGCTCTACTAGACGATGTGGGATTTTCAAAAATTGTTTTACAAAGATTTGAACTAGGATACAACGCATACGTAAAAGCAACAAAATAAGATAAGACTGGTAAAATAACTAATATGAAAACAAAAATAGGCTTAGTTTTACTTAACTACTACGGACTTGTTGATACTCTAGAGTGTCTTGAGTCATTAAAAACAGTAAGAACAACCAACATTGATCTTCAAACGTACGTAATAAATGCTACAGACAAGGGGAGTGAAAAAGACTCAACCCATGGAGAGCAGATAAAAAAGAAGTACCCTCACGTTCACTTGTTAGAGTCAGACAATTTAGGTTTCTCAGGGGCTCATAATGTAGCCACTAAAGCCGCCCTAAAAGATGGAGCAGATGAAATAATTTGGTTAAACAACGACACCACAGTTCATAAGGATTTTATCACTCACCTACACGAAGCTATTTCAAAAGAGGGTGTTGGTGCAGCTGCCCCCAAAATTTATTTTTATAAAGGCAACGAATTTCATAAGGATCAATACAAAAAAAGTGACTTAGGAAAGGTAATTTGGTATGCAGGCGGGATTATTGACTGGGATAACGTATACGCTTTTCATAAGGGCGTAGATGAAGTAGATCGCGGCCAGTTTGATAAGAAGGAAGATACCGATTTTGTTACCGGGTGCTGCATAATAACAAAAAGAGAAGTACTAGAAAAAGTAGGATTTTTATGGGACCCACTATTTTTATATTTAGAAGATACCGACTGGTCGGTTAGAATTCAAAATTCAAGACTCAAAACAATATATGCTCCTAAAAGTATAATTTGGCATAAAAATGCAGGGTCAACGAAAGGCTCAGGGTCAAGTTTACACGTATACTATCAAACCAGAAACCGTATATATTTTGGATTAAAATACGCACCACTTAGAACAAAGCTAGCTTTAATAAAAGAAAGTTTAATAAAGCTTTCATCTGGATCAAATACAGAAAAGAAAGCAATAAAACACGCTTTCACTTTTAGGTTTGGTAACAGGCATGCAAAGTAACATATCCATTATCACACTTACTTTAAACAACGAAAAAAGTTTAGAGGAATGTCTTAAATCTGTATCATGGGCAGACGAAATAATCATTGTGGATGAGGGATCAAAAGACAAGACTTTAGAAATTGCAAAAAAGTTCAATTCAAAAATAGTCAAAACCAATGAAATTAGGTTTGATAAAAAAAGAAACTTAGGTTTTAAAAAAGCTTCAAACAAGTGGTTATTTTATCTCGATTCTGATGAAATTATTTCTCCTCAATTAAAAAAGGAAATTCTTCAAATTGTAAAACAAAACAAAATCGGAACATATGAGGTAAAAAGAGAAAACTACTTTTTAGGAAAGAAAATGTACCACGACAAAAACACTAGGTTGTTTCATAAAAGCTTACATTCAGGATGGGTGGGGAAGGTGCATGAGACACCCATATATAATGGAAAAAAAGAAAAACTAAAATCTTTACTGACTCACAACACTCACACAGATATTTATTCAATGTTAGAAAAAACAAATAAGTGGTCAGCTTTTGAAGCTGAGTTAAGATACGAAGCCAACCATCCTCCTGTAAAAGCATGGAGAGTAGTAAGAATTGCGATCACAGAATTTTATAATCAGTTTTTCAAAAAAAGAGTATTTAAATATGGAGCAGCCGGCTGGATTGAGGGTGTGTTTCAAGTAGTAGACAAAACGATCGTATATATAAAACTTTGGGAACTCCAACAAAAATGAGAGCTGGAATCTATTCTCCATACTGGGATACTTTAGGTGGTGGGGAGTATTACGCATCGAATTTTGCAAGGTCTGTTGTTCATTTGGGATACCAAGTTGACTTGCTTTCGAACAACACAAACTTAATTGATGATTTGGAATCTAGATTCGGAATAAATTTAGATGGAGTTGTGATAAATAAATCAGCAAATCAAAAATTTTCTAAATCAATTTTAGAAAAAAGAACAGTCACAAAAAATTATGATCTATTTTTTTTCGTAAGCGACGGTAGCATTCCCTTTTTGTTTAGTAAAAATAACATCCTCCACTTTCAAGTGCCATTTCATAATGTGGGTGGAAAAAAATTTATAAACAAAATCAAACTAAGCAAGATAAACAATATTGTTTGTAACTCAAAATTTACTAAAAAAGTTATTGATTCAGAATTTGGTGCTGATAGTAAAATAATTTATCCAGCAGTGAAAAAAATTACACCCTCAAAAAAAGAAAACGTAATACTCTCAGTTGGCAGATTCGACAATCTTATGCAAAGCAAGAGGCAGGACGTTTTAATTTCAGCGTTCAAAAAACTAAATAAAAAAAACTGGAAACTTGTGCTTGCTGGAGGAGTTTTGCATGGGGATGAGTACGTAAACAAACTCAGAGAAGAAGCGAAAGGATTAAACATAGAAATTAAAACAAACCTTTCATATAAAAACTTAAAAACTCTATACTCAAAAGCAAAAATATTTTGGCATGCTGCAGGTTATGATTTGGATGTAGCAAAAAATCCAGAAAAAGCAGAACATTTTGGAATATCTACCGTAGAAGCAATGTCAGCTGAATCTATTCCAATTGTTTACAACGCAGGCGGTTTGAAGGAAATAGTATCCCACAATAAAACAGGGTATTTGTGGAGCACAGTTGATGAGTTAGTATTAGAAACACAAAAAGTAATAAAATCAGAACCTAAAATACTAGAAAATGTTGTCAAAAAAAGTCAACAATTTTCACAAGGAGTCTTTGATGAGTGCGTCAAAAAAATTGTCAGTTAGTATTGTAATTCCAAATTATAATGGCGAGAAATTAATGCCCAAACATCTCCCTAACGTCATCAAGCATTCAGATGGAGCAGAAATAATTGTTGTCGATGACGCATCTCCTGATGGAAGTGTGAGAATGTTAAAAAAAGACTTTCCAAGCATAAAAGTTGTTGCCTTAAAGAAAAACGTTCGTTTTGCAGCAGCATGTAACGCTGGCTTTAATAAAGCAAAGGGAAAGATTGTGGTCTTATTAAACTCAGACGTTTCTCCCAGAAAAGGCTACTTAAAGCCATTACTAAAACATTTCAAAGACGAGTCAGTATTTTCAGTGGGAAGTAAAGAGATAGAGGAAGTAAACGGCGAACAAGTTGATAGTGGTAGGGCTTTAGGAAAATTCAAAAGGGGACTAGTGATTCATTGGAGGCCAGACAATCAAGAAAAAACTAACACTTTGTGGACCACAGGTGGCAGCATGGCTGTTAGCAAGAAGATTTGGCAGAAAATGGGCGGAATGGATACCTTATTTAGGCCAGCATACTGGGAAGATATTGAAATTTGCTACAGAGCTCAAAAAAGAGGATATAAGATATTATTTGAACCCAAAAGTGTCGTGGAGCATCATCACGAAACCACAAATGTTGCAGCACTTGGAAAGCCAGTTATGAATGTGGCTGCTTTCAAAAATCAACAACTATTCATTTGGAAAAGCATTACAGATATCGATCTTTTGATTCAATACGTTATCTGGCTACCATATCACCTAGTAATAACCTCCATCAGAACAAAGGGCTTGTTTTTAGATGGATTTTTCAAAGCCCTGAAGCAGTTTCCAGAGGCTATTAAGCATCGGACAAAAGAAAGATCATTTTCTATATACTCAGACAAAGAAGTTTTGGCCCCTCATTCAAATTAATCTCTTAGATACTCTCAAAATAATATGGACCAATCTTCCCTTTTGTGTCATCTTCGAAAACTTTAACTTCAATGTCACCAGAATCTGATTTTACATTGTAATACTCAAATAAATATGTAAATCCATACTCTTTTCCAGCAGGAAGAGTTAAATTTACAAAATAATCTTTTTCATCAAAATTAGATTTTATTTCTGAAATTAAATCAATTTTATTTTTCAAAGTCTCGTAATACTGGCTAGACACCTCGATAAAATTATTCGAATAATTAACTATTCCAACCAAGACAATCACAAAAACAGCTAATTTGCTTTTCCAATAGCTTGAAATAATTTCAAAAAAAGCAGGAAATTGCATTAAAAAATAATATTCTGGAGAGTGGCCATCATACACCCCAAAAATAACTGTAAAAGATAATATCCAAGCTAGAATGAACGATTTATTTTTTATCAGCAACTTTTTCTTAACAGTTAACATAATTAACCCAACAACAACCAATAATAACTCAGAAACCCTGTCAAGAATTAAGTCTCCAAAATTCAACACTGTCATTTTTACTGAGCGATACATTCTAAATAACAAACTTGATCCAGAGGAGACAGAGCTCTCAGTAAAAAAGCATTTTATTCCACTAATGTTTACAAAATCGTGTCTTAAATCAAACAACACCAGTGGCAAAAGAGAAAAAACTACAGAAGGGAGAAAGATCAACATAGATTTTTTCACTGAGGTCTTTGTCTTAAAAAACCAATACAGCGAAAATAAATAAAGAACTAACCCACTAAAATGCGCATGCATAGAAAGGGCAAGGCCTAGGGAAGTCAGCAAGGCACCCTTTCTATTTTTAACGTTTGACAAACCAAAATATACTAAAAGTGAAGACAGGAGCATGAGATTTACATTCCAACCCACTCGGTCTAACTTAATAAGTGTGTATGAGGTAGCCCACAAAAAAAGAGCAAGCAGTCCTGATTTTTTTGATTTATAAGTAGAAAACAAATAGTAAATTGTAAAACCAGTTAATAAGCTAATAGTTCCAGACAAAAAGAATAATGAGGTTGGGTGACCATTCATTAAAAAGAAATAAGGAGCTGCAAGGTAGTAATACAGGGGTGGTAGGAAAAACTGGGCGGGGCCAATTTTCGGTCCAATAAGAACTGGTTTCCCAGAAATAATTTTCATTGCATTTGTGGCAACCTGCTCCTGGTCAAAGTGAAAGGTACTCTGGGTTGGATATATCACTCTGATTAACAACCCGAAAAACAAAATGACCGCAGGCAATAAAATACTTTTCCCAAGAATAGACCTCATATGCAGATTATAGGCGAAACAAACCGAACAAACTAGAAAGGCATCACTAGCAAATGCAACTTGATATAACTACAATATATACATGAAGAAAAAACATATATTTATTGCAATTATTTTACTAGCCGCAGCTCTTAGGCTTTACAAGATAGGTGTTATTCCTTATGGGTACAACTGGGATGAAACTTCGATAAACTACAATGCTTGGGGAATTTCAGTTTGGTATAGAGATGAGTGGGCACAAAAACTTCCCCTAGCTTTCAAGTCATTTGGTGACTACAAAGCACCTCTGATGTTTTATTTACTAGCTGCCCCGTTTAAGTTATTTGGTTTTTACGAACCACTCATTAGAATATATTCAGCTATTTCAGGAGTTATCGTTGTCATAGTCACGTATTTTTTATCTAAAGAAATATTTCCCAAAAAAAGTTGGGCTCCAGAGTTGAGCGCTTTTTTGGTTGCAATTTCTCCCTGGGCTATAAACTTCTCAAGGGTAGGTTTTGAAGCAAATCTTGGGCTCGCACTAGTTTCAGTAGCAACACTTTTTTTGTTTAAAGGGATCAAAAAATCAAATTTCTGGTACCTTTCTTCTTTGTTTTTTGCTCTCTCAATCTACGCATATCACAGTACAAAAATATTTGTACCAATTTTTTTACTTTGTTTTGTTTTTATTTACAAAAAACAAATTTTTAAAAATATAAAAAAATCTATATTGGCAATTTTGTTTTTTTCCATTTTAATTTCTCCAATTATTTACGTAACAGTTTTTGGATCAGGTTTCGAACGTGGAATGACAATGATATTTTTCGATAATCAACACAAACTTCAGCCATTTTTAGCAATTGCTAAAGAATTCATTTTAAACATAAAGAACCAACTTTCACTAGATTTTCTAATCAAAGGAAAGGACGGTGTTGGACTAAGACACTTAGTGCCTGGATTTGGAATAGTTTATGCAATCGAATTGCCATTTTTAATTGTGGGTTTTATTAAGACAGCTTTTTCCAAAAAACTGAAAAAACGAATTTTGTCTTTTTGGTTAGTGGTTGGAATGTTGCCCGCTGTTCTTTCGCACCAAACTCCACACGCAGTTCGAAGCTTACTTTCCATGCCAGCGCTTCAAATAATAACTGCCTCAGGATTCTTTTTTGTAGTCAAAAAAATACAGGATAAAAAAATTTCAAAGTATTTTATTACAACAACCCTTCTTATTTTAATGATGCTTTTTATTAGATATACCCACACCTATTACACCAGCTACGCAAAAAAATCGGCATTGTCATTTCAATATGGATATAAACAAGCACTTTTGTCAGCAAGAGAAAGAGGGAAATCAAAAGAAAAAATTATTGTAACCGATAAATATGGACAACCGTATATCTACGTACTTTTATATAACAAA
>JBHPHI010000012.1:0-28813 GCA_042569595.1 Patescibacteria group bacterium
ATTATATGCATCCTTGATCTCACAATACAAATACTAGATACTATCCCCATGACCTTAGACACGTTTTTCAAAAAGACAATCTACTACACTTTCTTTGCACTTTTCGTCCTCACTCCTCTCATTTGGACCGCCAAAATGAGCGAACTTTTCGAGTTTCCCAAAATGCTTTTCGTTTACGCATGTACTGCAGTCATAGCAACTGCATGGATCTCCCGCATGATCATCCAAAAACAAGTTCTCATCAACAAAACTTATCTAGATCTCCCAATCTTCCTATTCTTACTATCCCAACTTATATCCACTCTTATATCTATAGACAAACACACCAGTATTTTCGGCTACTACACCAGGTTCCACGGCGGATTACTTAGCACTATTAGTTATATTGCTTTGTACTACGCTTTTGTTAGCAACATAACCAAAGATAAAGCAAAAATGCTCCTTTCTTCCATTCTCTATGGAGCTGTTGCAGCCAGTCTTTATGCTTTCCCTGAACACTTTGGCATCTCTCCAAGCTGTAAGGTCATTGGAAGTGGTTGGATTGCCACATGCTGGGTGCAGGATGTAGTTACTAGGGTTTTTGGCACCTTCGGTCAGCCAAACTGGCTTGCAGCCTATCTCATCACCCTCATTTTTATTCCCCTTGCTTTCCTACTAAACAAAAGCAAAAAGAAAAACTTTTTTGAAAGCTCATTGACTTGGACAAAAGCAATCAAAGCAAAAAAGAAAAAATCTCAAAAACAATCATCTACAAAAAAACTTATCCTTTGGAAATTAGTATTCCTTCTCTTTTTATCAGTTCTCATCTTCACCAAATCACGCTCAGGAATATTAGGATTTGCCATAGGAATGTCTATCTTTTCTTTCCTTTCATTGGTATCAAGCCGAACAAAAAAGAAAACTATCACTATTCTTAGTGGTTCATTTTTATTTATATTCATTGTTTATTTTCTTTGGGGCAAAGGCACTGTTCCTCAAGTAGATAAGTATTTATTCCCAGCCAAAAAAACCTCAGCCACACAGTCGGCTACGCTCGTTCAAGAAACACCCAAACCAAAAGTGGGTACTGTTTTAGACACCGGAGGCACTGAGTCAGGAGATATTAGAAGAATTGTCTGGCAAGGAGCTCTTGAGGTTTGGAAAAACAATCCACTGTTCGGCACGGGGGTAGAGACTTTTGCGTATAGCTACTACAATCACAGGCCAGCAGAACACAACCTCACTTCAGAGTGGGATTTTCTTTATAACAAAGCCCACAACGAATGGCTCAACCACCTAGCAAATTCTGGTGCTTTTGGCTTAGGAAGCTACCTTATCTTTATGGCTTTTTTCTTCATTTGGCTTATCAAAAACAACTCCCCACTCAACACAGCCGTTATCTCAGGTTCGATTGCTCTCGCCATTAGCAACTTCTTCGGCTTCAGCACTGTGCCTGTTGGAGTATTATTTTTTATTCTTCCAGCCGTAACCTTGTCACTCTCAAGTCAAACAGAGCCTATCGCAGATGATTACGAAGAAGATGAGGAAATGTCTTCAGGACAAAGCTTTATGTTATTTATAGCTCTTATCATTGGGCTCATTTTGATCTACAAAAATTTCCGCATCTACTCTGCAGATAGAGCATATGCTAAAGGAAAAGCAGCCAATGACGCAGATCAAGTCCAATTAGCACTTGAAAGCCTAGAAAAAGCCATAAAAATTTCCCCAAAAGAGCCAGTCTACAAAGACGAGTTCGCCCAAGCTGCCACCAATGCTGCATTATATTTTTATGAACAAAAACAAGCCTCAGCTGCCTCACAAATTGCCACTCTAGCTGTAGGTGCCAGCACCCAAGCAGTCAATCAAAACAAAGTCCACCTGAATTTCATCAAAACCAGAGCCAGGATGCTTGCTAACTTTGGCAACTTCAAACCAGAGTTATTAGAAGAATCAGAGACCACCATGAAGCAAGCCATTAGACTAGCTCCAACAGATGCAAAGCTATACTTTAGCCTTGGACTTATTCAGCTTCAATTGGAAAAATTCGAAGCTTCAAACACCAACTTTCAACAAGCAATTGATCTAAAACCAGACTATGAAATCGCTCGATTCACCTATGCAGAGTTCCTTGCTTCGCAAAACCAAATAGAAAAAGCTATAGAGCAATACCAATACATTCTTGATCACATCTCCCCAAATAATTCAAAAGTCCTTGAAGCTCTAGAAAAACTAAACTAAAAATCAAACTTCAAAATCTCCTGGATCATCATCAATCATTCCCCTTCTAAACAAATCTCCTCTTAAAATATGCGCTGACAGTCTTTCGTGTTCATCAGGATTATTTGAAAATGTAGGTCCAATTTTTTTTGCAGACTCTCTCGACATCGACATTGATCCCTGACCAGGACTAAGTAAGTCGTCAGGTGTTGCGTGTGACAACTTTCCTACAATTATATCGGCAACGGTGCCACCTACACCCGTCTCTTTTTCCATAGCAACCCCATTCAAAAAAAGTCTATCTCCTTTTTTTGTTATCAGATCCCCCTCAACGAGCAAAGCTCCACCCGCATTGAGAGCCGCCCTTATTAAATCGTTCTGTTTGTCTCTTTCCATAATAGGTATATTCTATTACATATGATTAATTTTCTTAACTTTGTTAAAATACCCCCATGTTCAAAATCATAACCATACCAGATGAAAGACTACGAGAACTTAGCAAGCCCGTCAAAAACATCGACAAAAAGTCTCTAAATTTTGCCAATGAGCTCGTAGAAACTCTTACAGGCACCACCAATCCACCAGGAGTTGGTTTATCTGCTATTCAGGTAGCCAAACACCTCCAAATCTTTGCCACCTACCTACCAAAAGACCCAAATCTTCCTATGGAAAAATGGACCCCAAACAAAATGGAGGCAGAAGTATTCATCAACCCAAACATTGAAAGCAAGTCCGAAGAAGTTACTCTAGGTGGATCCAAAAATAAACCATTTCTAGAGGGCTGCCTCTCCATGCCAAAAATATATGGCCCTGTGTGGAGGCATGAATGGATCGAATTAAGCTACATCTCACTAGATAAAAAAAGTAAGCCCATCAACGTCATTAAAAAATTCCAAGACTTCCCTGCCAGAGTAGTTCAACACGAATACGACCACCTCAAAGGAATTCTTTTTACAGACCACTCCCTAGAAGGGGATCTTCCAGTCTACGAAGAGCAAGGTGGAGAGATGGTAGAAATTAATTTTAAAGCCTAATCTTTTGAATCTGATGAGAGTTTTTTACCCTTCCTAATAAAGGTCGGCGTATCAATATCAGCAGCAGTAGCTCTAGGGTCTTGTGTTTTCATAAATTCCTCTAGAGCCTCCTCTCCTGTAGGACTCACGCTTATTACTTCTGCTCCTTCTTTTGAGCTACCACCAACACTAGTTAATTCTGTTGCAACAATTTTAGGATTCTTTGCTCGTTTTACAATTTTAGCCATTTCTTCTGCACTTAATTTCCCTTGCGTTTCTCCACCCATATTCCCTCCAATTAATTCACTTGAATTATAACAAAATAAGTGTATTCTTCCATCAAATGAAATCAAAAGAGCTATTTAACCAAATAAGTTCAGATAATCGCCCTCCTACTCCAGAGGAATGTCTTCAGATGGGAATATTGCCTATTTCAATGGTTTGGGATGTGTTCGCAGCAACGTTCCTCGATACAAAAAGTGTAGAAGAAAGCAATAAGGCTGCCTCAAAAATACTCCAAAGAAATAGAAGACGCCTCCATGAACTCCAACAGAAAGATTAAAAAGGTATCCCGTCGTCTTCCATTTGTGCTGGAGGGGCCTTAATCAACGCTACAGTCAACTCAGCTATTTCATCTCTCAAATCATTCTGATGTTCTAAGTTAATAGCATCCCTGCCAGGAGTGCCTACAATACTCATTAACTTCATCAGTCTTTGTGCTTTTTCATTTCCCTTTGACTCATCTCCAGCAAGACTCACTAAAGCAAAAGAGGACCTCTCGTAAGGCCCATCTAATTCGGCATACCCTGGATCAATTTGTGGCAAGAGATCAAGCAGGCCTTGATCTTCCTTATGCACAACAGGGAGATGACCAAACTTATCTATGTTTGCATGATATGGAACTACTGCCAACTCGCCTGAAATAGTTGATAGCACCACATATGCTCTAACCCTAAATTCCGTAAGAGTGAACGTTTCTCCACCTTCAAGCCTCCAAATATCTCCAACCTCTCCCTCGAAGGGATCGTGAAAAACAACAACAACACCAACTGAGCCAGGCGTGTCCAAATAGTCTGCATGTGATTCGAACTCTTCTTTTCTTCTGCCCATTGCTTCCATATTTTACCTTAAACTCTTAAATTTTTAGTTTTTGCGTTACAATATCTCTCATGAATAAAGTATCAGTTGTGTTTTTTGGCTCCTTCCTTCACTACTCCACCAAAATAGCCAAAGCACTACATGAATCACCAGCCATAGATTTGCTCGGAGTTGTTTCTACACCTCCCATGCCAGCAGGTCGAAAAAAAGTACTCAAAAAAACACATACTCACCTATGGGCAGAAGAAAACAATATAAGTGTATTTACACCAGAAGAGTTGTATGAAAACTCTCCAGAATCACAAAAAGTACCCAACGCAGACTTCTTCGTTGTAGCCGGTTACAGCAAGCTTCTTACCAAAGACTGGTTAAACTTCCCCAAAATCGCATCTATAAATCTTCATTTTTCTTTACTTCCCGACTACAGAGGCGCCAACCCTGCAGAATGGGCCATTCTCTTGGGAGAAACTGAAACAGGAGTTTCCATGATAGTTATGGGCGATGAATACGATACAGGTAAGATCATTACTAGAAAAACCTATACTATCTCAGAGGACGCTACTAGAGAAACACTATACGAACCCCTGTATGATCTCGCGGCAGAAATTGTCAGAGAAACACTCCCTAACTGCCAAGATGTTAGCTTCGCTCTTCCTCAAGAAGAGCCCAATAAACCAGAGGCAAGAAAATTCAATCGCGCCAATGGATTTATAGATTGGCAGTTTATTAGTGACGCCATAAATGGAAAATTTCCCGAAAACCCAAAAGATCTGCTTTCCACCCAACTCAAACAAGCCTGGCAATACCTAGACGAAAATCCTAGCGAATCTGATGGAATAATCACGCCTGAAGTGTTTCTAGAGCGCTCCGTTCGCGCCCTCTCTGGATTTCCAGGAGTTTGGACATATTTACCCACAAAAGATGGAAAAAAACGCCTAAAGATTCTCTCAACTAGATTTGAGGACAACAAACTACTCCTAGATCAGGTTCAACTAGAAGGCAAAGAGCCATCGTCCTTCAACCAAATAAAAAACCAGATCAAGTAATCTTGACTCCCTAAGTTCCCCTGTTATTATTACACCGGAGACAGCCGCGCCATCCGCAAGAGGGCATTTCTGTTACTCCTCCTTCGACAAGGGTCGATTGTTGACCCTTGTTCGACAACCTCAAGGACCCAAAAGGTCCTAGTTAGGGCTAGACATCTTGGCTCGTCTAGCCCACAAAAAACAACATGGATACACTCCATGATAAAAACCCTATCCAAGATAGGTGGCACATTAAATAGGTCGATACAAGTTTGCGTATCGAACTTCCAAAATTGCCCATCGGACAGCCCGGAATTAGATTGCTCAGCGAAATCTGAACAACCATTATTGGTGCCCCCTTACCCAGCCTACGAGACTCTCCCCAAACGCCTCCCCCAAGCTGAGTAACATCACACCAAACATCGAAAATCTAATTCCGGGCTATTAATTTTTTGAAATATATCTCTTTGCCTGTAAAATATACGCCTATGAGAAAAGAAGCCATAAAAGAGGCCCGACAAGCACTTCTTGAAAATGAAACCTTCACAGGATCACTTAGCCTTACAAGCAACCCAGATGACATTAGATCTGCTGCGAATGAAGTTCTTGAAAATTGTTGTCCCAATCTATTGGAAGACGATATGACTCAGATCATTACGGCTGCAACAATGTCCATGAACTCAGACAACTTTTCTTCATTTATAGATAGATTGATAGAAGCAAGAAGCTAACATTAACCCCAACTTTCCTCAAACACCAAAAGTGTTTTTGTCTCAAGTAGATGAGGTAAATCAAATCCTTTGATATACTCTTCTACATGAACATTACTCTATTTGGCGGAGCCTTTAATCCCCCACACATAGGACATCTTATTGTCATTCAGCAAGCCTTCGATCTCATTCCTACTCAAGAACTCTGGCTTCTTCCAGACAACGTTGGCTCATTTGGAAAAAAATTAGCCCCAGCCATCCACCGCACAGAAATGGCAAAACTTCTCATAGAAGAGCTTCCTCATCAGCTTGAAGGCAAGGTTAAACTGGAAACCACACTTATTGATGAAAACCTATCAGGTGAAACACACGAATATATGAAGGTCCTTCGTCAAAAATACCCAGACAAAGACTTTTCTTTCCTCATGGGCTCAGATAATCTAAAAAAATTCAAAAAATGGCAGCAATGGGAAGATCTAATAGAAAATTTGCACTTCTACGTTTATCCCAGATCAGGACACAGAAGCTCTCCTGCTTTTGACAACATGACCTTGCTTGAGTCAGACACTCAAGTAATTACCAACTTCAGCTCCACCATCATGAGAAAACGCGCAGAAGACAAGCTTTCCCTTAAACACTTCATACCTGCTAAAGTATTAACATACATCAATCACCATCAGCTTTATCTATGATCAGTTGTGTCATTTGTGCCTTAAACGAAGAAAGAACTATCAAAAAAGTTCTCCAGGTCGTTAAAAAAGTAAAAGATGTTGATGAGATCATTGTTGTTAGTGACGGTTCCACCGACAAAACTAACCAAATAGTTTCCAAAATAAAGGATGTAAACCTTATCGTCCATAAAGAGTGCAAGGGTAAAGGAGATGCTGTTTTATCTGGAGTTAAGGCTTCTAAAGGTGACACCATTCTTCTTTGCGATGCCGACCACACCAAACTCAAACCCGAACAGCTTCAAACACTAATTGACGAATACAACAAAGGGAAATATCCGATGGTCATAGGCGAAAGATATTTTAAAAACGCAAGAAAACACCTCCAAATGTTCTCTGGTGAAAGAATATTATCCAAAAAAATCATAATGGGACTTGAGAAAAAAATAGTCGGATCCAGGTTTGGGATAGAGGCCATTCTCAACCAAGCCGTCGGAGGAAGAAAAAAATACAAACTTACCCCCATCGGAGACACCGGACACCTCATAAAACCCCAAAAGGAAGGTTTTGCAAAATCTATGGTTCATTTTGCTTACGAAATCGCTGAAGTAGGAAAAGCTTATATCCCTAAAAGAAATCGATAATTCTGTTATCATATAAACATGAATCCCCCAGAGATAAACACCTCAAAAGAATCACAAAAGATTATTGACTTCATAAAACAAACTTTCAAAGAAAATAACAAATCCACCGCAGTTGTGGCTCTTTCAGGTGGAATAGATTCAGCCACATCCTTAATTCTTGCTTCAAAAGCTTTGGGATCAGAAAATATTTTTCCTCTTCATCTTCCTAGCAAAACTACAAACCCTAAAAGCACCAAGGACGTTTTGGAGTTGTTGGAATCCGCAAGCATCAATAAAGAAAAACTCACCACAATCCACATTGGCAGCATTATTCAAAAAACTTGGAGAGCAATAAAAAATTATTCAGGATCAGAAACTCATTTTCCAAAAGAAACAAAGGATAAGAAGAAAAAAAATCAAGATATTGCCAGGCTAAATCGCATTAGGTTAGCCAATTTTGCCGCAAGAACAAGGATGATGATGATCTATGATCACGCAAAGCGTACAAATTCATTGGTCGTTGGAACTGAAAACTATTCTGAACACCTTTTAGGTTACTACACCCGCTTTGGCGACGAAGCCTCCGACCTAGAACCCATCAAGCATTTGTACAAAACTCAAATAGGTTCATTGGCCAAACATTTAGGTATTCCAAAATCAATTTTAGAAAAAGCTCCGTCGGCAGATTTGTGGAGCGGACAAACTGATGAAAAAGAATTAGGGTTTAGTTACGAACAAGCAGACCCAATTCTATATTTGAACGACCAAGGAAAATCAAAACATGAAATCATTGAAAGAGGCTTTGAAAAAGATATTGTTAAAAAAGTACTAAAACAAGTACAAAAAAACTCCTTCAAACACAAAGTTCCCTACAAAATTGAAAATTAATTACTTCTCTTCTTTTTTAGAAGCTTTTTCTTCCATTGCAACCTTATGAGGTCTCTCAACCTGTCTCAGACATTTTGTGCAAAGCTTCACCTTCACCTTTTTACCTTCTACCAATATTCTAGCGGCATGAAGATTTGGCCTTCTTAGGGTCTTTGTTCTGTTTTTTGCATGAGAAACCAAGTGACCGAAATCACTTCCTTTTTCACACATATCGCATGCATATGCCATTTTTTACCTCTTTATTAGATTCAAAATCGTATCATACCAGATAACAGTCTATATGTTAAGTCTACTACAACACAAACTACTTGAGTATTTATTGTTAGGTGCTATCATGTCTCCATGACTATTATCCTAAGTCTTTTATTTTGGCTTCTTGCCATAACAATTGCCATCACAGTTCATGAGTTCGCCCATGCAATTGCCGCAGACAAACTAGGCGATCCTACCCCAAGAGTTATGGACAGAGTATCTCTAAATCCCTTAAAACACTACGACCGCACTGGAACCACACTTCTTATCATTACCTCGGTCATGAGAGCCCTAGGGGCCCCGGTCATTCCTTTCGGTTGGGCAAAACCAGTTCCTTTTGATCCCTACAATCTCAAAAACCCCAGACGAGATGCAGCTCTCATATCTATCGCAGGACCTCTTTCAAATTTACTTACAGCAGGACTTCTTTCTCTTATTTTAAGAATTCCTTCATGGAGTGTTGGGCTTGGAATCCTTCATCTTCTTATCATCCCTATTATTACCATCAACGTCGCATTGGCTTTGTTCAATCTTGTTCCGGTTCATCCCTTAGATGGAGGCAAAATCCTCGTAGGGATCCTTCCCAAAGATCTCGCAGCAGAAGCAGAATTCATACTCAGAAAATACGGCACTCTTATCCTTCTTTTCATGATCTTCCCCATGAACGGAGTCTCTCCAGTTTTTTCTCTTATTAGTCCAGCCATAAACTTCTTCCTCAACATCTTTATCCCATAATCTTTCCAAACAGCTCTTCTTCTGATAAAATTCGACCACTATGCCTTGGTGGGGAGAAAAGAAAAATAAACCATCACCTGTCCCAAAAAAAGAAGCTCCAGAGCCGGTTGTTCATAACCTACCCCTAAACATCAAACTAGATGACGATTTTGCAACTCATTTTGAAGCTAAGCCTGACACAGTACTGGAAATAATGGCCATAAAGCCTCAGGGAACCCCAAGATCATTCGGCTCAGGACAACAACAATCAATGGAATTTCCTCAAGGAACAGACATTGACAACCAAGGATCAATCACAGTGATCACCCTACCATCAAGAGTTCAAATAATTCATAACAACAGTGGAGCTGGATTTCTAGAAACTACTTTCTATATGCCAGAAGATGAAAATCTTATAGATACTAGAGAAAAACCATCATTCAGGGGGTTAGAGATCGATTAATCTTCTAAACAAAATCCTAAAAATCCCACCACATTAAACTTTTTACTTGCTTGCTACATTCCAAATAACATATAATTCCAAAAATTGAACCTTAAAATCCATGCCCAAAAGCAAGCAAATTTGCTATAAAGTTTATTTTCTTTTGGGCGGCAAAAAACGAGTGTCCCTTAACATCTCAAAACCCCACAAGGAGGGAAAAATGGCTGAATGCTCAAGATATAAATGGCATTTACCAAACCCAAAACGCAAAACGTGCGACACTCCATTAAACTTTTCCTGTAGAAAAGGGCACATCATCAGGCCAGATAAAGCGGCCTTAAATGATTACATGTGCCCTGACTGCGGACTATCACTCGCCCCTGGCGAAATATGTGGAGCCACAGTTATATTCTCAAAAGAAAAAATGAAAAAACCCAAATAACCAAATCGCTACTTGCCGCCTGGGCGGAATTCAATCTTTATCCATAACCACCGAATTCCGCCCAAATCAACACCCCTTGATACAACTTACAAAATAAGAAATACTATTGTCATGGAACCTGCTCATTCCCACCCCAAACCTCCTCGTCACCTAGATTTAAAAAAGGCTCTTCGCTACGAACAGCACCGCATGGAAGAAGTGGATGCTCCCATTGTTACTGTCTCAGGAACTTTCAAAAAAGAACTAGCAAAATACTTCCAAACCGTTCCTTCTCTTGAGGGAGATGTACTTTATTCCCGTGCCCACTACTCCATGGCAGAGGCCGTCCGCCAACAAGCCTTGCTTCAAAACATTTCTTCGTACTTAGTCGATCCCATGAACTACGTAGGTCAAGAAGGATGGAAAAAAGTTACCTTCACTCAAACTGTCGGTCGCCTCATGGCTCGATACAAAATCTTAAGATGGATCAAAGACCAAATAGACACAGTTGCCAGAAGTAAGCTCCCCATCACCGAAGCCATCACTACCCCACTCCTATATCTTGCCCACTACGTCAAAAAACCAATCATCTCCATGCACTATGAAGCTGGAAACATCCTAGCTGAAAATAGATTCAACATCCTCCAATACGTAACTGACCCCCACATAAGACCCCAGTACCTAGATCCACTTCCAGACATCAATACTCCCGAAGAACTTCATTTTAAGGGTAGTGTCACCTTTGCAGTCTTTGATCAAGACACTAAAGAAGAACTTTTCGAAGTTGCTAAAGAACTAGGGAAAAAAGTTGATGAAGATCAGGTCGAAGTCGTGGGTCCTCCAGTAGATCCAAGAATCATCAAAATCGGAAAAAAGAAAAAAACTATTAAAAAAGGAGAGCCTATCAATATAGCTATCACCACCGGAGGTGTTGGGACCAACTACAAAGAAATCGAGCACCTTCTTCATCGACTATATCCACTACTCAAACCACCTGCAAAAATAAAGCTCTTCCTCTACACAGCCGTCCATAAAGATTTTAGGAATATGTTTGAAGACTTTGCCGAAAAGCACTCTATTCGTATTGGCAACATAGACGACGAATCAGCTCGTATTCGCATACTTCACGAAGATTCCATCATTGATGCCAACGAAAATCTCATCAAACACATGTTCCCTTGGGCTCACGGTGTTATCACCAAACCCTCTGGAGATATGGCCTACGATGCCGTTGCAGCAGGGTGTTTCACGCTCTTCCTCCAACCACTGGGACCATGGGAAGAAAACATTCAAAAAATATTCACCAGGAAAAAAATAGGCTTTGACTACAACGTTAATACCGCCTACTCACATTTCCGCTCACTCCACTCGCATGGGAAACTTTCACACGCGCTTACAGAAGCTCACAATCTACCATCCCTCTATAAATCAGGCGTAAAAAACCTTCTCAAACTTCATCAAAAGATGACAAAAGTCTAATCTATTTCGTCAATTCCTCTTTCTGTATTCCAAGTATTCACCCACTCTGGATTATGCTGTGTTGAATTCGTAATTCTTTTTACGTCATCCCCGTCTATATTGGTTTCACACTGAACACAAGTTGAGACTCCAGTACATGGATTGTTTGCTCCACACATAGGACACTCTCTTTCATCTGCATTTAGTGTGGGAACGCTGTCCATATGAACACCTTGATCTCTCCACCAATTCGCCAGATCCTTTCCACTCAGTCCTGGTGGCGGCGAACTATCATTTCCGCTATCTCCTGGGGGTCCTTCACTCATAAATAACATTTTACAATTATTTTCTATTTCAAAACAATTCTAACAAACAAATGTCTCTATAGCCCCAGTTTGTTGAAACTATAATTTCATTCGTGTATAAATCAACTACCTTTTCTGTCCTAATACAAAAAGCGTTCACGATAGCTGTGAAAGTATTTTTGTAAAGTAGTACCTTACCAACAAAATCAGATGCATTTCAAAAACACGTCCTTATAGACATTACAAAAAACCTTACAACCCCCACCAAAAAGGAAGGCAGTTATGAGTAGTAATAACTACACAAAATCAGATATATTTACCCCAGTCAACCTAGACGGATTTGACATTGCAGAAGCAGCCGGATACCCCTCAGCTCTGTCATACGTTGCAACCTTAAACGTCGATGGTAAAGAAGTTTCAATTCAGGTGAAACCACATGAACTCAGAGAAGCCATGGGGCTTCAAGGTCGCTTCGCTGGAGCAGAAGTTACTAATCTTCTCCAAGAAGTAGAAACTCTTGATGAAGCTTCTGCACAAAAACCAACAGCAATATCATCACTAGATGCTTTCAAATCAGACTTTCAACACCTATGCACTGATACACGATAACCGCCCCAAAATGCACCTGAAAAGGAAGAAAAGGTAGTGGCGCTGCAAGGCGTAAAAAAACAACTAAAAAAGTTTTTTTACGCCTTCAGCAATACATATAAAAAATGATTTATTTATAAGTTTATTCCGTGTACTTCAAATTCAACTGAGGAATGTTTCCTGTGCCCTCAGAGTCATCTGCAGACTCAAAGTAAAGAAAGTCTCCAGACACTCCTCCGCCCTGATTTTCTACAGCCATATGTAGTCTGTATTGTGACCTGCTTCTACCAGCTTCCAGATCAGCTTTAACCTGATCCAAAACACTTATCTCTTTCCACCCCACAGAGTCATCTTCTGTCATAGTTGCAAAATTGCTCGACAAAGAAGAAATACCGTAATCACTATTTTCAAAACTATCCCCGTAATCCAAATGATCTACTTTTATCCTTACTCCGGCCCCCATTGGATCTCCCACCACCTTTGCCAGATAGATGGCTAGTTTTGCTTCAGTTACTTGGGATCCATCCGGGATGTCCGACAAATCAAAACTCACAAACCCTCTTTCTATCACAAAAGTGTTTCTTCCCACTCTTGCATCAACACTATCATTTCCTCCGCCATTACTTGCCTGAAAACCATCAAGAGAGGCTGTGCTTGTTAGCCCCTTTGACATAATCACAGGCTCTGGTGTTGGTGTAGGTTCAGGGGTCGGAGTTGGAGTAGGCACAGATGTGGGTTCAGGCGAGGGGGTTATCTCAGCATCTTCTTCCTCCTCAGGTTCTAAGATAGGTGAAGGACTAACAGAAGACGTTGGACTAGGACTAGGCTCAACACTATTATTTCTTACTCCAAGCCAATAAGAACCCATCATTATCCCAACAAACACCAATCCCAGCAGAACAAAAAATACAACTTTTGCACTCGTCGGCAATCGTTCCCACCAGCTTTTTTCCAAAGAAGAATTGTTGTTTGAAGAAGTTTTTTTAGCTTCCGAATCACTCATATCGATCCTCCACTATTGTTTGCCCAAATCATAGCAAATTTAGAAGAGGTGTCAACAAAATCATTGATGAATAAATCTAATCCTCGGTTTTGTCATTATTCTCTTCGTTCATATCAGGCAACTCTTCAATCATATTAAATATCTTTTCTTGAACACCTTGTGTAACAGTGTGTTGGCCTTTCTTTTTTGGAATCTCATCATCAGCGTCTGCATTTGCAATTGCACCCAAAGTCTCCAAAGCCGTCTCTACATCAGGAGGCAGGTTCCTCTTTAGTGGTTTCTTTTTTTTTGGCTCTCTTTCCGATTTTTCACTCATATCTGCAGGGGCGGAGGGACTTGAACCCCCAGTCCGGGTTTTGGAGACCCGTGGTTTACCATTAACCGACGCCCCTATAAACGTACTGTAATATTCTACCCCACTTAGAATGAGGCTCCAAGAAATATAAATTACGATGCTACAATAGCAACACATATGGAAATAAATCCCTCACAAAGTCCGCCAAAAACAGATAAGTTAGAGCTTCCTCATCCTCTAGATTTTACTGGAACAAGAACTGACTTATTTGCAGATAAAATAAATTTGCTCCAAACCACCTCCAAAGAAAATGGAATTCCAGTTCCAACTTCTTTAGAAGATAATAACTTTTTTTGGCTACTCATAGCTCAAAGTCATTCAGATATTACACGCATTATTCGAAGACAAATGAGTGGTTCCAAAGACAGCAACATATCTCAAGATGACTTAAATAATTTATCTTTGGAGTTATCAATTGCTCAAGCTACTCAAAGCTATGAGCTCATAGAAAAGGCTGGGGTTGACCCTTTAACAGGAGCATTCAACAGGAGGTCAACAATTGATCAGATTAATAATCTTCAAGCTAGAATGTCTAAAGAGGGAGGATTGGGGGAAGGAAGAAAAGGGGTTGTTGTGCCATATTTGTTTTTTTGGGATATAGATCATTTTCATGATGTAAATGAATTAACAAACCACGTTATTGGAGATAAAATACTTAGAAAACAAGTTGAAAATGCAAAAAAATTCTCAAGAAGCACAGTTGATAGGGTTGGTCGATATGGAGGAGATGAGCTTACCCTTACAATTGTTACTTCTGTGACTAAAGAAGAAGTTGATCAGAGGGCAGAGGCCACTAGGCAGCTTATTCAAGGAAAAAGCTCTGTTATGCATGAAGGAAAGATAATTCAACCAACTATTAGCTTGGCAGTTGTTCCAATTAACCAAGATGATCACCATGAAGAAATTTTTGCTCGAGCCTCAAAGCTTCTATTGCAGGCAAAAAAATTGGGAAGAAACTGTACTGTTAATCAGGACGGGTTGGAGATAAACCTTCGAGCAGAAAACTCCCACATCGTTTCAAGAGAGTTAAGTAGTTAAGTGTGTGTTTTTTAAACTACTTTAACTTTGAAGTTTCTTTGTGTTCTGTATGTTTTTTACAAACATTACAGTATTTACTTAGACTAAGCTTCTCTTCGGTATTCACTTTGTTTCTGGTTGTCAGATAATTAAAGTTTTTACAAACAGAACACTTAAGTCCAAAGTTTTGTCTGGGTCCTTTTTTCTTTTTTGCCACGATTTCCTTTCAATTAACTTGAGTAGTCTATCAGACTGTCCTTATTTACTCAACTTGGAGCCATCTCTGAGATTCGAACTCAGGACCTATCGCTTACAAAGCGATCGCTCTAACCAACTGAGCTAAGATGGCATTCTCGAGTTTACATTTTAACAAACAAATCCTTCTTTTTATACGACAAGAGCTCCGTAGTTACAAAAAAGAAAAAAATTAATTCACTATAAAAAGTGAATCGATTTTCGTCTCTTTATACGAAGCTCTGGGTAAGCAAGATGGTTCACTTACAGTCGTGATCACTCATGTGAGTCTGGCAGTAAACGCCGGAACATTTTGGACAAACTTCTCCATCCTGCTCGCACCAACATGTCACATCTCTCACGTCAATCACACGACCTCGATGCGGCACGGGCCATATTGTCTTGGCACCAGAAGGAACAGAAACCGCTACGCATACGACAAGCATGCAGGTCAGGCAATCTCCATAAGGATTCCGGCAATTATTCGCCATCTTCCTCCTTCTCCTTATCTTCATCCCAATCAACCACCCCAACAATCTGGGTTTTGGTTTCAATAATTGTTTGCCTATCTTTCGATGCAAACGTCTCTGTCACTGTTACAGATATTACTGTGTGACCAGGGCACTCGTCAGAAGACTTTCCACAAATTTCGCAGTCCATTCTATTCTTCCTCCGAGTCTTCATCAACCTTCCCTCGCAACACAAGCTCAATGCTGATGCCTCCCGCTCCGATTCCAATTTCAACGAATCCATCAACATCTTGCAGTTTTTCTAGTAAATCGGGAGGAATTACATCCTCTGCCTTGATGGCCGGACCTACGAGAACCACCCCAACGTGACCTGCAGAACAACCTGCACATATCTGCTTTTGACAACCGGGGCATGTGGTTACTGCATCTTCTTCATGACAAATCTCACATTTCATCGTACTTCTCCTATTCAGGGGTCTGCATGAGCTCCAAATCAGATTTGGAGTGGATAAGTTAGCGGGCTCGAAAGCCACAGACAAAAGTCACAAAACTTCTCTCTGTGGCCCTCAAGCGTTTTGAAATATTTAAACCATCTTGTTTTAAGGTGCGTTAATACAAAAAACAGATCGCTTTCGTTCTGCTTTTATACATAACCAACGCACATCTTAACTTAAACTCAACATAATTTCAAACCTATAGTTTTAATAACTTTTACAATTTATCAATACTTTTCCAACAAAAAACCACCAAAAGGTGGCTTTGTGCTGGGAGTAGGATTCGAACCTACGTAGGCTTGCGCCGACGGTTTTACAGACCGTTCCGATTGACCGCTCCGGCATCCCAGCAATCGAGTATTAAAATTATAACCTCACTTCGTAAAGTGTTCCAATAATTTTGGAGCCTAGGCAGGGAATCGAACCCTGGACCTTTCCCTTACCATGGGAATGCTCTACCAACTGAGCTACCTAGGCATTTTCATGTTAAAGACAAGAGAAATCTTACCAGAAGTACATAATTCAAGCAACAAAGTTTCCCCAAGTAAGCGCCCCGCGAGTTGTCGGCAGGAAGAGAAGACGCTTTTCCCAGATAGTTCCAGGTGGGTGGGCAACCCAAGACCACACGTGGTTTCAGAATAAGCCCTCCCGTTACAAAGCAAAGTGTTGAGGAAAAATATTCCTCTCTTCTACCTTCGCAGGGCATATTAATGCTATCACGAAAATCTCATTCGAACACTATTGTGAAGTACTAAATATTAGAGGATAATTATAGATCTAAGCTCTTAAGATACGCCCTAAACTCTCCATTTATATCAGGATGCCTTAAGGCGAAATCCACAACGGTTTTCATATACTCCATTTTGTTTCCCGTATCAAAATACTTTCCGCCCTCTATCTCACAAGCATAGATATCTCTACCTTTTGCACGCAATTGATCGATAGCCTCAGGAAGATAGTATTCCCCACCTGTTCCTGGTTGTTGTTTATCCAATACCTCAAAAATGTCAGGAGTTAACACATAACAGCCATGAGTTGCAATATCACTTGGAGCTTCATCTGGCTCTGGTTTTTCTACAATTTTCTTGATTTTACTTACATTGCCCCTCACTGGCTCAAGGTCTGCAATTCCATAGCGAGATAGGTCTTCTTTATTACGAATCTTTACCCCAGAAATCACTGGATCCCCAAACTCTTCAAACACCTCAAGACACTGGGCCAAGCGTGGCTTTACTTCAGAATATATAAACTCATCTCCCCAAAGCACAGCAAAAGGCTCGTCGCCTACAATGCTCGCTGCATCCTTCACAGGAGTTGCATTTCCGTAACCACCTTTTTGTCGAATGTATATAAAGTTGGCCATACTCCCAAGCTTCTTTACAGCATCAAGATATGGTTTCTTCTTTGGCCCACCAGCCTCTAGATTTTCAATTAGATCTTTACTTGGTTTATCAAAATGATCCTCAATGCTTCTCTTGTGATACCCTGTTACCAATATTATGTCCTCTATCCCAGAATCAACACACTCTTCTACTACATACTGAATCACTGGCTTATCAACAACTGGCAGCATTTCTTTTGGCATCGCTTTTGTTTGTGGCAAAAATCTAGTTCCAAATCCAGCAGCAGGTATTATCGCTTTTCTTACCTTGTTCTTCATATTATCTCCTTTTTAGTAAATGGGTTGAAATATTGCTCAACCCAACACTACTTATGTAATATGTATGTTCACTAATGTATATGTTAAACCGCTATTCCCCAAGTTGTCAATTTTGTTTCATACTTTTTCACACACAAACACAACTATTCTCATATCAAGGTTCATATGCTACAATTCCCTCCAGTGAACAACAAATTCTCTCCATGAGAGGGAAAGTTTTTAGTTGGATAAAATATGAAAGACATTTTTGGATACTTGAGGCAAGTTAGAGAAGAACTAACTAAAGTTACATGGCCAAGTAGAAAAGAAGTCATTCGATTAACATTAATTGTAATAGTCAGCAGCACCATTGTAGGAGTCTACTTGGCAGGGCTAGACTATGCGTTCACACAATTTTTAGGATTAATTATTGGATAAAATTCTATGCCAAAAGCAAAAAAAGACGACAAACCAAAAGACAAAAAGGCTAAAGCCGAAAAGGAGGTCGAAAAAGTAAAAGTCGAGGAAGAAGAATCCCCTTCCCCTAAAAAAAAGGGTGAAAAGAAAGATTCTAAAACCAAAAAGAAAGAATCCAAAAAAGAAACTAAAGAAAAATCTGAAGATAAAAAAGAGGAAGAAGAAAAAAAAGACCTAAAGGAACCTTCTAAAAATCATATTATCATCAAAAAAGTTAAAGAAGGATCAAAAGAGGAAAAAGCTTCCAATTGGTTTGTGATTCACACATATTCCGGACACGAACACAGGGTCGCCAACACACTAGTGCAACGCCTCAAAACCATGAAGCTTACCGGAAAAGTATTAGAACTTCTTATTCCAACTCAAGACAAAATTCTTATTAAAAGAGGTAAAAAATCCACAGTTAAAGAAAAACTATTCCCAGGATACATGCTTGTCCGCATGGTTTTGGATGACGATTCTTGGTTAGCCGTTCGTACCACCCCAGGTGTCACTAGTTTTGTTGGTATCGGCAACAAACCAACTCCCCTACCTCCAGCTGAGGTCGAATCCATCAAAAAGTTTACCGAAATGGAAGCTCCAAAATACAAAGCCAGCTTCACAGTTGGAGAAGCTGTTCGTATTATTGAGGGGCCGTTTGCAGATTTCTTGGGAAGTATCGACTCTATGGATGAGGCCAAAGGTAAAGTAAAAGTCCTCGTCTCCATTTTTGGAAGAGAAACCCCAGTTGAGCTAGACTTCCTCCAAGTCCAGAAAATCTAAATTTTATTTGACATTATTTCCCCAATTTGAAAAGCTTACGGCGTATCTAAATTGATGTATGGAGGTGTACCATGGCAAGGAAAGCAAAAAAAAAGTCTTTTTTAAGCAAAATCCCCAAGAAACAAAGAGGAAAAATCATCTTCTTTGGTATTACTATAATTGGCATAGTGGCAGCATTAGCTGTATTTGCTCTTGGGGGTGAAATTCGAGGTAGTGCCGCCCTATATTCATCCATAAATGGAAAAAGGAGCGGATCCAAAATCTACTCAAAAGTTAACAAAGATGATGACAAACAATCAAGATCAACCATCACTTGCACCTGGCAAACATGTATTAAAGATCCTAATCATCAAATTCTTGAATCATATCCCCCTCAGTGTCAGACGGATACGTGTAGGGTTACCATGCCTCTAGATAAGCCCGTGTGCATGACCAATGGTGAGGAAATATGCAGTAACGACTTGCCTGAAGATCAATCAGATTGCTCTTTTGTCTCAAAACAACTTTCGTCTGTCTACCCCCTATCGACCAAAAGTCAGCTTTACGCAAACTGGGGAGGAGTTAGTGAAAAATGGTTTATAGACAAATCTGGAGCTTGGTACTACATATACCCAAATCCCACGAAAACCAATCCCAACAACCACACTATAAATAAGTGGACCAGTGGTTTGGCTAGAAACAATTCTAATAACATTGGTAAGGATAAAAGAATAATGAATCTCCAAAATTCATCTTGCTATGACCAGGTTTCCATAAATTATTCTTTTCCAGATGGAAGCAACCTACCAGATGGCCACCACAACACAGGAAGTGCACAAAAATGCACGAAGGTCTATCAGTGGTTTTTCAATAACTCTCCTGTTTCAGGAGCCATTTGCTCTTTATCAGATACTCCTACATGTAAGGTTGGGAGTCTATCAAACAAAGTCGGTTGGTATAGCAACAATGACACTGGCAAAAAAGACAAACTAATTGTTTATGATAACTGCCTTAGTACCACGCCCGAACCAACATCATCCCCAAATTGCTCTTCCGATGCTGATTGTCCAAGTGGTCAAGCTTGTAGATCTGTCCCTTGGGGAGGTTGTCCAGAGGGCACTGATTGTGCAACTGCACCAATGTGTATTCCTTATCCGGAAGATGGGGAGGCCTGTTTAGACTGCCAATCAGATTGTAGAGACTTTGCAGGATTTTTCACCAAATTTTTATCCAAAATCGGAATTGGAGAAAACTATCTTTCAGGCAAATGCAGAGTTGCTTGTGAGGAAAAAGGCGCTTGCCCAACCTACTAACAAGCTGCTATAAACAGCTATATGAATAAACGCGTTCTACTTATCGATGATGATACCCAGATAAGATCTATGGTTCGAACTGCCCTAGAACATGCCAACTATGATGTCATAGAGGCCTCAAATGGACTAGATGGCCTAAAACTAGCTCAAGAAAACGAATTCAACTGCATTATCACCGACTTAAAAATGCCTCAAATGGATGGCTTAGAGCTAATAAGTGAGCTCAACAAACTCCCAAACGTAAAAGATTGTCCTGTCGTTGCCTTCTCCAGCGTCACTCAAGACTATGTTAAAGAAGAGGTGGCCAAAAAAGGTGCCACCAAATTACTCATCAAGGGAGAGGCAACTCCCACCGAACTCGTAGAAACTATCTCCTCCCTTACTTAATGTCCTAGTCTGCCTGTATCTTTATAAGAAATTTTTGTTATACTCAACTCGATGTAAATTAATAAAAAAGGCATTATGAGCAGATCATCAAAAAAAGGTATTTTCGGACTATTATTTGGCTTGATTGTAGGAGCTATCACTGCCCTATTCTTATCGACCGACAAGAAGGGTGACACAAAAAAACCAGTCAAAGAGGGCGTTGGTAAGGCCAAGAAAAAAATTGCAGAAGTCGACAAGAAAAAAGTATTAGACTCTATTGGTAAAAAATCAGAAACCGCTTCAAAAGTTATTTCCAAAGCTACAAAAGACTTAGAAAAAAAATTAAAAGTTGCAAAAGAAAAATTTGACTCTGTAGATAAAGCTAAATACACCAAGGCTGTCAACGAAGTAGTCTCAAGTCTTAAAAAATCAGGTAAAGCCACTGGAAAACAACTTACAGACATAAAGGCATTATTGGTTGAAGACTATCAAAAAGTTGCTCCAAAAAAAGCAAAGAAGTCCAAAAAGAAAGGTAAATAATGACAATTCAAAATATTTTTTATATTTGCGGAATCATTGTTTTTATACTCGCTTCACTGCTGGTTCTCACAATGCTTCTGACAGTCACCAAGCTTTCAAGAAAATCTCAGGACCTAATGGACACTATTGAAAATAAAATGGAATCCTCCTTTGTCTCAGCCATGAGCTCAATCCTTCCAATTGTAGGTGCTATATTTACAGAAATAATGGCCACCAAAACCTACAAAAGAAGAAAAAGAAAAAAATAAATGAATTCTAAGATTTTCGTTGCTATTGCCCTTGTTGCAATGGTGGTTTCGGGCGGACTACTTGTTTCAAAAGCAACATCTGCAACAAAGTCTTCACCCCTCTTTCAACTCGACATAGATCAAATAAAATCATCCTTTATCAATAAAATTGATGAGTTTGCAGAGTTTCAAGTGCCCTCTCAACCTGCATCCTCCTCCTCCAAAACATCAACACCAAAACCCACTAACACCCCAAAACCTACAACTACCCCTAAACCCACAACAAAACCACAAACATACACCCAACCCACCCCAAAAGAGTGTTATAGGCATAAAGTACCTCATTTAGATGGTAGCTCCTCAACACTTTGCTATTCAGCAGCTGACTACCAGTCCCTAAAATCTCTAAGCTCCCAATACTATTCTGCCAAAACAGACTATGACTACCACACAAGAGTTGCCAATATGTACTACGAAAACAACAGCGAGTTTTTTGACAAGCCAGGAGACGAAGCCAAAGCTAAAGCAGACACTGCTCAAGCAAGAATGGGTGAGCTATCGCTTCAGATGTACTCCATCGAATCAAGAGGTTATTAATACACCACTTGATTCAAAATGATAAAATACCAAAAGAACAAACTATTTAACAAAAGGTAAAATATGATTTCTCTCACTGTATCTCAACTGCTTGTCCTTTTTGGTCTTATTCTCGTCATTGCAGAATTATTCGTTGGAATTGAAGCTGGTTTTGATCTTGTTCTTATAGGAAGCATCTTATTCATTGGTGGATTTACTGGTATTTACACCAACACCACCATCGCCTTAGTGGTTAGCACCATACTTTCTATTCTCTACATCTCATATGGACGAACGCTGATTAAGAAAAAAGTTATAGTCATGACTCACAAAACCAACATCGACAAACTTCTTGGAAAAAAAGGCGTAGTCATCCGCTCCATCACCCCAGACACAGCCGGCCTAGTTAGGCTCGATGATGAAGACTGGCGCGCCTCTTCAACAGAAACACTATTTGAAAAAGATAAAATAGTAGTTGAGTCTCTCACGGGAGTCACTCTTAAAGTTAAAAAAAGTAAATAAAGGAAAATATGTTCGAAATGACCGCACTTTCAATCATTTTTTTACTGTCTCTAGTAGCCCTAGCAAACAGTTTAAAAATTGTTAAACAATACGAAAAAGGTATTGTGGTTCGCCTGGGAAAATACAGTTCTACTGCAAATGCAGGTCTCACATTCCTCATGCCCTTCATCGATGCAATTATAAAAGTAGATATGCGTGAGCAAGTCATAAATGTTGCCCCTCAACAGGTTATTACTAAAGACAACGTTTCGGTTACAGTTGACGCAGTTATCTATTACAAGATTGTTGACCCAGTAAAAGCAGAGTTTGAAATCGAAAACTTTCAATTCGCTGCCACTACCCTAGCTCAAACCAACTTAAGGAATCTTATTGGTGACAAGCAGCTAGACGAAACTCTAACAGCTAGAGATGCAGTTAATGTTGACCTTCGCACAGTACTCGATGAAGCCACCAATCCTTGGGGAGTAAAAGTAACAAAGGTGGAGCTTCAAAAAATTGATCCCCCACAAGACATTACTGACGCAATGAGTAGGCAGATGAAGGCAGAAAGAGAAAAGCGTGCTCGTATTCTAGAAGCTCAAGGGTTCCGAGAAGCTGAAATTCTCCAAGCAGAAGGTGATGCCAAAGGACAACTTCTAAGAGCGGGAGCAGAAGCCAAAGCTGTAGAACTAGTTGCCCAAGCCGCAGAGAAAAACTTCACAGAAAAAGCTGAAAGACTTAAGAGACTTGAAGTTTCAGAAAAAGTATTGGGAGACGGTAGCACTAAGTGGGTGCTCCCCACCTCAGGAGACTTAGTTAATGTCCTGAATCTTGAAGGAAATTCCAAAGTCACTCCAATCAAAAAATAAATAAAGCTTAATATATAAAAACCCCGTCATGTGCGGGGTTTTTTATTGACAAAAGCGTGAAAACTTTTCTACTATAAATACAGATAACTTTGAAGGGGGGTGATTGAAAGTGTTATTTAGAAGAAAAAAACAAAACAAATTTCAAAAGTTTTGGAAAAAACTCCCTAAAAAAAACAAGGTTGGTTTAATCGTATTTTTTCTAGTTATAATCGGGGCTGGCAGTGCTCTTGCTCTTTCCCAGATGGACCAATCACTTCAATCATCCGCATCACTACAAAGCGCAGCTAAATGCGAAAGCATGTGTAGCGGACTAAGAGACAGAAATACGGGTCTTAGCAATCAAAGCTCATCAAGCAACAATAAAGCCAACAAAGTATATAGAAGGTGCATGACAGCATGCAAAAGAAGGTACAGAAATGAAGGTCCAAAACCAAAAACTAGACCCACAACCACCCCCACACCCACAACAAAACCCACAACCACTCCCACCCCAAAACCTGGTTGCTATTACAAGAACGTTCAATGTTTTCAGGCTCCTTGTGATCCAGTAATGGTTTGCCCGGAACCAACAACCATACCTAATGCAACGGCTTACCCGATACCAACAACATCTCCAGATCCAATTCCCGAACCATATGATGATGAGTTGGCAATTTGCAACGTCTGCATGGATGACTGCTCAACTAGATTCTCAAGTAAATTTAGAACTTGGGTATCATCATGGGGCAAATCAGCCGACTATCATACAGAATACACAAGCAGAATCTGCACCAGATACTGTCAAAGACAAAGTTTGTGTCAATAAATTAACAAAGCAACAACCACAGCAGAGAAGGTTGTTGTTTTGTTTTTTGTTTGTTAAAATACCAAAGCTCATTAAGAGCCACCCACCGCGGTGACCATCGCGGAAGTAATTCACTCGGGGAATTGCAAAATACTTCAACAAGTTTTTTCAATTTTTCTAGTGATAAATAACAAATAATTAGGAGTTTTTATAAGTCGTCACTGACTTGTACAAAATCTAGAAAGAAGTTTTTATGGCAAGAAAAGTAAAAACAGTTCTAAAACTAAACCTCCGCGGTGGATCTGCAAATCCAGCTCCCCCAGTCGGTCCAGCCTTGGGTCAGCACGGAGTAAATATTATGGACTTTTGTAACGCGTACAACGAAAAAACAAAAGAGCAAAGAGGTCAGATGATTCCAGCCGAAGTTACCATCTTCGACGACAGGTCATTTACCTTTGTTACCAAGCTAGCCCCAGCTTCAGAATTTATCCGCCAGGCTTTAAAGATAAAAAAAGGCAGCAGCAACCCACCAAGTGAAGTTGCTGGCACCCTTACTAAGGCCCAAGTGAGAGAGATTGCTGAAAAGAAAATTCAAGATCTAAATACAAATGATGTCGAAGCAGCCATGCGCACAATAGAAGGCGCAGCCAAAAGCATGGGTGTTAAGGTGGAAGGATAAGGAGAAAATATGGGAAGCAGCAAAATCAAAGCAGTTGACATGTCTATTCAACCAGATGAAAAAGTTGATGCAAAAAAAACAAAAAGCGACGTAAAAACTGAAGACAAAAAAGACGTTGTCAAAAAGAAAAAATCTAAAGAAAGATCAAAAAATTACATCAATAAAAGAGGCATGGTTGACCGAACTAAATTCTACTCCTTAAAAGAAGCGGTTGAGTTGGTTCAAAAAACCTCATACTCAAAATTTGCAGGCACAATAAATGCAGACCTTATCCTAAAAGATGAAAAGGCTCAGATAGATATTTCATTCCCACACAGCACCGGGAAAACAAAAAAAGTTGTTATTGTATCTGACAAAATCATAAAAGATATTGATGCAGGCAAAATTGAATTTGATATTCTTTTAGCTACTCCAGAGTTCATGCCAAAAATAGCCAAATACGCCAGAGTTTTAGGGCCAAAAGGGCTTATGCCAAATCCAAAACTTGGCACAGTTACCAAGGATCCTGAGAAAAAGAAAAAGGATCTTGAGGGAGGAAAAATTACTCTCCGCACAGAGAAAAAAGCACCACTCATGCATGTAGTAGTTGGCAAAACTGATATGAAAACTGATCAGTTGATCGAAAACATCACTCTCTTAATCAACAAGATAAATGCCAGAAAAATTCAAAAACTTGTCCTCTCAGCCACCATGTCTCCAGGCGTAAAAGTGGATTTTTCAGAATTCGTCAAAAGCTAATAAACTAAACAATAAAACAAAAGCCCCTTCATTGGGGCTTTTTTGTATAAAAAATATTAGTGAACTACCCTACCCGGAAAACATCTATCAAAAACATTCTGCGTAGCTCGATGTAGAGCATTCTTGTATTCTGAGGCATCATAAAACTCTTCCAATAATCTCTTTACCCCCCCTGGAGCACTTTTTTCATGCACCTTCTTTCTCATCCTTAACTTATGCTCTCCAGGCAATTTCTCAAATAAATCCAGGCAAGCTTTGTAGTGACAAGCTCTTTTGAACCTATCCACAAACTTCTTCTTCCTTCCTGTGTAACCAGATTTATCTAGCAGGTTATGCAAAATCTCATCTATTCCCTTGTTCATTGACTCATCCTTTCAGAAACCGCAGCGCCCAAAACATCCTCATACTCATTTCCAGACACACCAAATTCACTCAAAAATTCATCAGGAAATTCACGCTGTACAGAAGAAAGTCCTCTGTCTATTTGTATGCCTCCAACGTACTTATCTTCAAACATTTTCCTCCCTTTGCCAATACTCTACTCCATCGCCTCAAGAAAACTCAATGAATCTTAAATACACATCAAAAAAGAAAGGTGGTGGGGTTTTACCCCCCACCACCTCTCGGTAGGTGCGTCACTTCTCCCGGTGGGATCCATGACTCCAAAAAAGTGTCGCCGGTGCACAAGAGCGGGCTGGTATCGATATACAATATGGCGTCAAATGAGGCCACATCCGCGCATACCACTCTCTAAGCGACTACACCCGATCATCGCCACACGCGAACAACCGAGCACTTATCACGCTACTAGATTTTTCATGTCTTTGTCAATATTAAGAAATAATCAATAAATTGGTCTTGTGAAACACTCCAAAAATATACTATTCTTATAGTATTAGAAAAGCGCATTAGCAAGTGATTTTTATGGATCAAAACCCTGCCACAAATACAATCTCAACCCCGCTCCTTCAACCTCTTGAGGATTTTCTAGATAAACTCATAGAAGAAAAGGGATTTAACTTAAAAGCACTACCTAATGACTTCCCTGAAAACACAAAAAAAGAGTTGCGCCCACTTCTACAAAAATCCATAAACCTAAGTCTTTATGAAGCTCTTTCTGACGATAAAAAGAAGGAGTTTGAAAAACTCATAGATACAAACAATTCAGACCAAAGTCTTCAAGAATTTTTCACAAAAAACGTTCCAAACCAGCAACTACTATTAGCAGAAACACTGTTAGATTTTAGAAATAAATACTTGGATATATAGAATGAGTCAAGAAGGTCGACCCGGACAAGAACAGGATGTAGCTCAGCAAATACAGACGACGCTAGAACACCTAGCCACAGAAGGCTTGTTTGCTATCTGGGATCAATCTCATAAAGTCCAACACTGGCTTGCAGAAAAATTTTCCAAAGAACCAGACCTTGATCCAAGATCTGTATCTCTAAACTCTATTGAAGCAGCCCAGGAAAGACATCAATATACAACAGAATTATACGAAAACACAAGCAAACTCAAAGTGAGAAAGAAGGCAGAAAGAAAAAGACAAATGGAAAAATCCATGGACAGACTTACTCTCGAACTAACCTATTGGGAAGAAAAGGGTATGGAAGCGTTTAGGCAACAACCCGGACCCTTCAAAGCAGCGCTAGAAAGCGCCAACACAAAACTTGGAAACCCAGCAGAAACAGAGTTTGTCACAAAAGAAGAAGAAATGGCCATCCAAAACATGCCACTAACCCTATTAAACAACTACGAAAATATCAAGCCAGAAGAATACGGCAGAGTCGTTTTTGAAATCGAGGGAGAAAACTCATGAGCGAGCCAAACACCCTTAAAATTAAACACTCAGACTCAGAAGTAAATAAAAAATATTTAGAGTCTGAAGAAAAATTTAAAAAAGAATTGGCAGATATTCTGGAAGAATTTGACACACCAGAACAAGAAACGGCCCCATCCCCCACAGAAACATTTACTCCTGGAGTAAACGAAAAGGGAGAAATAATCAAAAAATTCACTCCCTCAAAAGATCAGGCCCCACTTTCTTTAGTTGAATTTGAAAACGAATATGGAGAAAATAGCGAAGAACAATGGATACCAAAAGCTCAAAAACTTATAGAAAAAGCCAAGGAAATAGAAGAATATCAAAACAAAGAAGACACAGAAGTATTCAAGCAAATTCGCGTCAGGGTTCAAGCCCAAGAGCAATTTCTTGCAAAAAACAAGGATGAGCCCCTGTTCAAGCTTGTGCATAACGCCTACAAGGAAGGCGACATGGCGGACCTTCAAGACGAGAAAATATTACGAACCTTAGACTATCTTGAAGCAGTGGGGTCTGGGAACCAAGAAGCTACAGTTCCTTTATATGAGGAGGCTCCTAAATCAAAAGCTGAAAGCGCATTAGGAGAAGAGTTTGAGGAGTTTTCCGACAAAGACAAGAAGCAAGCGATAGAAGTTGCCAGAGAAAAAGGTGTTTTTGACCAAGAACCAGGAGAGGGATACCCCAAGTACATAGACACAGAGCAAACAGTCACAAAAAAACAACTAAGTGAAAGCGAAGAATATAAGAAGATCAGAGAATCTGCTCAACAACTCATAAATCAAGTCAAAAAAGACAATAAAGAATTAGACGATATTCAGGCGATACAGCAAATTTCAGAGAGAATCAGGGAAGTCAGACACTACTCCACTCCAGAAAACTCCAGTGACCCTCTCCACACGCAAACCATGGATCATCTCAGAAAAAATGGGCTATCTTCCGACCAAATGCTTCTCACCCTAGACTACATAGAAGATGATGTAGCTAGAACTTATAACGAATCAGCCTTGAAAAACTGGAAAAAAGAACTAGAAGATAAATACGGATCAGAACAAGCCAGAAGACAAGTCTTAGACACAGTTTCTCGGGGATTTGAAGGAAACATAGAATTCACCGAAGACGCTCAATTAATGAGTATTTCAAAATCGGAAGAAGAAGAAGGAGGTTCTAGAGAGGCTGGATACCAAGATCTAAGAGCCACTCAGCTTGCAAGTGACTACCTGCTAGATACTTATAATCCAAAAGCACGAACAGAATGGGTTGAAGATGGAAACATCTCATCAGAAGGAACCAGGGCAAGGCAAGAATATCAAGCATTCCTAAGAAAAGTAATTACTGGAGAAGAGATCCCCTCGGACCAGCAAAAGCTTGCAAATAAAATAAAAGTCAAATACGAAGAGTTTAAACGCCTTTCTGTAGATGACGCAGTTGAAGCATACAAGGGAGTAGGTCAATGGTCACACCCTGACAACAAAAAACACATAGCAGGCTCAATAGATAGATGGAGAGATAAACACAAAACGGAACCGTATAGAAACGCAGATCTTGACCTTATGCTCACTAAAGG
>JBHPHI010000013.1:0-28456 GCA_042569595.1 Patescibacteria group bacterium
ATGGTGAGGTAATAAAAAGGCATATTCAACTTACAAAAAAAGACGGGAAAGCAATTATTGCCATCCCGAACTTTCTTGGAATTAATGGACTTATTCAAAAAATATTTGATTCAGAAAACCTCAAAGCTCACAACTTAGAGTCTATGGAAATCAACAACCTAAAACCCTTTCTTAAGGGAAGGGGGGTAAAATATTCAAAAATCTTTTATTATGGAGGACTATTAATCTGGCTAGAAAATATGAAAGATAGAAACATATTAATGAAAGTTTCATTTCTTGCCATCAATATTTTAGGACATGGTATTAAAGCTCTTGGGTTCAATTCAAAACTCACATCTCCTTACATAGTTATGGTAATAAATAAGTAACATGAAAATATTAATGATAGGCACCTCAGATATAACTGGGGGGGCTGCAAAACTAAGCTGGGATCTTGGAGAGAATCTTAGAAAAAGTGGCGTTTGGGTAAGGCATATTGTTGGATATAAAGATTCAGATTCACCCCACGCTCATCAGCTTAAAGTGTTTCTTCATAAAAATATTTCAAAAAACTTAAGACATTTACGTTCATATGTCCTGGCGAATGACCAAAACTTTGGTTTAGATGAAGAAATAATAAACCACCCGTGGTACGTTGAGGCAGACATCATTCATATCCATAACATTCACGGGAATTTTATCTCCTTAGAGGCTTTGCAGAAAATATCTATAGAAAAAAAAGTTGTCTGGACTCTTCACGATATGTGGCCAATCACCTCTCATTGCGCATACACAAAGTCATCAGAAGATGATAACCACAATCCAGTAGATTGTAATTTAAAAAGCTACCCTCCAATTCTTTGGGACAACAAAAAAAATCTGTGGAGCAACAAGCTTCAAAAAATAGAAAACTCAAACATAAATTTTGTATCACCATCAAAATGGCTTCAAAAAAAATTCTTGCAAACGATGAAAAACAATACAGTGATTCACATTTCAAATGGGGTAGATACGAATATATTCAAAAAAACGAACAAAGCCAGAAATAGAAAAGTGCTAAATCTTCCAAAAGATAAAAAAATCGCGCTGTTTATTTCCCAGGGTGGAAAGAAAAACTCAAGAAAAGGGTGGAATTATGTAGAAGGCTTATCCAACAAACACAAAGACACAGTATTTCTCACAATTGGCGGAAAAGAAGATAAAACTTCTGAAAATCTTGTATTTAGATCAAACATTAAAGATATGGGAAAATTAGCAAGTTATTACTCTGCGGCTGATGTGTTTTTATTTCCGTCTCTAGCAGATAATTGTCCACTAACAGTTCTAGAAGCAAAAAGCACAGGCACCCCAATTTTGGCATTTGATGTGGGCGGAGTGGGTGAGTTGATAGAGCACAAAAGAGATGGGTATCTTGCAAAATACAAAAATAAAAAAGATTTAGAAAAGGGATTTTCTTATTTACTCAATAAAAAACCCTCGAAAAATAATGGGAAAAAACATTCTGTCGAACTTATGACCGAAAAATATCAAAAACTATATTCAGAACTATAATCATGCTCGATCAGATTTAAAAATCATTAGTATTAGGCAGGTATTACTTACTTGATCATAAAAAAGCAGAAAGAATAAAAAACTATAGAGAAAAAAAAGGATTGTTTAATCAGATATATCATGTTCACATTCCAAAGACTGGAGGAACCAGTTTAAATTATTTATTTTTAAATCATTTGGGAGGGAACGGAGACAGCATGTATCAAAAAAATACAAAATTTCCATTTTCATCTTTTTCAAAAAATAGCTTCACAGTAGGTTACGACAAAAGCTTGATAGAAAGTTCCATCTACACATACGGTTACTCTCACCTTCCGCTTCATCAGCTGAGTCTAGCACCAAATACATTTACCACCACCATAATAAGACACCCGCTTAAAAGGTTTATGTCTAAATATAAAATGATTAAGAGATATTCCCAAAAAGGAGTCAGTCATCCAGAAATAGATAGATATAAAAAGTTAATAAACAAGGGAATTGATCACTATATTGAGGCCATACCAAAAGAGTCGACACTAAAGCAGTTGTATATGCTCTCATCAAAGCTAGATGAGAAAGAAGGCATAAAATCATTAAAAACAGTCAATCACGTTATGATTACGAAATATTTTAACAAGGGCATAGTAGCTCTAAATAAAAAAATTGGAACGAACTTTAAGCCAATTCACATCAGAAAGTCACAAAATAAAATAGATATTACACACAAACAGAAAAGAAAAATATTAAAAACTCTTAGACCAGAAATTGAATTCTATAAACGAGCAGAAGAAATATATGCCAATTATTAGAAAACGATAATTTTGCTATAGTGTGAAAACAAAGGAAAGTAATTTTTAAATGAAAAAAATCTTTGCATCGTCTTTTTTTATTCTTTTGTTTTGGACCTTATTCGTTCCAATTTTTGAGTTTCCAGACGAACAAGCTCATTTTGCAAGAATTTCTCTAGAGTCAGACAACAACAAAAAGCCATTCGAAAACGAGGCAGACTTATCCACTGAAATAGCAAAAACAGAAAAAATTATGGGAACCTTTAGGAACAAGAAGGGAAACAATAACTACACCTATCATCCCGAAAACAAGCTTGAATTTTCAAACAATACATTTGGACTCAGGGAACAAGAAATAATTGACCTAAATACAGAACACAACAAGACCACGTTCATCGGCAGAGAGGCTGCAAGATATCCATTTCTTTATTATTCATACGAAAATATTTTTTATAATTTGGTGAAAAACGAATCAATACTCACAAGAGTAATTGTTTCAAGGTTGGGGTCAGTTTTATTGGGATCACTTCTTGTTTTAGTCGCATACAGGATAGGGGAGGAGCTATTTGGCGATCATCACCTGTCCACGATTTTGGCCTCTTTAGTAGCACTTCAACCAATGATGGTTTTTGTATCATCTGGAATCAACCCAGACGTCATGCACAACCTTTGGTTTAGTGTCATCATTCTTTTTGCCCTCAAATTCATCAGGTACGATTTTGTGGGAGATGTCACTTTTTATCTTGGGCTATTCATAGGCTTAGACATGCTTACAAAACCTCAAGCATATATTGCAATTCCAGTAGTTATTTTTGCCTTTTTGGTTAGGATGATAGTAAAAAAGCAAATATTTCAAACCATTTCCTACTTTTTTATCTTGGCATTTGTTGCATTTTTAGCGGGGTACTACGTTGAGGGAAATAACATTATAAAAATAATTAGAAGTGGCAATCTTCCATACTTAAGGTCAGTTGAAAATCCTCACCCAAGCTCTCCCTCGCTAATAGCTCATGCGAAGTATTCAATTGGAAGGTTGCTTAACCAAAATACTGTTTGGTATTGGGGAGTTTTTAAGTGGTTGGGGGTAGTTCTTCCTAGGTATTTCTGGTGGATAGCAAATAGGGTAGTAGCAATTTCTTTTATTGGAACAATTATCGGAATTTTTAGGAAGGTAAACAGAGAAAAGTTGGGTCAATTATCAATTTTAATATTTTCAACAATTTTTTATATTTTCGCCATATTTTGGTTTGATTGGAAAACTGTGGAAGCCACCACCAGAAAGGTGGGGATTCAAGCAAGATACTATTTTCCAACACTAGTAGCTCATATGGCATTATTGGCGTTTGGAATAAGCAATCTAATCAGAAAAGAAAAAATACAAAAAACATTGCTAATCTCCTTGGTTTTGTTTTTCGTCACTCTTCAGCTAGGTGGTATATATACAATTGCAAAAAGCTATTATGACACCTCAAGCATCATCACTCTTTTCAATCAAGCCAGTCAATACAAGCCAATTTTTGCCAAAAGCTATTTTTGGGTAGCCTGGGTGGGATTGTATCTTGCTGCTATTGGAAATTTAGTTCTAATGGTTGTAAAACCAGGTGACACTAAAGAACTGACCTAAAGTATTCAATTGTTTTTCTCAAACCTTCTTCTACATCCACTTTTGGCTCGTATTCAAGTATGGAGATTGCCTTTGAAATGTCGGGCTCTCTTTGAGAAATATCTTCATCTCTACCATCAACTAATTTTATTTGAGAAGAGCTCCCTGAAATTTGTTTCACTTTCTCTGCAAGCTCCTTCATTGTTAGTTCTCCAGGCCTTCCAATGTTAATTGTCTCTCCTTTTGCTTTTTCTATAATCATGGCTCTTAAAATATATTTCACTAAGTCATCTACATAACAAAAGCTTCTTGTTTGCGTCCCGTCCCCATGAACGGTTATTGGCTCATTCTTTATAGCCTGTGAGAGAAAGTTTGGAATCACCCTGCCATCTTCAAGTCCCATTCTTGGGCCATAAGTATTAAATATTCTCACCACTCTTGCATCAATCTGATCTCTTTTTTGGAAAATATTCACAACCATCTCACCAAATCTTTTCGATTCATCGTAACAAGCTCTTGGTCCTGTTGGGTTAACATTTCCCCAATATGTTTCCTTTTGTGGGTGTTCTAGCGGGTCTCCATAAATTTCTGAAGTTGATGTAAAAAGTAACTTAGCCCCAGTTTTTCTTGCGTATTCACAGAGATGATGAGTTCCCATGGAATTTACCATATAGGTAACCTCAGGCTCCTTCATGTATCCATCTGGACTAGCAGGAGACGCCAAATGAAATATAAAAGAAACATCTTCTTTTAAGTAGCTTGAAACCGGCTGTGAGGCGTCAGCCTCAATTATTTCTAAGTTTTTACTAGTTATATGCTCAAGATTCTTTCTGCTGCCTGTAACAAAATTATCTACAACGATTACCCGAGCTCCACAAGAAATTAACTTTTCCACAAAGTGAGAACCAATAAAACCAGCCCCTCCAGTTACTAAGCAAACTTTTCCGTCACATTCATAAAACATATGCAAAGTTTACCAAAAACCCCCAAAATATCCTATGAGCTTAGGGTAAAATGTTAGAGATGAAGCTTAAAACAATATATAAAGAAGCATCAAAAAATAAATTACTTGTTTTCGTTGTTTTTCTAGCGATATTTTTTAGATTTTATAAATTCACAAATTTACAGTACTTCTCTGATGGGGAAGTCCTTTTTTATTCGATACTAAAACAAATCACAAATGATCATAGACTAGTCTTAATATCACCGAATCAGGTGATGGGCATAAACCTAGGGTCAATTCTTCACTGGATAGTTTCACCCATATTTCTTATTGCAAAAGGAAATCCAATTATTTTGGGAGGCGTCGGCTCCTTCGTCGGTGTAATTGTCACTTTCTTGGTTTACAAAGCTGGGTCTCTTATTAGTAAAAAAGCAGGTCTGCTGTCAGCAGGTTTTTATGCAACTTCATTCATGATCTCAATGAATGATAGGAGGTTTTGGCAACTTTCCTTCAATTCGCTTTTTTGCATCATTTCCTATTTGGCTATTTTTTATCTAATAAAAAACAAAAACCTAAAAGTTTCAGCTTTTATTTTTGCCTTCACATCGATTTTTGCATGGCATGCTGATCTCACATTGCTTACAATTCCACTTTTTGGTTTAGTCTCAGTAGTAAAATTTAAAATAAAACTAAACAAAAAACACATCCCGGCTATTTTAGTTATTCTTTTTTCTTTCCTTCCACTTTTTGCTTTCGAATTAAGGCATAACTTTGTCAACACAAAATCCTTCATCAATACACTAAACAATCAAGAAAAAACTCGAACACCATTCTTTGACAACATAAAATATATAGGAAATTCATTGGCAAGAACAATTTTTATTTCTCCAAAAAATTTATCATCAAATTTCAAATACGCCCATGAATATGAAAAACCACCTTTTGCATTAACTTCCTTGATTATTTTAGCTCTTGTAGTTTTCGGATACACAAAAAATAAAAAAAAGAATATAGCCAAAGATCTAAATGATCTATATTTAGCTACATTTTTCGGAGGCATAATTATTTATTCAGTGATATATGGGGGGGCCTACTACGATCATTATTTAGTTAGTATATTTCCAATGATTGCATTATTCATCGGAGCAAACCTCTCGTTTTTGCATAGGAAAAAAATTGCTCTAATATCCTTAGTGGGAATATATGTAGGAATAAACACCTACACACTCATAAAATCTGAAATGTCTCACCCTGTAAAAAACAAGATGAAAATAGTAAAAAAACTATCACCAAAACTCGAAGGGAAAAAATTCGCAGCATACGATTTAGACGTAAAAGGAGCGGGATTCCACTACATATACGAATATCAGGGCCTTTATCCAGTAAAATCATCTGCAATAGATGCTTGGGGATGGATATATATGTCAAACAGCTTCTTAAGAGTTACTCCTGAGTCAAGTTGGCCAAACACAGTGGTGGTCCTAAGAAGCTCAGATGCAAAAGACATTCAAGACGAAAGAATAGTTAGTATAGACACATACGAAGACATTCAGGGGATAATAATAGACAATACTAGTCAGAAGATAAGCAATAAAAATATTTATGATTTCAAATAATAAAACAAACATTACTGGTCACATGATCGTAAAAAACGAGGATCAGTGGGTCTGGTTCGCAATCAATTCTGTGCTTTCTTCTGTGGATAGTCTCTTTATTTATGATACGGGGTCGACAGATAAAACTGTAAAAATCATCAAGTCTATAAAAAGCAAAAAAATTAAATTTGAAAATCACAGAACTTCCACTAGATCTGCCATAACAAAATTAAGAGAAAAACAAATTAGTCACACAAAAACAAAATGGTTTTGGGTTATAGATGGAGATGAAATATATCCAAATAAAACAACAGAAGAGGTTTTAAAAGCAACTAAAAAAAACTACAAAACTATAGCAGTGAGAAGATATGATCTGATTGGTGATGTATATCATAAGCAAGCTGAAACTGTGGGAATGTACAATCTTTATGGTCAGAAAGGACATCTTGTCACCAGACTTTTCAACACATCAAAGCTAGAAGGACTACATCTGAAAGGCGATTATCCAAATGAAGGATATTTTACCAGCGACAATAAGTCTACTAGACACATAAACACTAAGGACGCTTACATTACAAAAAACAGACTATACCATTCAATGTATTTAAAAAGATCAAGTCTAAATGAATCTAAAATTTTTAATCGAGGAAAGTATAGGATTGAAACAGGGATAAAAATCAAAGACTCTTTGCCAGAAATTTTTTATAAAAAAAGACCCAAATTTATTCCCGATCCCCTTAGGAAAAGGAGTATTGGATACGAAGTGTTAGCAAGCCTAATTACACCCATAAAAAATTTAAAAAGAAAAATAAAATGAAAATTGCATTCCTTCACCTAACCATGGGATTAAACAATCGGGGATCAGAAATTTCAACAGACATCATTGCATCAGAGCTTTCGAAAGGTCACAAGGTTTTGGTAGTTCAAGGAGGTCTCGCCAGTAAAAAGACATACCAAATCAAAAGACCAGTTAGGGTCAGAAACTCACACAAATCTGCACCTCAAAACATTTTTGAAAAAATAATTTTTAGGCTTTACTTAGACAAACAAAGCAATCTGATCAAAAAATTTACAGAAA
Organism: Patescibacteria group bacterium; assembly: GCA_042569595.1. GTDB lineage: Bacteria > Patescibacteriota > Microgenomatia > UBA1400 > 2-01-FULL-45-11 > JBHPHI01. Next base: position 7,517 of record JBHPHI010000013.1, read on the forward strand.
AATCATTAAAAAACTTAAAACAATTTAATCCGGACATCATTATTCCAGTGAACGGAAAGCCACAGATTCAAATAATAAAAAGAAATTTTCCAAATAAAAAAATTGCAATTTTTGGCAGAGCAGGAATGGGCTATCACGACAGAGATAGCTTAGGTCAAGGACCTAACTTATTTATAGCTCTTAGTAAAAATTCCAAAACCTGGGCAAAAAAACTAAAGCCTAAAAATACAAAAATTTCATATATTCCAAACCCAGTCGATATAAGTCATTTTGCAAAAACTAATAAAGCAAAAACCGAAATCAAGAGCCCAACTGTTTTAGTAGTTGGAGCATTAACAAAATACAAAAACATAGATCTTGTGATAAAAGCGGTTGCTAAAACCAATTTTTCCCTAATGATTTTAGGAGCTGGAGAAGAAAAAGATTATATTCAAAAACTTGCAAAAAAACTTCTTCCAAAAAGACACGTCATAACTACATCCGCATATGAAGATTTGCCATCATACTACAAGTCATCAGATCTATTTTGTTTTATGCCAGATGCACAAGAAGCATTTGGAAGAGTTTATATAGAGGCCATGGCAGCAGGACTGCCCATAGTTGCTTCAAGTGACAAAATCAGAAAATCTATAATCGGCAAAAACGGGATTTTTGTTGATCACAATCCCAAGCAAATAGCAAAGGCAATTGAAAAAAACATAAACAAAAAACCAATCAACTATCACAAAGAGCTTGAAAAATTTGATAAAAAGAACATATCAGATCAGATAGAAAAACAACTTAAAAAACTACTAAATTAGCCTGGTTTAAACTACAATAATCAGGAGTATTATGAAAATTATCAAAAAAGCCATAAAATCAACAGCTCTCAAGCAAAGCGCTCTTATGGTTTTTGGAAATACCCTTGCCTCAGCAATTTCCGCAATTGCGTTAATAATATATTCAAGATTTTTGGGTCCAGAAAAATATGGAATTTTTTCTATTGGCTTTTCAACCATTTTGCTTCTATCAAAACTGGCAGATGGGGGAGTAAATGTGGCCACTCAAAGACAAACTGCTCAGATTGTAGATAAAAGCAAAAAAGACGCAAAGAAACTAATTCATTCAGGATTAAAGATTAAGACAGCAATAACCTTTCTTGTTGTTTTAATATTTTTTATCTTCTCAAAACCCTTGGCAATATATTGGCTAAAAACAGATCACGTTGAAGTCATTCAAATGGCAATACTGATATCAGTTGTAAATGTTTCATATGACTACATTGCCATAATTCACCAATCTTTAAGAAGATTTTCAGACTCAGTAATTATGAGTATTAGTCAGGCTTTCACAAAAGCAGCTTTTGCAATAAGCATATGGTTTGCTCATATAAGAGATCCTTTTATTGCGTTCATTCTATACTCCATCTCTCCACTGGTGGGGGTAGGTTTTGGGTTTGCACGTTTACCTAAGTGGCTAAAATCAAAAGAAACAGTCAGCAAAAAACATACTAAATCTTTATTATCGATCATGAAATTTACATCCATCGCGGTGATGGCATCAGCAATTGGAGACAACATAGACGTGCTTTTGGTAAAAAGTTATCTAACAAACTATGAAACTGGCCTATATTCGGCTGGAGCAAGACTATCAATACTTATTTCAATAATAGGATATTCTCTAGGGACAGTGTTAAACCCTAGGGTTGCAAGATACAAGAGCATTTCACATTTCAAAAAATTCGCTGCCAAAGCCATGATTATCAGTATCATTGCAATTATCTCCATCGGGGCAGTAATGCCATTAACAAAACTGTTCATTATTATAACCGCAGGAAAAGAGTACCTTCCCGCTACTCAAGCAGTAAGTTATCTATTGGCAGCAGGACTATTTGCTGTAGCTACCACACCATTTGTCTCAATGTTTTACACCATAGAAAAACCATCATATTTCGCAATTTCTGGCATTGTTCAAACAATAACCCTCGTATTGGCAAATTTATATCTAATTCCACAATTTGGAATAAATGGGGCTGGGATGTCGAAGCTGATTATGAGAGTTGTTACGCTCATATTCACAGTAATATTTGCAAATTGGGCTATTAAAAAAACTTACAAAAAAGGGTTGTTTAGCATAATTTTTTCCAAATGAAACTAAGCGTAATTATTCCAGTTTTCAACGAAGCAGGGCACATCAGTGAGTGTCTAGATTCTTTGATTAATCAAACATGCAAAGATTTTGAAATTATTGTTGTGGATGATGGATCAACTGACGACACAAAAAAACAAATTGATATTTTTATAAAAAAAGATAAACGAATAAGTATGCTTTCACAAAAACATAAAGGACCTGGAGCTGCGAGAAATCTTGCGGTAAAAAAAGCAAAAGGAGAAATACTGGTATTTGTAGATGCTGATATGACTTTCAAAAATGACTTTCTGAAAGAACTTACAAAACCCATTATTGAGAGAAGAAGTAAGGGAACATTCACCACTGAAGAGATGGTGGAAAATTGGGATAATTTTATTTCCAAAATGTGGAATTACGAAACAACAAAGTCAGTTTCAAGAAAAAGACTACCAAAAAATCATCAAAAAAAAGCTAAAGTATTTAGAGCAATATTAAAGTCTGAGTTTGATAGGGTGAACGGCTTTGACTTAGTTGGCTACAATGACGATTGGACCCTTTCAGAGAAGCTTGGATACATGTCAACTGCAGCCGATAAAGCTGTTATGTATCACAAAAATCCCGACAATTTTAAAAAGGTATTTAATCAATCAAGGTGGATAGGTGGGAGGCAGTATAAGTTTGGTGAATTAGGAAGAGTGATGGCTCTATTTAGGGCACTATTTCCAATAGGCTTAATAGTTGGGGTTTCAAGAGCAATTACACTGAAAAACGTTTCATATGTTCAATTTAAAATTATTTATGATTTTGGGATTGTTGTTGGAATATTAAAGTATTGGCTTGGATTTGGTCATGCAAAATAAACTTAAAACATTAAATCCTTTGATAATTATATTTATTCTTTCTTTCCTTGTGAGGCTCATTGGCGCAAACCAGTCATTATGGTTGGACGAAGCTGCCCAAGCCATTGAGAGCGCTCGACCCTTTAGCGAACAACTTGACATTATTCACGACTTTCAGCCTCCACTTTTTCACTACATCGTTCACTTCTTTCACCAAGTTTCATCTGCAGATTGGTGGTTGAGATTGGCCTCAATAATTCCAGGAGTATTAACAATTGTTTTTGCTTACAAAATTGCCGAAGAATTATTTAACAAAAAAGCAGCACTGATAACAGGAATTCTAGGTGCAATTTCTCCTTACCACTATTATTTTTCGCAGGAATTAAGACCGTATAGTTTGGCAACAATGGCAGGGACAATGTCTATGTATTATTTTTTCAAACTTACAAAATCAAAATCTAAAAAGGTGAATTTAGGATATATCATAAGCACAGCAGTGGGGCTATATAGCACTTATGTTTTTCCATTTATTTTAGCAGCACAACTCTTGATAGTTATTTATTCTTTTTCCAAAAAAATCAAAGAGTTTTCTCAGAACCTGTCATTGTCAGTCCTGGTTTTCATTCCATGGGTTCCAACTTTTGCAAGGCAATTATCTGCAGGCATAGGACTAAAGAATTCATACGCAGGATGGGCAACCGCAGTAAGTCTTCCGTGGCAAAAATCATTACCACTTACAGGCATAAGATTCATAATCGGAATGATTCAAGTAGACTTCACAGTGGTGCAAATCATATTCTTTTCTCTCATACTCGGAGTATTAGCTAGAATTATTTTTTCAGTTTTGTCATCCAAAAAAGTTAAACATATGCTTATTTGGCTAATTGTGCCAGTAATGGTTTCATTTTTAGTTTCATTTTTTATCCCAGTTTTAGAACCTAAGAGAGTAATGTATGTACTTCCGGCATTATGGATTACTCTCGGAATTTCGCTTTCAAACACGAAAAACAAATTTTCAATGTTTTTTATTTTTCTCTTAAGCATAATTCCTTTGTTTATCCACTTCACCAACCCAAAACTTCAAAGAGAAAATTGGAAGCAGGCAGTGTCTTTTGTAGAAAAAAGTTCAGATTTAGATACAGGAGCGGTTTTTGCTTTTCCTGAACCATTCGCTCCATGGCTCTGGTACAAAAATGACTTAGTCGCAGAGTATCCAACCAAAACCCTAATAGTAAATGATCATAAATACCTTGACGAAAATATAAAAGGCGCGCTTACTCATGAAAACCTTTTCGTATTTGAATACCTAATGGGTCTCTCCGATCCTCAAAGAAAAATATTTTCATGGATTGAATTAAACGGCTACACAAAAGTAGAGATAAAGGATTTTCATGGAGTTGGATTTATTCACATATATCAAAAGCAAAAACCTTTCGCCTTAAGATAAGAATGCAAATTCCTTTTTTAAATAGATGGCATCCCACAATAGCATTAAGATATCTTCCAATGATTAAAGAAATTGATAGAGATGAGAGTGTGTTGGAGGTTGGGTCTGGGAGTTTGGGGGTAGGTCCTTATTTAAAACGTTCTTTCACCGGAGTAGACTTAGACTTTCCAGGGCCGAATTGGCCAAAAATGAAAAAAGTAAAAGCTTCTGCAACAAAACTGCCGTTCAAAGATAATTCTTTTGATGTAGTAGTAAATTCAGATGTGTTGGAGCATCTTCCAAAAAAGGACAGGCAAACTGCAATAAATGAAATGGCGAGAGTATGTAAGAAAAAATTAATAATCGGAGTTCCAATAGGAGAAAAAGCTCATATTCAGGATAAAAAATTAGACCAACTATACCTAGATAAATTAGGAAAAAGACATCCATTTTTAGAAGAGCAGGTTGAGCTTGGATTGCCAGAAATAAAAGATATAGAAAAATCAATTCAAGAGTCATTCAAAAAGTACGAAAAAAATTTTCAAATCGAAATTATTCCAAACATGAATCTAAAAATGAGAATGTGGCTTATGAGGGGTTGGATGTCAGAAAGTAAAATTGCTGACCTTTTCTTCAGAAAAGCACTCTTGATTGCAATCCCATTTATGGCATTATTCAACAGCCCCCCTACATATAGACAGATTTTTATTGTGAAGATAGTCAATTAAACGAAATTTTCTAAATTTTTATAACTCAGCCAGATATACTAAAATATACATATGAGAATTGGAATTGATATTTCCTCCATAATTTATGGAACTGGTGTGTCAAAATACACCAACAATCTTGTGAAGGCATTAGTAAGGAACTTTCCCGAAGAGGAATTTGTTTTTTACGGGGGATCGTTGCGAAACAATAAACTTTTAAATTCTTTTTCAAAATCAGTTGATAGAAACGTAGAAAGCAGCATCAACCCAATTCCTCCGAAACTCCAATCAATTCTATTTAACAAATTACACATTCCAATAGAAATATTTTTAAAAAAAGTAGACATCTTCCATAGCTGGGATTGGTATACGCCAGGATCAAACAAAGCGTCTCTAGTAACAACAATTCATGATTTAACATCTATTAAGTATCCTCAAGATACAAATCCAGAAATAACCGCTCAGCACAAAAGATCACTTCAATGGGTAAAAAAAGAAGCAAAAGCAATAATTGCCGTATCAGAAGCCACAAAAAAAGACGCAATTGAATTGTTGGGTATAGATGAGCAAAAAATTCATGTCATATACGAGGCGCTTCCTGAAGAGCAAAAAATTAAAGAAAATAAAATAATTTCAAAAAAAGTAAAAGAAAAATTCAAACTAAATTTGCCTTACTTTATAACTGTTGCATCACAGGAGCCAAGAAAAAATTTAAACCGAATCATTAAGGCTTTTAAACCTTTTAATAAAAAATACAATCTAGTTCTAGTTGGAAAATCAGGATTTGATCAAATTGAAAATCATGAGGGAGTTATAAAAACAGGATATGTTTCAGATGATGAGCTCGCAGCTTTATATAAAAACGCAAGCTGCATGGTCTACACATCTTTATATGAAGGTTTTGGACTACCTATTCTTGAAGCTTTTTACCACAAAACCCCAGTCGTTACTTCAAATATATCTAGCATGCCAGAAGTATCCGGAAATGCGGCAGTTTTGGTTAATCCTTTAAGCTTTGAGGAAATAACAAAGGGGATAGAAAAAGCAATCAGTCAAAGATCAAAGTTTACAGATAATGGATCCAAACAATTAAAGAAGTTTTCCTGGGACAAAGTAGCCAAAGAAACTATGAAAATTTACAAGATGGCATATGTTAAATAAAAAAATTCGAATAGGAATAGACGTTAATGAGGCAAATACCACAAATAGGGTGGGAAGTAATCAGTATGCCTATCAAATCATAAAATCACTAAACAAGATTGATAAAACCAACGACTACACCCTATATTCCGGCAAAAAGATAATAAAAGACCTACCAAAGGAAAGAGCAGGGTGGCGCTACAAAGTTATTCCTCCTTCAAAGCTTTGGACTCAATGGAGGCTTCCTATTGAGCTTCATAGGGACAAAAAAAACTTAGACGTATTCTTTAGTCCGGGGCATTACGCACCCAGAACTTGTCCAGTTCCATCGGTTGTATCAATCATGGATTTAGCATTTTTGTTGTTTCCAAACTTTTACAAAAAAAAGGATGCAATCCAACTTACTTCTTGGACAAAATATTCAGTAAAAAACGCAGATCACATAATTACCATTTCAGAAAATACCAAAAAAGACATTAAAAAGCACTATAAAATAAAATCAAAAAAAATCACCATTGCTTACCCCGGCTTTGAATCAAAACCAGATTCAAAAAAACAAAACTCAAAAGTGCTAAAAAAGTATGGGATAAGTAAGGGATATATTTTATACTTGGGAACTATTCAACCCAGAAAAAACTTAGTCAGACTCGTTCAAGGATTCAATCAATTAAACAGCCCACATCATCTTGTAATAGCTGGAAAAAAAGGTTGGTTAACAGATGATTTGGAAAAAGAAGTATTAAAAAGTAACAAGAAAAAAAAGATTCACTTAACAGGATATATTGACAATCAAGATGTAAGCTCAATCATTTCTCAGTCGTCTTGTTTAGTTCTGCCTGGATTATATGAAGGGTTTGGAATTCCTGCTCTAGAAGCACTCGTTCAGGGTATAATTCCTGTTGTATCCCACACAGGATCTTTGCCTGAGGTGATAGGAGAGTCGGGATTACTAATTGATCCCTATAGCTCAGATTCAATTTCAAAAGGCATTACAAACGCGATAAAATTAGACACAGGAAAGAAAAAAACAATGCTATCAAAAGCAAAGCCTCATATTAAAAAATTTGATTGGCAGTTATCTGCCAAAAAAATATTAAAGGTGCTTCATGAAGTCTCCATTTAAAGACAAGATGGGAAATAAATTGTCCTGGATTGATGCAATAAAAAAAATTGCGAATAGGTTTTACAATTATTACTTAGATTTAAAAGTCAGCTTATTGTGGTTGCTTGGTTATATTCCTCTTCATTTTATTAGAAGGTTTATATTCAAGCTTTCTGGTGTAAAAATTGACAAAAAATCAACAATCCACATAGGTTTAAGAATGTATCAACCCAAAAACATATCCATCGGAAAGGGAACGATTATTGGAGATCACGCCACTCTAGACGGAAGAGATAAATTAGTTATTGGGAACAACGTGGATATAGCCTCAGAAGTAATGATTTTCAATAGTCAACATAATATTCACGATGAATCATTCTCCCCAATCAATGGGCCCGTAGAAATAAAAGATTATGTCTTCATCGGCCCTAGGGCAATTATTCTTCCAGGAGTTACAATAAGCAGGGGAGCAGTAGTTGCTGCTGGAGCTGTAGTCACAAAAGATGTTTCAGAAAAATCTATAGTTGCGGGTATCCCAGCAAAAGAAGTTGGAAAAAGAAAAGTAGAAAATTTCAAATATAAATTAGGTCGATTTCGCCTTTTTCAATAAGACCACAGCAGTTATAGTTCAATAACAAAACAAGTATTAAATAAGCACTCATCAAATTTATGGACCTATCAATCATTAGCATCAACTACAAAACTAAGGAAATTACCTCAGACACCTTAGAGACGATCGAAAAATCAAACGATAAGTATAAAAAAGAAGTAATTGTAGTAGATGCTGATTCACAAGACGGTTCTGTAGAGCATCTTAAGAAGAAATTTCCAAAATACAATATCATTGATGCCAGGGTAAATGGAGGCTTTTCTTTTGGGAATAATCTTGGAGCAAAAAAAGCAAAAGGAAAATACGTCTGGTTGCTAAATAGCGACACTCTTCTAGAAAAAAACACAATCCAGTTACTAATGGATCAATCAGTAAAAAATGACTCTGATATAGCGTCCTGCAAGCTTTTAAATAAAGACAAAACAATTCAGCAACAAGGTGGGAATCTACCCACACTCTGCAATCTTTCAGCATGGATGTTTTTTATTGACGATATTCCTTTGATTAAAAACCTAATTAATCCCTATCAGCAAAGATCTATAAATTATTACAAAAAAGATCAACACCCAGGATGGGTGGGCGGAACTGCACTTCTTATTAAAAGAAAAGTGTATGAGGAGTTAGGTGGGTTGGATGACGGGATATTTATGTACGGCGAAGATACAGATTTTTGTTACAGAGCCAAAAAAGCAGGATATGTAATCGATTATTTTTCTACACCCAAACTTATCCATCTTGGTCAAGCAAGTGGAAGCAGCAAGGGAGCAGTTTTGGGTGAATTTAAAGGGTTGAAATATTTTTACAAAAAACACAAACCTTCTTGGCAAATGCCAATCTTAAGATTAATTCTTAAGATTGGGGCTGCCTTAAGGGTATTATTATTTGGTATTATCCTAAGAGATGAAAATAGAAAAAGTATCTACAAAGAAGCTTTTAGCTTGGCTTGATAAAAACCTACTAACTTACTTAGCAGGGTTTTTGTTAGTTTTTATTCCGTTATATCCTAAGTTACCTTTATTTGACGCAATTCCCGGATATATCGTCAGGGTCAGATTTGAAGACTTTCTAATCTTATTCACAATGATCGTATGGCTTGTTCAAGTTTTTAGAAAAAAAGTCGAGTGGAAAAACCCGTTATTCTACATAATAATCGCATATATAGGGTTTGGGTTCTTAACTACTCTATCTGCTATATTCATCACCAAAACCGTACCTAACGAACTAATTCATGTAGGGAAAATGTATCTACATTATTTTAGAAATATTGAATATTTTTCCTTATTCTTTATCTTGTATTCAGCTGTAAAGACGAAAAAACAGGCAAGAATTCTAGTAACTCTTTCCTCAGTAGTGATGTTGCTTGTAAGCATATACGGCTACGGTCAAAGATATTTATATTGGCCAGTTTATTCCACTATGAATAGGGAGTTTGCAAAAGGCCTAAGGTTGTATCTTACAGAGCACGCAAGGGTGCCAAGCACATTTGGAGGTCATTATGACCTAGCTGCCTACACCATGGTGGTTCTCACCTTCATTCTTTCATTGTTTTATTTTGTTAAAAACAAATGGTTGAAGTTATTATTCGCAGCCTCCTATGCTGCTGGATTTTGGCTTCTTATTCTTACAGCATCAAGAACGTCATTCATCGCGTACCTAGTTTCAATTACCACCCTTTTCTTTATCTTCTTATTTGTAAAAGGTTGGAAGTGGTCTATTCCTAGGTGGTTTCTTGTAATGTTTTTAAGCATGTTTGTAATGCTTTCATTCGGTGATTTATCAGAAAGGTTTACTCAAGTTTTAGGTTTAAAGAAGATTAAGGAAAAATATTCAAACCTTGCATTTTTACCCAAGGCAGAAAAACCAGAAAATGCAGTATCCATAGACGAAATCTCAAAAGTTACTGTTTCCTCTGACGCTCCACCGTCACAAACAAAACCAACCAATCTGCCAGGAGACGTATACGAGGACATTCCTTTGCCAGTAGAAGATGGAAAAGGGGGGGTAAAGCTAGTAACCAGAACCTATTCAGAAAACGCTTATAAATATGGACTTTCAGCTGCAATAAGATTTGATGCTCTTTGGCCAAGAGCTATAGCCGGATTTAAGAAAAACCCTCTTCTCGGGGCGGGGTATTCTACCTTAACAAAAACATCAAATATCCAATTTACTGAAGCAGAATCTACAGACAACAACTTCCTAAGAACCTTGGGGGAAACTGGGTTGCTTGGTTTTATTACTTTCTATGGAACCATAATCGCCGCATTTTATTTCACAGTAAAAAAGTTAAAAGACTTGAAAAAAGACCCATTACTTCACGCTTATGCAATTGGAATGTTGGCAGCAATAATAGGCTTACTTTTAAATGCATCTTATATTGATGTATTTGCTGCATCAAAAGTGGCAGAGACTTTTTGGGCTTATGTGGGATTACTAATGGCAATTACTTATGGCATCAAAACAAAATCAAAAAAAGCCAAACAAACTAAGAAAAAATAGTTTCTTTATTTGGGCAATTCTTCTCTTAGGTTTGTTGGTTCGGCTATATAAAATAAACACCCCCCTCGCAGATTGGCATTCATGGAGGCAAGTAGACACTGCATCAGTGGCTGTAGAATACACGAAAAACGGCGTTAATTTACTCAAACCCAGATATCTTGATCTTTCCAATATTCCATCAGGAAAAGAAAACCCAGAGGGTTTTAGAATGGTTGAGTTTCCATTAGTTAGTGGAGTCATAGCTTGGATATATCAATTTATCCCCAAATCAATACCTTTGCATGTATTTTATAGAATTGACTCTATCTTGTTCTCGATTGGATCAATTTTTCTTATATACAAAATTACTCAAATGTTTGAAGACGAAAAAACTAGCTTATTGTCAGCTTTGGTATTTTCGATATTGCCGTTTAATATTTATTATTCAAGAACAGTATTGCCTGAGGTGGGTTTAGTATTTTTTAGTCTATTAACTCTTTATAGTCTGTCAAAATTCTTCATCACATCAAACCACAACCTTAAAACTCCCTGGTATTGGACTGCTTTATTTTCTGGAGCAATTGCATTGCTCATCAAGCCTGTTGCTATGTTTTTCGCCTTGCCAGCAGTTTATTTAGGGCTTAAAAAGTGCGGCCTAAATTTATTAAAAGATAAAAAATCATACCTATTTATATTTCTCGTATTTTTGCCATTAGTTTTATGGAGATATTGGATAAGTCAATTTCCAGAGGGAGTTCCAGCATATTTATGGTTATTAAATGGAAATGATATTCGATTCAAAGGAGCATTTTTTAGATGGATATTTGCCGATCGCATGGGAAGGTTAATATTGGGTTATTGGGGGTTATTATTTTTTGGGTTGGGGTTTCTAAAAAAAGCAAAGAGCAGCTTTTTTGGGTGGTGGCTTTTTGCAACTATGATGTATTTGTTCACCTTTGCAACGGGAAATGTTCAGCACGATTATTACCAAATTATTATTATTCCAATAATTAGTGTTTATGTGGCCAAGGGTATTTCTTTTTTACTTAATCAAAAAACAATTAAATCAAAAATATTATTAATCACTTCTTTCGGATTTATGATGGCCTTTTCCTGGTACGAAGTGCGTGGTTATTACAACATCAACAATCCAGCCATAGTGGAGGCTGGAAAATTTGTAGATCAAAGTGTGGAAAGTGGTGCATTAGTTATTGCTCCGTATCAAGGAGATACCGCGTTTTTATATCAAACAAACAGAAGGGGTTGGCCTATTGGAGGAAATATAGAGCAGAGAATTGAGCAGGGAGCGCGATATTACATCACCACAACCTTGGACGATGAGGCAAAAGAGTTGATGGAGATATGTGAGGTCACAGAAACCAATGATCAATTCACGCTTATAAAGTTAGAGTGTGAGCAAGAAGAAGTAAAGATAGAGGAGAGTGAGGATAATGCTTCAGTTGAAGGTTCTCCAATACCAACGCCTACTCCAGAGCCAACTCCAACTCCCAAAGCCACTCAAAAACCCTCATGGCCTCCAGGAAAAAACAAACCAAAAAAATAAAATGAAAATTCTCATGCTCACACCATACTTGCCGTATCCCTTGCTTTCAGGTGGGCAAATTAGAACCTACAATCTTCTCAAAAACCTAAAAAGCAAACACGACATTACTCTTTTTGCCTATATTAGAAAGGACAGCGAGAGAAAACACATTAAGGAGCTGGAAAAATACTGTCATAAAGTTAGAGTTTTTAAGAGAAGACCAGCCTGGGATTTAAGAAATATTTTATTTGCAGGAACCTCAAGCTATCCATTTTTAGTAAGTATTTATCGATCAAAACATTTCGAAGAAGAGATTAGAAAAGAATTAGACAACAATAATTACGATCTCATTCACGCCGAAACGTTTTATATGATGCCAAATATTCCAAAAACTGCCACGCCAACAATTCTTGCCGAGCAAACCATAGAATACGACGCGTACTTGCAATACACCAAAAACACCAAAATTTGGCCAGCAAAACCACTTTTGTATCTTGATGTATCAAAAATAAAACGATGGGAAACCCATTATTGGAAGAACGCCAGCAGACTAATCACAATGTCTGAAGACGACAAGCATGCAATTCAGAACCATCTCAAAAAAGAAATGCCAATAGATGTTGTGGCAAATGGAGTTGATACAGACTTATTTGCAAAGACAGACAAAAGAAAACTACCTGAAAATCCCACTGTCTTATTTGTTGGCACCTTTAAATGGTTGCCAAACATAGACGCGGTAGAGTTGTTAGTTGAGAAGGTTTGGCCTCACGTTATTAAAAACTTAAAACATGCAAGGTTGTTAATTGTAGGCTTTAGTCCAAACGACAAAATAAAATTATACGGAGATGATCCCACGATTACTGTTCGAGGAGATGTTGAGGATATAAGGGATGCTTACAGCCAAGCTCACGCACTTCTGGCGCCAATTAGGTCCGGGAAAGGCACAAGGTATAAAATTTTAGAAGCTATGGCCACATCCACGCCTATAGTTGCCACCAACTTAGCAGTAGAAGGAATAGGAATAAAAAATGGTGAGCACGCACTCATGGCAGATAGTCCTGAAGAATTAGCTAAATCAACAATAAAGTTATTATCTGACAAAAACCTACAACAAAAACTAGCCAACAATAGCAGAGAGCTTGTAACAAAAAATTACAATTGGCCTGCTATATCAAGAGACTTGGATAGAGTTTATTCAGAGGTTGGGTCGAAATAAGATACAATACCGATATGAAAATAAAACCAACTCATGTAAAAAAAATAACTGAAGGAAAAAAGAACTACAAAGGCAAGCCCGATCTTTCAGTAATCATCTTAAACTATAACGCAAAAAAATTTCTAAAAGACTGCCTCGTTTCCCTTGAAAAACAAGAAGGCTTAAAGATTCAAACCATCGTAGTAGACAACAACTCCTCTGATGAATCAGTAGAAATGTTAAAAAAAGAATTTAATAAAATCGATTTAGTAGAAAGGAGCACCCCAAAAGGTTTTTCAGCAGGCAACAACGCTGGGGTCCCTCTCGCAAAAGCAAACACAGTTCTCTTTCTAAACCCTGATATGAAATTTTTGAAAAAAACTGATTTAAAAAAATGTTATGAATATTATTACAGTCAAAAAAATATTGGAGTCATGACTTGCCGCATAGATCTCGCCCTAACAGGGGGAATAGATGAAACATGTCATAGAGGCTTTCCAACTCCTTGGGCGTCATTGACGCATTTTAGTGGTATATCAAGAATTTTTCCCAAGACTAAATTATTTGGTCAATACCTACAAACATACAAAGACATAGACACAGAACACGAGGTAGATGCAATGGGTGGAATGTTTATGTTGATGAGCAGGAAAGTTGGAGAAGAGGTGGATTGGTGGGATGAAGACTATCCTTTGTATGGGGAGGATTTAGATTTTTGCTATGTTGTCAGAGAAAAAGGTTATAAAAACATGTATTGGCCCAAAGTAAAAGTTGTGCACTATAAGGGAGTCAGCACGGGCATGAGCAAACATAGCAAAAAGGTGACTACAGCCTCCAAAGAAACAACTAAGAGAGTAAAAGGTTGGTCAATGCAGGCTATGGAAATTTTTTACAAAAAACACTATCAAAAAAAATATCCATTTTTTATCAATAGGTTAGTGTTTCTAGGACTTAAACTTCTTAAATTCAAAAGAGTCAACTTAGCATGAAAATCGGAATAGATGCACGAATGTATGGGTTAGAGCATGCTGGTATTGGTAGATACGTAATTAATTTAGTTAATGAGGCAATAAAAATTGATAGAAAGAATCAATACGTTCTCTTTTTAAGAAAAAAATACTTTTCTACCCTGGATGTTCCAAGAAATACAACCAAAGTACTTGCAGACATAAGGCATTATTCATTAGATGAGCAAACAAAATTCCCACAAATCATGAAAAAACAGTGTGTTGATCTTATGCACTTTCCTCACTTCAACGTTCCACTTATTTATAATGAGCCATATGTTGTTACTATTCATGATTTACTATGGCATCAAGTAAAAGGAATGGCCGTAACTAGTCTCTCTCCGCTAAAGTATCTTGTGAAGTATTTGGGTTACCGATCAGTAGTAAATCACGCCATTTCAAAAGCAAACAACATAATCGTTCCCAGCAAATACGTCAAGTCCGTAGTTGAAGAATATGGGGGAAAATCAAGCAAAATAGTAGTCACTCACGAAGCCGTTGATGATTCTCTGAAAAAAACCAAAAAAATAAGTTTCAAAAAGTTATCTGCAAAATACAACATCAACAAACCCTTTGTTATATATATTGGGTCTGCCTATCCACACAAAAATGTTAACAAACTCATCGACGCTATTAATCTAATAAATCATCAGTCAGATGAAAAAATTCAATTAATTGTTGCAGGATCAAGAGATATTTTTGTAAAGAAACTTCAACAATACGCTGAAAAAACAAGTAAAGAAAAAAATATTATATTCACAGGCTACTTAACCGATAATCAGGTTAAGTGTTTATATCAAAACGCTCTTTGTTTAGTTCACCCCTCTCTTTCTGAGGGGTTTGGACTCACAGGACTTGAGGCCATGTCTGTTGGTCTTCCAGTGATTTCTTCAGACGCTGGATCTCTAAAGGAGATCTATCAGGACGCTGCTTTATACATAGACCCCCACAGTTCTTATGATTTGTCTTACGCCGTTATGACTTTGTTCCACGATAAAAAATTACGTCAAAAACTTATAAAAGCAGGAAAAAAACAGGCCACAAAATATTCATGGGAAAAAATGGTGAAAAAAACCATTAAAACATATAAAAAAGCTATTTCCATAAAAAAATGAAGGTTGCAGTCGTATATGATAGGGTAAATAAAATTGGTGGAGCAGAGCATGTTTTAAAAAACATTCACTCAATTTGGCCAAAAGCACCAATATTTACATCTGTATATAACAAAAAAACAGCTCCATGGGCAGACGGCATAAAAGTAATCCCATCCTTTATTCAAAAAATTCCTTTTTCCAAAACGAACCATGAGTGGTTTTTTTGGGCAATGCCCTTTGCTTTTGAAACCTTCACTTTTGATGATTTTGATGTGGTGATCTCTGTTTCTAGTGCTCAAGCAAAAGCCGCTGTTACCAAACCAAACACTCTTCACATAAGTTATTTATTAACCCCAACAAAATATCTCTACAGTCACAAAAAACTACATTTAGAGAAAAACCCTTTGGGAAAAGTTGGTGAATTAATTTTAAAAAATATTTGGAAACACGAAGAAAGATGGGATCAAATTGTGGTTCGTAGGCCAGATAAAATAGTGACAATATCAGAGACTGTTGATAAACGAGTAAAGAAATATTACAAAATCAATTCTGACGAAATAATACATCCCCCAGTAGATACTAATAAATTTTCAGAAAAATCCTTATTCATCCCAGAACAAAAAAATTATTATTTAGTTGTATCTAGGCTCGTGCCTTCAAAAAGGATCAACTTAGCCATTAAAGCTTTTAATAAACTAAATAAAACTTTGATTGTTGTGGGGAGTGGTCGAGAGAAGAAAAACTTGAAAAAAATTGCACACAAAAACATTCATTTTGTAGGGCAAGTTTCAGATCAAGAGTTAGTTGGATATTATCAAAACTGTAAAGCCGTAATTTTTCCGCAGGAAGAAGATTTTGGAATAGTAGCAGTTGAAGCATTGGCCTCCGGCAAGCCTGTAGTTGCATATAAAAAAGGCGGAGCATCTGAAATTATTCAACACAAAAAACATGGATTATTATTTGACCGACAAACACCTTCGCATATAATGAAAGTCATACAAAGTAATACGAACGTCAAATTTAATCAACATGCTTTAAAAGAAAAAGCAAAAGAATTTGATTCAAGCGTTTTTAAAACTAAATTTAAACAATACGTGGAGGAAGAATGGAAAACACACAAAAAAATAATTTAAGAATAGTTATTTTTGCTGGCGGTGTCGGAACAAGAATGTGGCCCCTATCCAGAAAAGCAACACCAAAACAATTTGAAAAAATCATAAATAATAAATCTACCTTGCAACTAGCTGTTGAAAGAGTTCGTCCAGAAACTGAACTAGAAGACATCTATATTTCAACAGGAAAAAGCTATATACAAACAATAAAAGAACAACTTCCGAAGCTACCAAACTCTAACTTGATTGGTGAGCCAGAAATGAGAGATGTTGCTCCTGCAGTCGGGTATCTAATGGCAATTCTTGCCAAAAAAGACCCGTGGGGTCCTGTAGCAATTTTGTGGAGCGATCATCTAATGGACAACGTTCAAACTTTCAAAAACGCTCTTCAAGTCGGGGGAGATTATTTAAAAGAAAATAGGAATAGTTTCGTATTCTTGGGACAAAAAGCAAGATTTGCAAATCAAAACTTAGGATGGATTCAGCATGGAGAGAAAAAGGAGAGTATAAACGGATTTGATGTGCATGAGTTTGTTTCTTGGCATTATCGCCCAGAGATAGAAATAGCGAAAAAATATTTTAAATCAGATGACTACACTTGGAATCCTGGATATTTTGTTGTAACTCCTCAATTCGTTCTAAATCAATTCAAAAAGCTTCAGCCCAAGATGTACGAAGGTCTAATGAAGCTGCAAGAATCCTACGGAACCCCAGAGCACACACAACTACTTGACGAAATATATCCAAAATTTGAAAAAATTTCTTTTGATGATGCTATTGTCACTAAAACAAGTCCTGATCAGGCCGTTGTGATCCCAGTAGATTTAGGGTGGAGTGATGTTGGTACGTGGGAAGCTCTAAAAGAAGCCTTGCAGGAAAATCCAGAAGACAACATAGAAAAAGGAAAAGTAGTTACTCATGAAACTAAAAACTCTGTAATATATAACTATACGGATAAATTAGTTACCTCAGTTGGTGCTGAGGGGATGATTGTGGTCGTCACGAATGACGTTATAATGGTGGCTCCTCAAGAATCAATTCCAGACGTGAAGAAGATGTTAAAAAAGTTTGAAGGAACAGATTTGGAGAAATTCACATAAGTATGAGAATAAGTCTTTATCAAATTCTAAAAAGAACTCTAGATATAGCGCTATCGCTTGTTGGGATCATTTTATTTTTACCAGTATGGGTGATTATCCCCATTCTCATTAAACTGGACACTCCAGGACCAATCATTTTTGGACATAAAAGAGTTGGTAAAGGGGGGAAATTGTTTTCTATGTATAAATTTAGATCAATGATAGAAAACGCTGAAGAATATTTATATAAAAAGGATCCTGAGTTATTAAAAAAATTTAAATCAGGGGATTGGAAGCTTGAAAACGATCCTAGAATTACCAAGCTTGGAAAAATTCTTCGCTCAATCACTATTGATGAATTTCCTCAGTTAATAAACGTTTTAAAAGGTGAGATGAGTATTGTTGGTCCAAGAGCTTATGTTCCCACAGAGCTTCGAGAACAACCAGAAAAATACCCAGAAACAAAATCTCTCATGAAAGACATTTTAGACGTAAAGCCAGGAATTACTGGTCCTTGGCAAACATCGGGAAGAAATGATATTCCTTTTGACATGCGTGCCCAACTAGATGCAGAATATGCTAGGAATAAATCTATAATTAAAGATATAATAATAATTCTAAAAACACCTGCTGCAATGTTTAGTAAGTGGTAGTAAATTATGAGTCAAGAACCTGCCAAAAAAGAATCAATCAGTCTTCCTAAGCCAAAACCAAAAACTTTGATTGAAAAATCAGAAGACATTCCAAAAATTACCCCCGGAAAAGAAACGAAAATGTTGGAAAAATCAAAGTCTTCAATAAAGCAATCTTCAAAAAAACCAAAGAAGAAAATCACCAAGAAGAAAAAAATTGTATTGGCAATTATTGTCATAATTCTTATTCCAATTTTTGCGTCAATTTATCCAATTTATCAATTGTTGAATCTCGGAAAAAACACCCAAAACACCGTTAATGAGTTGACGGAGGCAGCGAAAAGTCAAAATTTAGTTTTAGCATCAGAAAAGTTAAATAAATTCCATCAAGACCTTAAGGGAATTGAGCGAACATACAAACTTTTAAGTTGGATGGAGTACAGTCCTTTTAGATGGCATTATCAAGATGGGAAGAGAGTAATATTAGCCGCAATTTCTGGGACGGAGGCTGGTAAAGCTGGATTGGATGCAGTCATGCCATACACTGATGTTTTGGGGCTTGAGGGGGAAGGTACTTTCACAGGCGGGACAACAGAAGATAGAATTGTGGCAATTCTGGATACTCTAGACAAAATTTCTCCAGTTTTAGATGAGGTGTCAAGCAAGCTTAAGTTTGCTAATGAGCAAATAAGTCAAATAGATCCAAAAAGATATCCTGAAAAAATAGCTGGAAGATCCGTTGAGGATGTAATTCAAGAGGGGAAATCATATTTAAACTCAGCTGCCTCAGGAATTGATAATGTTAAGCCCGTTATTGAAGTTTTACCAAAATTGGCAGGAGTGGATGAGACCAAAAGATATTTAGTTTTATTCCAAAATGATGCGGAACTGAGACCCACAGGAGGATTTATGACGGCTTACGCGATCATGGATTTAACTAGGGGAACTATTATTGCAGAAAGGTCAGAGGACATATATTCGCTAGACAACAAGTTTAATAAAAGACTTCAGCCTCCAAAGCCAATAGAAAAATATTTTCCACTAGTTTATTACTGGTATCTCCGTGACATGAATCTGTCCCCAGACTTTAAAGTAAGTATGGATACTTTTGTGCAGTATTACGAACAAGTTCCTGGGGAGCCAGAGGTTGATGGCATCATTTCAATAGATACAAACGTTTTAAAAGATTTAGTGGCCGTTTTAGGCCCCGTAGATGTTCCAGGGTATGGATCATTTAGTAGTGAAATTGTACCCCAGTGTGAGTGTCCTCAAGTAATTTGGAAATTAGAAGACATGGTTACGAGGCCAGTTTCAGAAATTCGAACAGATAGAAAAGCAGTGTTAGGACCAATGATGCAAACTCTTCTTCAAAAAGCCTATGATGCAGACAGCAATGCTTGGCCAGAACTATTCCAGTCAATGTTTAAAAATGTTGCTGAAAAACACATTCTCTTCTATATGAAGGATGAACAGATTCAAAATGCGGCAGAAAAAATAAATGTTGCCGGAAGAATGGTTGATTATGATGGGGACTATCTTCATATAAATGATGCAAATTTTGGTGGTGCCAAAAGCAATATGTTTGTAACCCAAGAGGTAGATCAAGAAATTGAAATTAATGAAGGTAGCGTTACAAAAGACGTTACTCTAGTATATAAAAATCCGTTCAGGGGCAGCAACTGCAATCTTGAGGCAGGGAAACTATGTCTAAACGGTATATTGAGAGATTTCATTAGGATATACATTCCGATTGGTAGCGAATTAGTGGAAACTCAAGGATTTGAGAAGGATTCTGTGGAGGTATATGAAGAGCTTGGAAAAACTGTTATAGAAGGATTCTTTTTGCTTCAACCCCAATCTCAAACTAAACTTAAGCTCACCTACTCATCACCATATTCACCTACGGACAAATACAAACTAATGATTCAAAAACAACCTGGAACTTACGCACCAAAACACACTATTACAATCGGAGACAGCTTTGAAGAGTTTGAATTGCTTTCAGATAAAACATTGGAAATTGATCTGTAAACCTGAATGAGTAGATCATTTAATTCAGAGGGAATAGTTCTTAAGCGCATAAACTACGGTGATGCTGATAGAATTGTCACATTTTACACAAAAAAATTTGGAAAAATTACTGCAATTGCCAAGGGATCAAGGAAACTATCATCTAGAAAAAAAGGTGGAATGGAGCCAGGAACAGAAAGTAAATGTCTGTACATAAGAAGTAAGGGTATGCCAATAGTCACACAATCTCAGGTTTTATCAAGCTTTTCTAAGGCTCAAGAAGATCTCACATCAGTTACGCAGGTGTTTCAGGTTTTAGAGATTATAGACTTACTTACAGTAGATGAAGAACCCAACATCAACACTTACAATCTTCTAAAAAACTCATTGAACCTAATGCAGCATAACGGCTCAAAGAAGGAAAAACTAATAGAAAATATAAAAAAAATATTAGAGTCCTTAGGTTTTGGGCCACCAGAGAATTTTAATGAATTAGACATAAAACATTACATTGAAGATCTTGCAAGCAAAAAATTAAAAACCAAAAAATTCTTGACAACAAAAACTAGCTAAAGTAGCATCAAGTCAAAGTTAATAGCGATTTTGATAGGGGTGGAGCCCAGGAGTCGCAGGCAATAAAGAGGCTTGGTTCATTGGATATCATAACCAGCAAATAGGGTGGAACCGCCCGGCAGGGTCCCTAGTAATAGTAAATTACTAGGGTTTTTTTGTACAATAATACCCGAAGGAGATTTTATGAACACTAGCATGAGCGATATTGTTTCTCTTGCAAAAAGAAGAGGATTTATTTTTCCAGGATCAGAGATTTATGGCGGACTCGCAAACACGTACGACTTTGG
>JBHPHI010000014.1:0-27737 GCA_042569595.1 Patescibacteria group bacterium
CGTGATTAAAGTAGATGATTTAGTCCCTGGTTGTCCCATGAATTTGGATAACTTAGCGAGTATGAGAAGTTTTCATTTTGGAAGGTTTTCCAATCTAGGGTTGGGTCAGGAGTGGAGGTTGGTTGAGTTGTGTCTGTAGAGGTTGTGGGGGGTTGTATATCAGTTTGAGGCTGGTTCTGTATTTGAAAATACATATATGCAAAATACCCACCAATTCCCAATGAAATAGTTAGAAGGATTGAAAGAATAATTGTTGGGGTGCTTTTTGTTTTTTTTGTTTCTATAATGGGCTGGTTTGGAGGCGGGGGTTGTGAGGTGGTTTCTTGGGATTGGTTAATAGGTTGGGTTGGTGCAGTTTCCTGCGGATTTTGTGTTTCATTCATGTGTATTTAGCATATCAGACCAGATAGTTTGTGTTAATTGATGGATGGGGAGCCAACACTAAAAGAGCCTATATAGGGCTCTTTTTGACTATTCGGTTTCAAGTTTTGAAAAGAGACTTAGTAGCTTACTAAATGTTGTGGGGTGTTCACCCATTTCATTAAGCATTGCTACGGCTAAGCAGTCAGATTTATTTAATGAAAATTCTCTAGATCCCCCTAAGGCAGAACAAACATTAGCACCACCATGTTTTTCAATTACTTCAGGCGTCAGAGGACACTTGTTACAAATTTCTTTCATATCATTTCTTTGAAGTTATAATTTCCCCGAGAGCGTGTTGAGTTTTTTTGTTTGGTTTTTGCTCTCGGGGAAATGGTGGAGATAGCTGTTTGGAGGAGGTTAGGCACAAATAAGATACAAACTAAACAGCATAACTCCAAGGGCAACAAAATCTACCCACGTTATATGTGAAGATTCCATGGGGCGAGCAATCATTTCGCCAGGATTCTTGTGGGTAATGACTTTGTAGGCCCTAAATCCTACCTTGGCAAACACTAGCAACAACAGACCTGGAAGTACGTAGTTCATAACAGCTCCTTTTCTTGGTCTTTGCTTGTTGACAGGCTGCGGGGATTTTTTAAGGTTCTTTTTATTATTTGGTTTATATATCAATCTATATCAGTATATTACAATTTTATCTGACTAGTGTAAATGAGAGTACTTAATGCATCTACGATGGGGAGCTGATTACAAAAAAGGCTTATAAATAGGCCTTTAATATATTTTATGTTAGATTTATAGCCACGGAATATTTTGATCTTCTAAACAAACCTCGTTTGCATCAGTCTCTACGCATTTGTTGTTTTGACACCTAGCGTTTTCAAATTCCACCTCTATGTAACACTGAAGATCTTCGGAGTAAGAACCCCACTCGGGCCAACCAGATCCATAGTCTACGCTTGGACCACAACCCCAAACATCTATATATTGCATGAATTTGTTGTAAGCTCCATAGCTACAGAAATTACTTCTTATTGTGCAATCTAAATCTTCTTCGCAATACTCTGAGTCAATAAAAAAGGGATATAGAGCTGGATCAGCACTTTCTACCGTTACGTTTGCATATTGATCTGAGTATTCTCCTGGGGTGCTAATTTTTTGTGATTTCAACACCATGTAGATGGCTCTCTCAGTTTCTGTGTTGGAGCTAGATGTATCTGTTGCAAATCTAGTAAATTCTTCATTGGGGTTTTCTATGTTGGGAAACTCAAAGAGTTGATTGAGATATTCAGCAAGAAAATTGTATTCATTTGCGTAGTTCTGCCCAGGTTTGTATGAAATATGAATTTTATAAAAATTAAATATGTTGCCATTTTTATTACCTGACTGAAGGGAAGTTGACTTGTTAAATTTAAAGGTTGAGAGGATTTGGTTAAAAACTTGCCTAACTTCTTCCTCCTTCATTGAAGAATAATCAGATGGATATGATATTGATATTGAATAAGTAATATCGTTAACCATAAACACTCCCAAGGACTTGGTTAAGGAGTCAGTTATTCCAAGATACTTCATATCTGATGTCAAGCTTTTTTCGTATTGGAATAGCTTGTGACCATCAATAACTACAGGAACTCCTTCATATGACTGTCCAACACCTCCAATTCCATCCATGGCTAGATATAGGTGAATTACGGCTTCGTCCTTAGAGAGAATTATCTGAGTGTTGCATGTAATTTCTTGATTTAAGCCACATTTATATTCTGACCACTTCTCTTCTAGGACCCATGAGCTTGGGTGTTCAAAAGAAATATTATGAACAGTATTCTCGTAATAAGTTGCACCGGATGTGGGCAAGTCTTCTTTTTGAGTTTCAGGTGTGTTTACAGGGTTGTTGGTTTGCGGTTTTTGGTAATACATATAAGCAAAATAACCACCAACTCCCAAGGCAACCACCAACAACATGGATAAGATGATTGCTGTAATATTTTTTGTTTTTTTGGATTCTTTAATCGGAGAGTTTAATGGGGGAGATTGTTGTTGATTTTCTTGGGATTGGTTAATGGGTTGGTTTGCTTCAGTCTCCTGCGGGTTTTGTGTTTCATTCATAGATTAAGTCTAGCAGAAAGATAATACAGAGTCCTAATTTCATCTAAGACGGGGATCTTTGATATATATTGATATAGTTGGGGTTTGGTAGAATCTTGTTATGTCCGTAGAGTTGAAGGATTATGAGTGGGTAAACAACATGTTGGTCGAGAACGGTATCGACTCGATTCTTTATGGTTCATTGGGGGTCTCGGTGTATTTAGGAAGGTTTAGAGAGTTTGACGATATTGATTTGTTGGTAGATGAGGAGTACGTAGGAAATAGGTGGAATTTTTTAAATGAACTGATGGTCAATAATGGCTTTAATCTTGTTGACGAAAAAGAGCATGAATTTGTAAACAATGAGGGAATTAGGGTTGCTTTCGCCAGGAAAGATGTGTTAATCAGGGATAGGGTGTGCAATCCAGAGAGGGATATAGTGGATGTTGTAGTGGAGGGGGTTGAGGTTAGAACCTTAAATGTAAAAGGTTTTATAGAAGCTTATACGCATAGTTCAACTGATGGATACCGCACTGAAAAGAGAGGTGACTCTGACTTGAGCATTGTTAAGAAGTTAAAATCTCAGAAGAGTGATACTGCCTTCATCTAAGACGGGGAGCTCGGTATAAAAGAACCTGCATGAGGATCTTTTTTAGTTGTTTATTAATACCTTGACATTAGAAACTCCGGTTGGATCAGAAGAGGCATCATTGTCGAAAACAAATATAACTATATAGTATTCACCGTTTTTATAAGTTGATGTGTCTAGTTCCTTGCTCCATCCGTCGGATGAGTCGCTATCAAAACCGAGGTTTGGACCCCCTTGTCCGTATTCATCAACATTTTCGATGATGGTGAAGCCTACGTGCTTTGTGTTTTCTAGAACATTTTCAGCTTTTATGTTTACGGTGCCTGAAATTACATCATTTTTCGATGGTTCTATTACTATTTTTGAATTTAACCCTTTATTTTCTACCTTTTTCGTTGGAGGAAGAATGCCAGAATCTGTTTTGACTGTCTCGTCTGGGGTTCGGGCTTTTTGCAGCTGTTGTCTGGGATAGAGAAGGAAATAATATGCAGCCCCTGCAGCCGTAATAAGGATAATCAAAAACACTGCAAGAAACACACCTACTTTTGATTTTCCTTGAGAGGGTTCGGCTTGAACTTCTTGAGTCACTTCCTGTGGTGGAGAGGATTCTTGATTTGTAACTGGGGTTTGTGCAGTTTCCTGCGGATTTATAGTTTCATTCATAATTTTAAGTGTAGCAGAAACTGATTGTGCTAGTCCTAACTTCATCTAAAACGGGGAGCCCTCCTTAGGATTTTTATGGATTTCTTCTAATTTTTATAACGCAATATAGTGGTGCCTCTACTGACATACTGTGATGAGTTAGTTATAAGTAGATAGAGGAGAACATATGATGAAAAAAGGTAAAGACCATACGTGGAAACACGTGCTTTTAGGGCTGCTTATTTTCTTGCTTGGGTTTTTTGCATGCAAAATGCTTATGTATAAAAAAGGATATGCAGGAAAGAATTGGATGTATTTACATCTAAAATCAGGAGATAAACCCTCTTATGTGGAAGAAAAAGTAAGTTACGAAGAAAGGCTCAAAACAGTGGAAGAGAAAATAAAGCTCCTAGAAGAACCCTCCACAGAATAGGTGGGATAAAGTCCTAACCTTATCTAAGGTGTGAAACGCCCAAAAATGGCGTTATAATGCAACAAGATATAAAATTATAACCAATTTAAAAGGAGATAGACATGGTTACAGGATATTGCGTTAAATGTAAGGAAAAAGGTGTTGAATTGTCAGCGCCAGAGATTCACCAAACTAAAAAAGGTGGCTTCATGGCCAAAGGTAAGCACGAGAAGTGTGGAACAACTGTTTGTGCAATGATGTCTAAAGACAATGCTGAAAAAGCAATAGAAAACGGTGCAACAAAAGCTTACTAACGCTTAAATAATTTTAGTATAGGGGTCTGGTCCCTTACTCAAACTAAAGCTTACTAGAAGATATAAATCTCCTTGATGGGGCGAGGGTTTCTCTGGTGGTGTTTTCTTAAAAATAATGCAGAAGTTCTTACTTCATTCAAGACGGGGAGCACTTGCGTTTTTATATAAAATTACACCCTTGTATGATGGAACATCTGAAAATTCGATTAGATGTTTGTTTCTTGAGGTAGTATAATCGCTACTGTGAAAGGAGACTATTATGAACGGTACAGTTAAAACAAAAACAGATAGAGGATTTGGTTTTATTTCCCGCGATGGAGAAGAAAAAGATTTATTTTTCCACTCTTCAGACTTAGACGGTGTTACTTTTGAAGAACTTCAACAAGGAGCAAAGGTTGAGTTTGATGTTGAAAGCGGTGATAGAGGACCAAGTGCTAAAAATGTAAAACTTGCTTAAGAAAATTTATCTTAACAATAGAAAAGACCCTGTTTTATACAGGGTCTTTTTTTTGAATTTGATAATCATACAATCTCTTAATTGTTTGTTGGCTGGTAATTTGATTTTATACTCTTTATAGTTTTTGGATATGGGCGAGTTAATTTCAATTTTATCTTTGGGTTTTGTGTTGGGGTTGAAGCATGCAATTGAGGCGGATCACTTGGTGGCAATAAGTTCACTGGCTACTAACCCAAGGAGTTTTTTGAAGTCTTCTTTAATTGGTGTTGTGTGGGGATTGGGACATACAACCTCTCTGCTTGTGGTTGGTTTCTTGGTGTTGGTTTTTAAGGTTAATGTATCTGAAGAGGTGGGAATATTTTTAGAAATGTTTGTGGGAGCGATGCTGGTGTTTTTGGGTGTGAAGGTTTTTATAAATAAACCTAAAGTTCACTCTCATGAGCACAATCATGATGATGAGACCCACAAACACATACATCTTCATAAAAACAACAATGGGCACGGAAGTAAAAAATCTTTTGTGGTTGGTTTAATTCATGGTTTGGCTGGCAGCGGATCTCTGATGTTGCTGGTCCTTTCTACAATAGGTTCTTTTTGGAGGGGGATGATTTATATTTTTACTTTTGGATTTGGTTCTATAGTTAGTATGGGGGTGGTGAGTGGGTTTATGGGTTTGTCTGTAAAAAAGGGTATTGAAAAACTGACTAATTTTGAAGAAAAAGTGAGAAACGTCTCAGGCACCATGAGTGTTTTGATGGGGGCGTATTTAGTTTTGTCTTTGGGTGTAAAATATATAACTAGATAAGAAATACTAAGGAATTATGAACAAGAAATTAGAGACGGATTTTAACAAGCAAATCATGGAAGAGCTTCATTCGGCATACATATATCTAGCAATGTCTGCTTGGGCAAAAGAAAAAAGTTTGGATGGATTTGGAAATTGGTTTGAAGTTCAATTTAAGGAAGAGATGGATCATGCAATGGGTTTTTATAACTACATATTGTCTGTAGGGGGATCAGTTAAGCTCATGGCAATAGCTGAGCCAAAGATAGATGTAAAGAAGCCTGAAGACTTATTTTCTTTGGGTCTTGAACATGAAAGGTATATTACCTCAAAAATTCATGATCTTTATCTCTTAGCCCAAGAAGAGGGTGATGTGGCAGCTCAGTCGTTTTTAAAATGGTATGTTGATGAGCAGGTGGAAGAAGAGGATAATGCAAGTAAATATCTTGAGAGAGTAAAAATGGCTGGTGATGGTGCGGGCCTACTAATGCTAGACCAAGAACTTTTGGCAAGAATCCACACACCCGCCAGCATTTTGTCTCAAGAATAGAGATGAAAACAAAAAAAAGAATATTTTTACCAAAATGGCAGAGGTGGTATTTGGTTCCAATGATGGTTTCGATATGGGGGTTTATAACTTACATGGAATTTTTTAATCCTAGCAACCCTGAGAAGATGGGTTTGGTGGGCTATGGATTTATGACTGTTTTGTTTTTAGGAATTAGTGTGATGATGTGGATGATGACTAGCGGTAAACTGCCAGCTTATATTATTGAAGAAACAAAGGAGGAATAAATGGCAAAGAAAAAGGAAGAGTTTAAAATTTCTGGCGATGACCTGCTTAAGAAAGTAAAAGAGCTAATAAGAGAAGGAAATGTGAGAAAAATAACTATTATAAATAAGGATGGGAAAACCATTTTAGTAGTTCCTTTGACTGTTGGAGTGGTTGGAGCAGTGTTGGCCCCGCCTTTGGCTGCAATTGGAGCAGTCGCAGCTTTGATAACAGATTGTACTTTAACTGTGGAGAGAGAATGAAAAAAATAAAATCAAGAATAAATAGTGCTAAATTTGGAATTTTAACAGCTTTGATATTTGGATTGGGTTTTTTGACGGGAACTTTTTTGATAACTAGTGTGTGGATTGGTAATGATGTGAAGATTCAGTGTAAAAGCAGTGAGGTTGAGTATGGGGGGGATTGTGTGGAGAGGCTGATGGTGCTGGTGTCTGATGAAGAAAGAAGTTTTAGGGATAGAAACACTGCGATTTGGGCATTGGGTCAGTTGGGAGATGAAAAGGCAAAACCAACACTTGAGAGCTTATATACTGGGGAAATTCCTGAGAGAGAACCTCAAGATGAAATGATAAGTCAGCATGAATTAAAGAAAGCTTTGAATCTAGTGAGTGGAGGATTGAACATCACAAGGTTTATTTGGGGGCCTTCTTCTGAAAGCTTCACTGACTAGGCCTTGATTCTTCCCATGCTTTTTGTGAGGCAAGTGCTTGTTCTTTTGGCAGGACTTTTATAACAATTCCCATCTGAACTAAGACGTAGTCGTCAATCTTTGCTGGAATGTCGATGATCATGGCTTGGTTGATGATATTGCCTGGATAGGAAACCTGAGCGATTTTGTTTTCAATGCTAATAATTTTACCCGGTGCTGCTATACACATACACATAAACTATAACAGTAAGACACAGTTAACAAGAGGGCGCGGTCAAGATACAATGGGTTCTAGTAAGAAAGGCCTGCCAAATGGATGAGCAACAAAACCAACAAAAAAAATTAGCAATCGGATGGTTTTCTTTTACTTGCTGTGAGGATAGTACAATTCTTTTTTCGGAATTACTCAACAAACACTTTGATGAATGGAAAAAAATAGTAGAGTTTCGTCATGTTCATACCCTTAAAACAAACAACACACTAGAGGGCTTGGATGTAGCTTTTGTGGAAGGGGCGATTTCCTCTAAATCACAGGCGGAGAAGGTAAAAAAAATAAGAGATAATTCAAAGTATGTTGTGGCAATTGGAGCGTGTGCCTGTACAGGGAAACCTTCTTCTTCAAGAAATGAGTTTGTTCCAGATCAAATAACGGAAAGAATAGAGTGGTATTTATCTCATTTTGATTATTCGAAAGAAGTTCAAAAACTTGAAGACGTGATTAAAGTAGATGATTTAGTCCCTGGTTGTCCCATGAATGTGGATTTATTTTTAAAAGCACTTACTAAATATTTAAAGTTATTTAAAGTTGTGGAGTAGTTGATGCATTCTGGAGACATAACAATAGAACATATCACAAAAATTGAGGGCACTGCTGGTCTTGAAGTAAAGGTTGAGGAAGGCAAGGTAAAGGATTTAAAGTTTTTAATAAAAGACTACAGAAGGTTTTATACCACCGCTGTTGAAGGAAAGCCGTCTATTACCGTGCCGTCCTTTTTGTCTAGGATTTGTGGAACTTGCTCAGTTTCTCATTTGTTTGCCGCTCTTGAGGCTATTGAAAAATCACAAGGCATTGTTCCAAGCGAGCAAACAATGGCCTTAAGAAGAGTGGGAAATGACGCTCTAATGATAAGAGACCATGCTCTTCATTTGTATTTTTTTGTATTACCTGATGTCTTAGGAATAGATTCAATTCTTGATATTCCAGATGATCATGATGACTTAGGACATACACTGCTTCATGATTCCTTTGACATAAAACAACTTGGGACTGATTTGGCAGATTTAATTATTGGGGCGGCCATACATGCGCCATTACCAACGGTTGGTGGATTTTTAAAACAACCTGACCAGTCAAAATTTCCTGAAATGATTGAAAGATTGGAAAAAATTAGGCCACAGGTGATTCGAGGCATTAAAGCTTTTTTTGATTGGGATGCAAAACTTATTCGAAACTCTGATTATTTAGCCTTAAGAGGTGAAAATAGATTTGATTTTCTTGAGGGTAGAGTAATAAATACGAATGGCAAGGATGTTCCGGAGGAGCAGTTTCATGACTTTTTAAAGTCGGTAGTGATTCCTTACTCTCAGGCTGAGGGATATGTATTTTCTGACTCTCATGAAGACTATTTAGTTGGTTCTTTAGCAAGGTTAAATCTCAATTTAGACCAACTTCATCCCAGAACTAAAGAAGATGTAAAAGAGTATCTCGGATATTTCCCAAGTGATAATGTGTACGACAATAATTTATCGCAAGCCATAGAAATACTTCAGTGTGTGGATGAAGCTATTGAAATACTTTCGAATATTCAAATACAGGACGAAAAGCCAATTAGGAAAGATCCCCAAGCTGGGGTGGGGGTTGGAGTAATCGAAGCTCCTAGGGGAATTTTGTACCACATGGCAAAAACAAATGCTCAAGGGATGATAGAGGAATATGATGTAATAGTTCCTACGGCTCAAAATCAAATCAACATAGAGAATGATTTAAAGAAATATTTCAATGAGAACATAGCCATGAAAGAAAAAGAAGAGTTAAGGCTTGAGGCAGAGAAAATTATTAGAGCTTATGATCCTTGTATGTCTTGTGCAACTAATTTTTTGAAGATTGAGTGGATTGAATCGTAGGATAGTTTTTCTTCTAGTGGGATCCCAATAATTGTAATTTTTTTTAGCTTTTTTAGCTTTATAAGATATTTAAGTTGAAAAGCCAGATCGTAATCGTGAGCAGATGATCGTGGTGGGAGAATAAGTCTGTCCAAATCTTCTTGAGTGATAATTTTGGGTGATTTTATCCCCATAACAGCATCTAAAATATATACGTGATCTTGGTTGATGAAGGGAATGTCTTGGTTTGGTTTGATATATTCGAAAATAATGTTTTGGAAGTCAGGCTGGAGTTTATCTGCAACTTTAAAAGCTATATTGTCTTGGTGATGATCTGGATTACCAAATAGATAGACTTTCATATGTGTTATTCTAGCAGTTGTATGGATGTAAAAGCTCTTCAGTTATGTAGTCGGATGGCCCTAAAACCAAATGAGTTGGGTTACTGTGGAAGAGACAGTGCCCCAGCAAAATTTAGAAGATGTATTATGGGGGGGGATTGCGAAGGTGTTTCAGAAGAGGTAGAAAAATTCATAGTTTTAAATCCTTATATAAAAACAATTGCCACTGTGACGGGAAAAGATAAGTTTTCGTATGAGGTTCTTGAGGCGTATTGGTTTGGGAATGACTTGCTTGATGATATTGACCTAAAACACTATGGAATTTTACTGGGAAACTTACAAAAACAGGGAGTTCCACAGTTTTTAATTGATGAAATAAGAAGAAAGAAACCAAGTAGTTTTGTGCCAATTCATTTGTTTAATATTCTTCATGTGGGAGTGGGTAGGGCGTCTGGATCTGTTCCGTTTAATCTTGAATCAATAAATAATTGTATGGTGAGGTGGGGTGAGGTTCTAAAGATTGAAAATGAGGAAGTTTTGGTTGGTTTACGTAGCTTAAATAAAAAAAAAGAAGTTGTTGTTGAGAAAGTAAAACAAAAGCACTCTATTGATTTGGTTGGGAGCTTAAGAAAAGGGGATAAAGTTCTGTGTCATTGGGGATGGGTTGCAAAAAAAACCAACCCGGAAGAAGTTGAGAGAATATCTTTCTGGACAAAAAAACTACTAGAGAGCCTTGCTTAGCACCTGATTAGGCTTGGATCTATTTGCTTCTCTTATAAATATTGCGACTGCAACGGTAATTATTACTGCTTGAGTGGTATGTTTGGCGCTCCAAGCGTGAGTGATAAATGTTGCAGAGAGAATATTTGTAACAATTGTTGATCCCACCAGGACTGAGGCAACAGTGGTAGCTGGCGCATGCTTGAGGGCTTTATACCAACTTAAAACATACATAAGCAAAGTAGACGCAGTTGTTAACAACCAAAACCACTGAATCGACGAAAGTGAGGTGATTTGTGACAAAGACTCTGGATGTTTGATGGCTGATGCAGCAACTAAAATAACAGCTCCGAATGCCATTCTGGCTGTTGTTACAATATCAGAATCAACGTCTTTGAGAGTGATTTTTGCAATTATGTTTTCTATTGACCAGAGGATAGTGGATCCTACGATCATGAGTTCTCCCGTGGAGAAAGCGAATCCTTTAAAACCTCCAATGATGGTGTTGCTGTAAAACAAGGCAAGAACAGCTCCGACCTGAAGCAGTGAAAGACGTTCTTTTAAGAATGGAATTGCAATAAGAGCTATCCAAAAGATCATAGTTTTGTGAATTAAGGCACCATTAATGGCTGGAATTTGAGAAAGGCCGGTGAAAAAAAGATAAAAAGGAAGTGATCCACCAACTATTCCTATTAACCCAAGTTTTGTAAGATGAGATCTGGAAAGATTTTTTATTTGTTTAAACTTTCCATTTTTTATAATCATTGCAATTATAAGTAGGCCTACTAGTATGTTTTTTGTTGCAGTGAAGACTAGGGGTGGGGTGATGGATTTTACTGCAAACTTATTAATAAATATTGAAACTCCAGAAACGAGAGCAGTAACCAGAGCCAACTTAATCCCTTTGGCTGTATTCATGTTTTTTCTTAATTTATTATTGGGGCCAAACTTGCTGGCCTGTTTCAGTATCTTTTATCTCAATAGCTTTAGTTGGGCATGACTGAGCAGAGGCAAGAAGGTTTTCTTCCGTATCAGTGGCTCCGTCTAAAAATATTGCTATATTGTTTTCGTCTAACTTGTAAACTCCTGGTGAAACTGCAATACAGCTTGCGGCTCCAATGCAGAGGTTGTTTATGATCTTAACCTCGTACTTACCAATGGTCATTACTTGAACCTCCCCTTGATCACCGGTTGCGGGTTCTGCCGGAGCTTCTGGTTGAGGTGTTGGAGTGGTTTCTTCTTGCGGGGTTTGTGGCGTCTCTTCTGAGGGAGGCGCTTGGTTGTTGTCTTGGGTTAGTTGTTGATTTTGATCGTCCATATTGCCTTTATTAATTGTTTTAATTACTGAACTACAAATTAGTATAAATGATACCTACCAGATCAAACAAGGGAAGAGATTTATTTAAACTTTTCAAACAGTGGGGTAATGTCTCTTTTTTCGCACTTAATTGCGTCTTGTGTGGTCTGTCTGATCTGAGGGATTTGAGATTCGTATGATGGAGAATCTTCTTGATAAAAAATTCCAAGAGGGATTTTTTTCTCACCCCACTCAAGAGCTTTTTCGAAAGCTTGGGTCTTGTTTTTTGGATCGTGATCTTCACCTAAGTAGTAAGTGTTGTCTTGATAAAAGTTGTTGTCATATTCTTTATTGAAAGTAATACAGGGCTGAAGGATGTCTACGATTGCAAGGCCCTTGTGTTGGTTGGCTTTAATGATCATGTCAGTTACTTGTGGGATGTGGGATGCATAAACTCTTGAAACGAAGGTGGCACCAGAAGCTATGGCGAGGGTGAGTGGGTTTACTGGATGGTCGGGATTACCTAAGGGAGTACTCTTGCTTTTGTATCCCTGGGGTGATCTTGGGGAAGTTTGACCAGTTGTCAAACCATAAATTGCGTTGTCGTGAAGTATTATAGTGAGA
This sequence comes from Patescibacteria group bacterium, assembly GCA_042569595.1. Taxonomy (GTDB): domain Bacteria; phylum Patescibacteriota; class Microgenomatia; order UBA1400; family 2-01-FULL-45-11; genus JBHPHI01. Next base: position 12,192 of record JBHPHI010000014.1, read on the forward strand.
TCATGATTTCTTCTTGCGGCATGGATGTAGTGATTGGTGCCTTCAGCTAAAGAATCACCATCTCCTGTGAATACAAACACGTTGAGCGAATCATTAGCCATACGTGCGCCTTCGGCCACAGGAACAGCTCTTCCATGTAAACTACCAAAAGCGTTTATTTTAACGAAGTTTAAAATGTGTCCATGACAGCCTACTCCAGCAGTTAAAACTGTGTTTGTGTTATTCCAACCTTCTTTTACGGCGGCGTTTTTGAATGCAGCCCAGATGCTAAAATCACCACATCCTGGACAAAAGTTTGGAGCACAGGGGGTTTGTAGGTCTTGAAGTGTTGTCATTTATCACCTAATACTTGATTTATTTTTTCAATAATTTGTTCTGAATAAATAGGTCTACCGTCATATCTGAGCATAGTGTCTTGAATATTGATTCCGGTTTTTTCCATAATTAAACCTCTTAGTTGTGCTGAGTAGTTTTGTTCGATGTTGATGATATATTTGGCGTTTTCTAGGTAGTCTTTTACTAGTTGGGAAGGGAAGGGATTCATCCAAGTAATGTGCAAGAAGTTTACATTATCGAAATGTTTGATGGCTTCCCTGATTGCTCCTTTATTGCTTCCCCAGGAGACAAGGGTGATGTCTGCTTCTCCAGGTCCAAATAATACTGGATCCTGCATGTCTTCTTTTTCACAGGTGATTAATTTTTGCATGCGTTTGTGCATTTGATCGTTTCTGTTTTTGATTTCTTCGTTTGAATAACCTTGCTCATCGTGCTCGTCTGCGTTTGCAAGGAAGTGATTGCCTAAACCAAAAGGACTTCTTGGAGAAATTCCATCTTTTGATAAGGCGTAGCGTTTGTAGTCTTTTTGAGTTTGATCTACGAGCTTTCCTCTATCTATCTGGTAGTCATCATATTTGAAAGGGGAATAGCTCTGATCATCTTCGCAGATGATTTTGTCTACTATCAGAACAACTGGGGTTTGGTATTTATCTGCAAGATCAAAAGCCTTTTGGGTAAGATAGAAGGCTTCTTTTGCATCGCCAGCAGCTAGTACGATTCTTGGAAAATCACCCTGGTGTGCATGGAGAATAAAACGAAGGTCTCCTTGTTCATTCCAGGTAGGAATTCCCGTGGCAGGAGCACCTCTCATGCCTTCGATAATAACCACAGGGGTTTCTGTGAGTCCAGCAAGACCATACCCCTCACTCATAAGAGCAAAACCTCCGCCTGAGGTAGCTACCATAGATCGAAGGCCTGCATTACTAGCCCCCAATGCCATAGTGAGAGCTGCGATTTCGTCTTCGGGTTGCTTGTAGACAAAACCATACTCTTCTTGGTGAGGAGCAAGGTTGTGGAGTATGTTTGATGTGGGTGTCATGGGGTAAATAGCTGCAAAACCCAGACCTGCAGAGATTGCTCCTAGAGCTGCAGCTTCGTTGGCGTTGATGACTATTTTTTCTTCCACGGAGTCTTTTTTAGTAAGAATGTTTTTAATTTTTTCTTTGAAGTTAGTTTTTGCGTAATCGTACCCAGCTTTTGCAACTTTTTGGTTAAGCTCAGTTACTTCTGGTTTTTTATTTTTGAACTCTGCAGAAATTAGATTATTGAAATGATCCATGCTTCCGTCCAGCATAGCCAGGGCTGCTCCGAGAGCTGCTGTGTTTCTCATAATGGGAATGCCGCCTGCTTCTGAGACTATTTTTGCTAAGGGGAGGGAGCAATTTTCAACTTTTGCCTTGATGCAGTCGGTTTTAAACTTTAAGTCGCTATCGAATAAAACTATGGCTCCATCCACCAACTCATCGCAGTGGAGGTCTATTGTTTCCTGATTTAGGGCTACAAGAAAGTTGGTATGTTGAGTGGTGAAATAAACAGGCTCTTCACTAACAGTAACCTGCATAGCGTTGTGACCACCTCTTATGAGAGAAGGATATTCAGAGTAGTCGTAAATGTGATAGCCAGATCTAGTGGCGACCTTTGCGAAATTTAGACCCATGGATTTGATGCCAAATCCTGCTGGGCCTCCTATCTTAAATGTGAAGTAATCGAGTTTAGGCATTAAACATCATTTTATGGGGAAGTGGTGCTTGTGGCAAGGGGAAGGACTAATAGAATTTTTCGTGATAGATGCGGTTTGTAGGTGTTTTGTTTTGAGTAAGGTATTTTTTTGATTCCTCAATCATTTTTTCGCTGCCACAGAGATATGCGGAAACTTTGGAAGTATCTTTGAATTCGTTTTTTAATAGATCAGTGATGTGTCCTGAAACTCCTTGCCAATTTTCTTCTGGTTTACTGAGACAAAGAGTGTATTTAAAGTTTTTATGTTGATTCGCCAACTCTTTGAAGTACTCATCCCAATGAATGTCTTTTTCATATCGGAGCCCGAAGTATAAAGTGAGGGGTTTTTGGGTTTGATGCTCCCTTAGAGCTGATTCGATCATGGCTTTGAGTGGGGCGATTCCGGAGCCAGTTCCTAAAAACACTAAATGATCTGCGCCGTCGTCTAATTTTAATGTAAATACTCCAGCTGGGCCTATGTATTCTATTTGATCATCTGGTTTTAGGTTTTCAAAAAAAATGGATCCTGGTCCTCCAGGGCTGATGTTTATTAGTAATCCAAACTGATTGTTGGGAAGCTTGCCTGCTACTGAATAAGATCTGACTAACTTATCATTTACCTTAATTGTAATGAATTGTCCGGGTAAAAACTCTAGTGGGGAATCAGTTTCAAACACTATGTCGTGATAGGTGCTAGCTAACACTTCATTTTTTACGCATTTGGCGGTTTTGAATTGTGGAGGCATGTAGATTAGTATAACGCAACTACGTTGTAGTCAAAAATGTTAATGAGTTATACTGCAACTATGAATACTTTGATTGTGTATGCGACTCATTCTGGAAGCACATATTGTGTGGCTAGCGAGATTATGGGAATTTTTGGAGGTAAGTATCCAACTCTCATCAAAAGAGCTGATGAGACTGATAACGCAGATGTTGATTCTTCCGATGTGATTTTAATAGGATCTTCTTCATGGGATTACAAAGGAAAGAGGGGGTATCCACTAAGAGACATGATGAATTTTTTGGAAAAACTAAAAGGCAGTGATCTTTCAGGAAAGAAAATTATTGTTTTTGGTTGTGGGGATTCTGATTATGAATATTTTTGTGGCGCAGTTGATGTAATTGAGGAAAAACTATCTGAAATTGGATCAAAGCCCACCTTTCAATCTCTGAAGATAAATAGATTTTTTCTTGATGAGTTGCAAAACAGGGATCAAGTGAAGAAGTGGGCAAAGGAAGCACTAAATAGTTTATAGTTTGGACTCACATACAAAGCAAGTTTCATTGAGAGTACGACCGTTTTTAAAAACCGTTAGAGCCTTTTTTGTTGGTAGTAAATAGGAGAAGACTTTCCAGTCTAAGTATCTTCTAAGCAACCATCCAATAGATCCGTAAAAAACATTATTATTAACCTTGGTTGCGGCCCAACCAGAACCCACAGGAACTGCATAGATAGGGGCTTTCTGGGCGTGAGGAACTAAGGGAGTTTTGTTTTCAAGGTTTACAATGTTTCGCGCAATAGTTTTTCCGTGAGCAATAGCTGTTTGAGCCATGCCAGAATATTTGGTGTTGGTGTTATCTCCAGCAACAAAGACTAACTTGTGTCCAGTGGCCTGTAGATGTTTATTTACTTGAACTTTGTTGTTTAAAAAGGAAAATCTTTTTGAATTTTTATGTAAATGATGAGTGGAGGCTCCAGCCGTCCAGATGAGTGTGTTGGTTTTTATTTTGGCGTTTTTTAGAAACACAGATTTGGCATCTTCTTTGGTAACTTTATTGTTTAGAACAAGGTTGACTCCAAGTTTTTTTAATCGATCTTGTATTTTTATACTCATGTCCTTTGGCAACTCTGCTATGAGCCTGTTTTTTGAGTGAATTAAATCTATCTGAGCAAGTTTTGGGTTAATACCGTGATTTATGCATAATCTTTTTGTGTAAAAAGATAATTCGGCTGCAAGTTCGGTGCCGCTCGATCCGCCACCTATTATGACAATATGGGTAGCTGATTTTTTTTGGGAGATTAATTTCTCTTTTTTGGCTTTTTCAAAAGTTTTGTGCAGATGGTTTTTGAGTTTTAAGGCTTCGCTAATCGATTTAAATCCATATGAGTGTTTTTTGAGTCCAGAAATGTTTAAGTAGGAAGTTTGATTTCCAACAGCTAGTATTAGGTAGTCGTACTTATGGCCCGCCCCAGATTCTCCGAGACAAACCTTTTTTTTTAAATTAATATCAACAATCTTGTCTTGCAAAACCTCAACGGGTTTGCCGTGAAAAATTTCTCTTAATGGAATACATATTTCTAACGGAGACTTTCCAGAAACAAGTCTATACAGAGCTCCATGATATTCGAAGTGAGGTCGGTCTGAAATTAGGGTGATTTTTATATTTTTTGGATCAAGTTTTAAAATTTCTAGAGCGGAAGACACTCCTCCAAATCCGCCCCCTATAATTAGAGCTTTTTTTTGGTCACTCATTTTTCACAAGAGTGGTTTTGCCGTCTACCGCCCAGATGCCTTCGTGAGTGACTATGACTGGATTAATTTCGATTTCATTTATGCTAGGTTGAGTAAGACTAAGATTTCCAAGCTTTACACACACGTCGGCAAGACGATCAATATTGTAGGGCTTTTCGCCTCTAAATCCGTTTAAGAGTTTGAATATCTTTGATTGTTTTATCATTTCAACAGCTTGTTCGTGGTCGATGGGTAAAATATGAAGATTTTTATCTTTGATTAGTTCTGTAGTGGTTCCTCCAGCTCCAAACATAAGAACCGGCCCAAAACTTGGATCTTTTTTTACTCCAATAATAACCTCTACGCCTTTTTGGACTTGAGATTGAACCTGTATGGCTATATCTGATCTAATTTTGGAGCTCAAGTTGGGGAGTCTGTCATGATAAATATCATCATAGGTGCTTCCTAGGTCAGAGTCAGAGTAGATATTTGTAAATATGCCTCCAACCTCTGTTTTGTGAAGTAGTTTTGGGGATGAGAGTTTAACCACAATTGGGTATCCATTTTCTTGGGCAAAGTCTCTGGCCATTTCATATGTTGGAGCCTGTGTTGTTTTTGGGGTGCTTATTTCTGATAAGGATAGAATCTGGTTGCTTTCAAAGTTGTTTAATGACTCTCTGTTTTCTGATAATCCTTGTTTGACGATGTTGGAAACTTTAGTGTTTGGTTTTGGGGCGGAGAAAGCCGTTCCTTCTGATTTGAGCTGATTACTTTTCCATTTCCACATAGCAGCAAGAGCCTTAATAGCTCTTTCCGGATATCTAAAAGAGGGGATTTTGTGGTGGTTTAGAATTTTTTCTCCAGAGGAGATGTGGGACCCTCCAATGAATGAGCAAACTATTGGTTTGCCGTACTTTTTGCTTGAATCTGCAACAATTTGTGCAGTTTTTTCTATTTGAGTCATAACCTGAGGTGTAAGAATGACCATGAGGGAATGAACATGGTCTTCTGATAGAACAATGTTTATGGCGTCTTTATATCTTTCTGCAAGAGCATCTCCCAATACATCTACAGGATTTAGGCTGCTTGCTGCCCTAGGTAGGTGCTCTAATAGTTGTTTATGAGTTTTTTCATCAAAATCGGCAAGCTCAAGGCCATATTCTGAGAGAATGTCTGCACTTATGACGGCTGGTCCTCCAGCATTACTAACTACTGCAACCCCTGGTCCTTCTGGAGGGTTTTCCCATGAAAATGCCCGAGCGAAATCAAATATATCTTCAACCCCATCACACCTAATAACTCCTGATTGATTTAGCGCTGCTTCTAAAACATCATCTTCTCCGGCCATAGCTCCAGTGTGACTTTGCATGGCTTTTTGAGCCGCTTCACTTTTTCCAGGTTTTAGCAAGAAGAGGGGATTAGTTTTGCTAATTTTTTTGGTAAGTTTTAGAAATTTTTTACCATCCTCTATAGACTCTAAATACATACCAATTGGCTGTACGCCAGATAAGCCACTTTCTTCGGATTTAAATGATAGCGAGGGGGGGTTGTCTATCCAATATTTTAAGAAGTGGTTTTGGTTTAAAGTGGATTTATTACCTAGTGTAATAAAGTGTCCAAAACCCAAGGTTGTTGCTTCACATAGGTCAAAAATACTTGACGCAATTGCTCCAGATTGAGAAATAAAATGAAGGTTTCCTGGATTATTTACCACTTGTCCGAAAGTGGCATTGATAGGATGAAGATTGTTTACGAAACCCATGCAGTTAGGTCCCAATAAATTGAAACCGTATTTTTTTACCAGTGAAATAAGATTTTTTTCTAAAGCTTGTCCTTCATTTCCAATTTCTTTAAAACCAGCAGTGAATACTACTAAATTTTTTGTGCCTTTTTCTCCTACTTCTTCTAAAACACTGATAATGATTTTAGAAGGAATAGAAACAATGACTAAGTCGGGAACTTCTGGAAGGTCTTTGATGTTTTGATAACACTTTAAACCGTGAATGTTTTCGGCCTTGGGGTTGACGGGATAAATATTTCCTTGAAAATTGCTTTCAATAATATTTTTGACGACTATAGAGCCAACTTTTTCACTCGAAGTAGAAGCGCCAATAATGGCAACAGATTTTGGATGGAGAAGAGCATTTAAATCGTTCATGGGCAGTTATCCATACAGTATATCAGGAAGAAAAAAGGATTATTACCAAGTAGGAGCTCTTCTGGTGAAAGTGAGAGTAACTCCTGCAACTGGGCCTTCGTCTGTAAGTGAAGCTCCGGTGATGGTGACGGTGGTTGTTCCTACGGCCGACAACTCATAAGTCCCATCATTATTAGCACTACCCTCCACCGTAATTTGACTCATGATGGCTAGCCAACCATCTGTGGTGAAGTTTCCGGTTCTAGTAATAAGACTGGTTGCGTTGGTAAATTGGATATTCTCACCAGTGACGGTAAATTTGAAGTTTGGGTCTTGAAGCCAAACTGCAGTAACTGAAATACCTGAGTCGGAAATAGTACCTGACGTTTCAAAAGGTAGGTAGCCCATTTCTCTAGCACGAACCGTGACTGATATGTCTGATGAGTAGGTGAGAGTGGTGGTTGCTTGGTATTCATCTCCACCAACAAGGGTGGTGGCGGCTGTGTTTAGGTATGTGGTGGGAACGCTATCAGCTACATAGCACTGAGTGTTTTGAGCAACCCCAGTAACGGTAATAGGCACATTGTTGGGTGGGGTTTGTAGCACTCCTTCTGAGTCGATAAGTTCAAAGTTGGTGGCATCGCTAGTTTGATAGTCTGTAATCCAAACACCTCTAGCTCCAAAGAGTTTTCCTCCAGCAAAAGTTCCAAAAGGTGAGTCGTTGGTTTGAGCCACTACTTCAACTGGATCAGATTCTGTGGCGGTATCAACGCTTGCTGTTACGGAGCCATCGGTTAAATTTTCTCCATCAATAGGAACAGTGCCGCTGACATTTCTGACTATTAAGAATCCATCACTTGAGGCTCTGTCGTAATCTGAGGTGATGGTTCCAGAAAAAGTGGACTGGTCTGTACTAGTTAGAGTGTTTCCTGGGGTGAAAGTTCCACCAGCTAGAGTGTCATAGGGGATATAGTAGTCTCCCGTTGCTTCATATTGTTCTCCAACAACTGTTTGAGTGCCATCATCAATGTCTCCTGTGGCACCTCGTCTAGTGAGGTATTTTAACCTTTCATAAACTGTTGATAAGGCTACTTGTTGACAGTCAACAATAACAGAGTAGGGTCTACTTCCATTTCCATTTGAGAGGTCTTGGGTAGTGCTACCAAAAGTAACTGTGATGGTGGCGGGAGTGCCAGTGTTTGGTCCAACGTCACTTGGAATGTTGCCGTCTTTGGTTGCTGCTCCTGTTGCGTCTTCGTTAGTAATGCCTTCTGCTGCTGTTTGGAAATCAGTTAGATCACCGATGAGGTAATAACTAAACGTATAAGTAGGATCTGAGCCCGATATCTCGGTAATAATCGCCCTAGCATTTGAAGTGTCTCCGCTAATTTCGTCTCCAACAGTAAAATCATCAGTACCCACTGCTGTAGTGGTAATTGATTTAAAACCACTGTTATTATTTAAATCATTTGCAGTACCCATGGGAATAGGTATACGACCACCTCCCGAAGCGTCGACAGTGAAGTTTTCAAACAACGTGGAGTACTTTCTAGCGTAAACAGTAAGGACACCATAATCTATAAGCGTTCCCGCTTGTTTGACTTTAGCTAGAACATCAATGTGACCATCGCTCCACCATGAGGTGATTTGGGAGTTATTTTGATAAATATACATGAGGGTATCGCTTGCGATAGTACCTAGAGTGTAAATGTTGGTCCAAAGGGCTTCACCTGTGGTAGAGGCTGTAGAGAGTGTTCCTGCGCCAGTTCCTGCTCCATCAGTTATGTCTAGAGCAGTGGCAGTATTCGCAAAAGTATCACCAGTGTCATCAACTCTGACCCACCAAATGCGATTGGTGTTGTCAAAATCTAGCAGGGTGCCGGTATCTGCGGGGGTTCCTCCTGAATAACCAACTTCAGCTCCAATATCTCCCACCACTGCATTGACGTATCCACCTGATTGAAACGTAAAAACCCTAATACCCGCATTGTAGGTGCCTGCGTCCCAAGCTTCGGTTTTAACAGCACCACCCTGTAGATATTCGAAGGAGGAGTAGTAGTTTTCGTTTATATACCAACTATTAGTAAGTGTGTAGGCAGTTGGAGTCTGGGCAGTCATAGGAACGGTGTCGTCTATAGTGCCTGACTCATCGATTTCATCCATGAGCCACGAGTAGAGCTCCCACATTTCATATACAGTTGTGCCTGAGCTATGGTAAACCATTTGGTTTGTATAATCGATTGTCCAATCGTCACCAATTGCCATATAATCCTATTCTCGAAATTTGTTCGAGTGATTTATTTATGTCTATAGTATTAATTTAAAGCAAAACTTTAATCTGTGCATCCACCAGTTTTATTACCAAGTAGGAGTTCTTCTGGTGAAAGTGAGAGTAACTCCTGCAACTGGGCCTTCGTCTGTAAGTGAAGCTCCGGTGATGGTGACGGTGGTTGTTCCTACGGCCGACAACTCATAAGTCCCATCATTATTAGCACTACCCTCCACCGTAACTTGACTCATGATGGCTAGCCAACCATCTGTGGTGAAGTTTCCGGTTCTAGTAATAAGACTGGTTGCGTTGGTAAATTGGATATTCTCACCAGTGACGGTAAATTTGAAGTTTGGGTCGACTTGCCAAACTGCTGTGACTGTAAGACCTGAGTCATTAATAGTTCCTGTGGTTTCAAATGGTAAATACCCAAGTTCTCTAGTTCGAATAGTTGAGGCAATGGGAGTAGAGTAGTTGTAGTTTTGGGTTGCTTTGTACTGATCACCTGAAACTACTTCACTTGCAGACTCATTCATAAGTGATGCACCGCCGGCTGTGGGAACTATGTAGCATTGAGTGTTTTGAACAACACCGTTGACCTCTAAAGTGACATTAGTGTTCACTACTGTTGTTGAAATTCCAGCGTTTCTTACAGAAATAGTTCCAGTTATCCCTGAAGCATTTAGAGTAATTAGTCCACCTGAATTATTGTAAAACACCTCGTTGCCAGTGGAGCCATCTGAAGTGGCATAACCTGTAAAAGAATGACCAATGAAGTCATAAGTGCCGGTGGTGTCAGCCTCAAAAGCATGATTGCTGCCATCGGAGACGAAAACGCAATTGGAAATTAGCTCAGGATCATCTGAGAGGACAGAGGCAGCGTCCGTCATATTGTCGAAGGTTGAAGTGGAAATAGTAGCTCCAGACTGATCAACATTACCAGACTGAACAAAGGTGCTGCTGGTGACGGTAATCCCACTAGTAAAAACAATATCGTTGAAGCTTTGAAAAGACATGCCGTCTAGAGTAGCAGTTCCGCTGGTGCCTGTAGTTCCCCAGTCTGGTCTGGAATCTGCACTGGCCCCATCAGCTCCTTCCGAGCCTCTTCCTACCATAGTAACTGCAGACATATTAATAACTGAGCTGGCGTTTTGAAGGCCGATATCTACACCGCAAAATCCCGTATCAACGTAGTTGTCTGGAAACACCAAAACTTGATTTGAATCTGTAAAATCTGTTTCGGTTGATGATCCAATGGTTAAAACTCCCACCACATAAAAAATTCCATCTTTTTGGGTAACGATTCCGTAGCGATTGTTTTGTGTGCCCTCATCGTAATCTGCAAAATCTTGAAAAGTTCCATCAGGATCTGTGCTAGTTCCTCCGGTTAATGTATGTCCGGTGCCGTTGGTAATATAATCGATGGCGTCCATGGCAACATTTTCCGATTTAGCTGTGGTTGTGGTCATGGTAGCCACCCACCCAACCCAGTTTATGGCTGCAGCAGATGGGGAGCCAGTGGTGTTGTCTGCATATCCAGATAAATTTGGATCAACTGCAGTAATGATCCAACTAGTTGTTGAGGGGTACTCTGGCGATGTCCCAGCTCCGTAGTATCTATAGTATTCATAGTAAGCACTCCTCCTACCTCCCGAACCAATTTCAATATTTGCACCTTGAGTAGCTGTAGTTTCTAATATACCCACCGTGGTAACAATTGTTTTTAAGATAAGGACTCTTTTTGTGCTAGTCATATTGACTGCAGAGTCTGGAACCCAACCTATGCCAAGCTCAGTGGCTTTGACTTTTTCTGACACAGAATAAGTGTTTTGATAGATAAAGTCTGGTTCTGAGGCGGCTGTCCCGCCCCCAGAGTCGTACCAATCTCCACCATATGGAGTAGTTGGGTTTCTACTTTCTCCATCTGCCCACCTGGTACCATCAAAAGCAACTGCTACTACAGCCATTTATTTTTCACTTAATAATTAATTTATATTTATCTATACTTTTACTAAACTTGCCTAAAAAGTCACCCATTATTTGTGAAGATCTAGATTTTAGTTTCCCCTTTATTAAAACATAATCACCTTTACCCTTTTTTAAATTATCATAGTCAACCACTATGGCGGGCAGGTCAATTTGGGAAGCAATATCTACAACAATGTTTTTTCCAGAGTAAAGATGAGCATTTTTTTTATAATCCATGACCATTATCCAGTTGCCTCCATTCATATTGTTTACACTAACCATAACCCCACTTTTATCTGGCCTGTCTTTTTTACTGCCAAAACCTTTGAGCCAAGAACACTCGAAGGTGGAGCACATATTGGGTCTTTCTTTTTTTCCAAAAACAGAGCATCCAAAACCATCAGTTTTTAATAGAGGGCAGGCAACACAGGAAGGTTTTTTGAATTCTCCCTCTGTTACGTCTGCCACAATGCAGCAAACCTGACATTCTCCACACTGTCTTTTGTTGTTCATGTGAATTATTAATTAATTATCTTATAGCAAGCTTATTATAAATGATTGTGTTGATATAAATACGGTAAATATTTCACTTTTGTCCTCAAGGATATATTGAGTTAAGATATTAATGAGAAGTTAATTAGATAGGTTTTATGCCTGACAAAAAAAAGAAAGAAAAACCAGAAGAAAAAACTCCTACAATTGTTGAGGTTTATGGGGATGATATGAAGGATGTTAAGCCGAAGAAAGAAGAAGGCACAGGCAAAGAAAAGAAAGGGGAACTGAAGAAAACTGAAGAGGTGGTTGAAGAAAAAGAAAAAGAATCAGAAGAGATTGCTGAAAAGAAAGAGAAAGAAGAAGTGGATGAGATGGGGTCGATGAAAGTAGAGGTGTTGGATGAGAAAAATATTGAGGAAGAGAAAAAAAACAAAGAGGATGAAGAGGCGTTTGAGGAGGAAATAGGCCACCAAAAAAAAGCTACTAGGAGTATTTTCGGGGTAGGGATAATAATATTTTTGACAATTTTTGGCTTAACAGGGTGGGCGTTTTATTTAAAAACCCTATGGATGCCTGGAGAGATTGTGACAGAAGTGTTGATGGAGGAAAAAAATGAGTCTGAGTCTGTTGCAACACCGACTCCAGCACCCACGCCAGAGCCACTTTCTCGCGAGGAAATAAAGCTTGAAATACTAAATGGATCTGGAGTGACTGGATTGGCTGGAAAAAATAAAACAATATTTGAAGACTTAGGATATGTTGTGGAGAGTGTGGGAAATGCCGATTCAGTAAAAGAAACAGAGTTGTATATAAAAGAAGATTTGGAAGAAAAACTTGAATATTTATTGATTGATTTTAAAGATACTTTTGGAGAGGCCAGTGTTTCTGGATATTTAGATGATGACAGTGAAGTTGCTGCTCAGATTATTTTAGGGGAGTAGGGGCTGATGGATTCAGCACGCTTGCGAAAATTTCAGGTCTGGTTTGAAAACTCTAAAGAATATCATCACTTGAAGCGAGAAATATTTGGCGAAGATGTTTATTATGTGGAATTGTCTAAAAAAGATCCAGTAATTATTGATGTGGGTGCTCATATTGGTTTGGCAACAATGTATTTTAAGATGTTGTACCCTAAGGCTAAGATGACTGCATTGGAGCCAAATCCCAATAATTTTAATCTTTTGAAAAAGAATTTGTTTGAAAACAGAATGGAAGATGTAATTGTCTTGCCCGTAGCTGTGGGGAATGAGGAGGGAGAAAGGGAGTTTTTTGTGGATAGTAGTGGAGAAAAATGGTTTTCTTCTGGGTCGTTTTCTGAGAAGTCATGGAATGAAGGGCAAAATAACAATAAAATTTTTGTAAAAGTGGTACGTTTGTCTGAGTTGATCAATGATCCCGTTGATTTGATAAAAATTGATATTGAAGGTGCCGAGAAAGAAGTTTTGTTTGAGATCGAACATAAACTAAATAAAGTAGGAATGATTTTGTTTGAATACCATCCAAAAAGAAGAGAGGGAGCTGAAGGAATAGAAAACTTGTTTGAGCGAAATGGCTTTAAATTAAATTTTTATAAATATGGAAGAAATGTTGATTGGAGAAAAGCTAAAGGATTGTTAATGGGAGAAGCTATCAACCAAAGGTAAATGCATATACTTCTATGCCTTCGTCTAAAAACTCGATAGTTAAAGTGTGTTTGGCAGGATCCATGTCTTTGACCAGATTATAAAGCCGGTCTTTTTGGATGGTGACAATACCCTCCATTACGTCAGTTCCACTAATGTTTTTATTTATAGTTTGTTCGTCAATATAGATTTTAACTTTAGTTTCTTCATCTGACCGCATCACTAAGTGAACGTCTTTACTAAAAAACTTTAGATGAAGTTTTGATTCTTTGGACGGAGAGGCATGTTTGTATTGAATATTCCATTTTCCTTCGAAGGCTATTTGATTAAGCTTTAGTGGTTTTGGGGTGTATGATTGCTCACTATCTTTTTTTATAGACTCTTCTACATTGGTGTTGGTAAGCCTCCAGTATCCTAAATAAGTCTCTGGGGTTTTAGTTTGGTGGACAAACTCATCAAGCCTAGTAAGCTCTTGATTGATGTCACTTCCAGATTCTTCTAAAAGCTCTTGGATCATGTTTTCAGTTTCGTTGTATTTTCCTTCACCAAAATGGGTATAACGAACTGTTCCGTTTTTATCTATTAAATACTTAGCTGGCCAGTAGCGGTTGTTGTAGCTTTTCCAAATGTTAAAGTCATTGTCTTGAACAACTGGATATTCAATATTGAAGTCTTTTAGAGCTTCAATAACGTTTTGGGTGTCTTTTTCAAATTCAAATTCTGGAGAATGAACCCCAACAATTATCAAGCCCTCGTCTTTATATTTTTCATGCCACGAGGTGAGGTAAGGTAGGGTCCGGATGCAATTGATGCAAGAGTAAGTCCAGAAATCAACCAACACAACACTACCCCTAAGTTCTTCTAAAACTAATGGATTTGAATTGATCCAATTATTTCCACCCTCAAATCCTGGAGCTTTTTTTTGAAAGATTTTTTTTGGAGAAGAAGCTTCTTGATTTTTAAGCTTATCAAGTTCCTGCTGAACTATTTGATTATCCTCAATAGAGGTGAGGCCGACGCCGTAGTTGGGAAATTTTTCTAAAATGAAAGCTTGAAATTTTCGATCATAATTTTGGTGAATGGCAATAGCTGTTAAGATCATAAAAACTCCAAATAGTTTTTGAATTTTCTCAGTGTTTTGAAGAATCCATGGGTTTTTATTTAGAAGATTTCTTCCTCCGTATGTGATGGCTAGCATGGGTATGGCAGTACCAACAGAGTAAGCAAGGGTAATAAATAGAGTGGCAAAACCAACCTGGCTGGTGGCAGCTAAAGTAATGACTGATGCAAGGATGGGGCCAACGCAAGGTGCCCACACCAAACCAAGGCTGAGGCCAATTAATATGCCTCCACTAAAACCATTTTTGTTTGCGGTGTTTTGTTTTGAAGAAAGCTTGCTTAATAGCTTTTCAAGAAATGCTTGGGTTTGTGGAAAAAGAAGAGTGACTCCGAAGGCTAATATAACGAATACGGAAATATTTCTAAGTGAGTCTGCTGAAATTCCAGTAGACTTGACGATGGTGGATAAAAGCAGGGTGAAGAAAGTAAAACTTAAGACAAATCCGGTAATTATTCCAAACGGCCTTTTTTTTCCACCAGTTAGTGATCCAGAAAGAACTATGGGAAGCACAGGCAAAATACAAGGGGATAATACAGTAACTAAGCCCCCCAGAAAAGCAAACAATATTAATATAATCATGCTAGATTAAGTTTTCGAGTATTTCTTTAGTATTTCCACCCGTCCATTTTGTAATTTGATTTCCATCTTCATCTACTTGAACAAAGGTGTGTTGGTAGGTGATGTCATGTTTTTGTTTTAGGTCTTTTTCAGTATCGTAATTTGTTTTAAATACAACAACATCTTCTGGAATTTTATTTAGATTGCTAGTGATGTCTTTGTCGGCAACCTTGCATGTTGGACACCATGATGCGTGAAAGAAAAGAATCCTTCTTTTGTCTTGATTTTTATCAAAATCTTCTTTTGAAAAGCTTTTGTACTTTGTGTCTACTGAATCTTCTTCTTTGTCTACATTGTTATTGTTAACAACTTCTTGTTGTTGGTTAGTGGGGGTAGGTGGAGTATTTGTGTTTTGGTTTTCTTTTGGTTTTAAAAAGAACCAGCCTCCGGCTAAAAAAACAATTAATAATAGTGTAAAGTGTTTTGAGTTCATAGTTTGAATAAATCCTCTACTTTATATTTTAATATTTTTGCAATTTTAAGAGCTAAGGCTATGGAGGGGGTGTAGTTTCCCTTCTCAAGAGAAATGATGGTTTGTCGGCTGACGCCGATTTTTTTTGCAAGAGTTAGTTGAGAGTATCCGCGATTTGTGCGAACCTTTCTAACACAATTACTTACCATGTGCTTCATAATGATGAGTGTAAAGCAGACTTTACACAGGTGTCAAGTTTGCTTTACACGGTGAATGAAGATATGATGGCTAATACATAAGTATCAGGAGGGGAATATTATGAAATTTAAATTACCAGAATTAGGTTATGGTTATTCAGACTTGGCTCCAATTATAGATGCATGCTCCCAAACAT